>JACQWL010000342.1 GCA_016209255.1 Verrucomicrobiota bacterium
CGTCCATCGTCGGCCAAGCGTGAAAACCAACCAGAGTGTGAAAAATGCGGGTTAGCGGGTGGGCGCAGGGAGATTGCCGTCGCGGTGGCGCATGCCTCCGCGCGCGGGCATGCCTTCGGGCGGCAGCGGCCGGAACTCATCGGGCGTGAGCTTGCCGTCGCCATCGAGGTCGAGGGCTTGCAGGCTCTTCGTGGCGTTGGCGATCTCGGCGGCGGAGAGGTCGCCGTCCTTGTCGGCGTCGAGCGCGAGGAGGATCGGATCGAACGGACGCGGATGATTGCCGTCCGCGGGCGGTGCGGGGCGATCGGCCGGCGGCGTCGGCGCGCCGGCGGCCCGCGCCGGGCGGAGTTCATCGGCGGCCACCGTGCCGTCGCCGTTTACGTCGAGCGCCTTGATTTGCGAGGGCGCGTTGGCGAGCTCGGTGGCGGAGATTTCACGATCCCGGTCAGCGTCGAGGATGCGAACAATGGGGTGCAGGGGGCCGCGGCCATGCCAACCGGGACCGCCGGGGCCACCGGGACCGCCGGGACCGCGACCGCGCGGCGAATCGCCGGGGGTTTGGGCGGACGCTGCGATGGCCAGCAGCGCCGGCAGCACGACGGTGAGACCGAAGGCCAGTGCGAGTGGGAATCCGACTGCGAGGAGGCGAGGGCAATTATTCATTGAAGTATGATTCACCCTGGCGACCGCCGCCGCCCGACGGGACAGCGGAGAAAACGGAAGCGCGAGTGAACGTGAGCGATTAGACGCCACCAATGTTTGGCTTTGATGTCGCGTAAGCGGAAAATTGTTACGCTCGTGTAAAGCCGGGCGGCGCCACGCGGGAAGCAAGAATCCCCGGAGCAGGCTCCGGGGCATCAGACCCATTGCGAATGAAATCAGGAGCGGAGTTTGCCGCTGCACCCGCACCCTCACGCCGCGACGCAGGCGCCGGCCGCGGTGCCCCAGCGATCGGCGCCGGCGAGGCGCGTCTCGGTTGCTTCGCCGACAAACGTGCGCAGATGCGGGCGGATCCGGTGCAGCCGGGCCTTGACCGCGCCCAGCGTGAGTCCGTGGCGCGCCGCGAGGCTGTGGTAGCTGTTGCCCTGGACAAAAAGAGTGACGAGCTCGCGATCCTTCGGGCTCACCTGCGCGAGCGCGGCCCGGAGGGCGTCCAGGATTTCGTTCGTCGAGTTCGGGTTGGCGGGATCGGGGATCTCGAAAAAATCGTTTTCGGCGGGCACGGTCACCGGGCGGCACCGGCGGCGGCGGATGAAATCGAGGGCCGTGTTGCGCGACAGCCGGAAAAGCCACGACTCAAACGAACCCGGGTCGCGCAATCGCGCGAGGCGGCGAAACATTTTGGTGAACACGATCTGGACGACATCCTCGACGTCGTCGGGCTGGCGGATGATCAGGCGAACCTGGCCGGAGATCCGGCGCCTGTATTTCCGCACCAGCTCGGATTGGGCCGGCGAATCGCCCGCCAGCGCGCGGACGACGAGCGTGGCGAGTTCGGTGCGCTCGGCTGGTGTCAACCCCGCCGCCGCCTTGGCGCCGCCGTACCGGGCTGCCGGGCTCACGGTTACGGGTGACAAAGCGGCGGTGGATAACTGGTCGGAGTTCGGTTGGATCATGAGCGGGAGAGAATGTGAAACGTCGCGATCGCGCGCGGTGTCTTGGCGACGGGTGGTTGGATGGGACGATGGCGCCATCATCCCTGGATTCTGTTAGGGCTTCGTGTCTCCGGACGGGGAAATTGTTAAGCCCGTGTAAAGATGAGGCCAGTGAGGCTTCGGCGGGAAGCCGCTGAGCCGCCCCTGAACTTCCGGTTGCCAGTGGCAGCAGGCTCCTACCTCCCGGGCGATCAAATCCGTCTCGACTGAAGCGCGGACCATCACGCCGCGGCGAAGAGGAGTTCGGCGCGAAAGCCGCGGGGCGTGCGATTCGCAAAACGCACTTCGCCACCGCACGCCGCGATGCTGCTGCGGACAATCGCGAGGCCGAGACCGACACCGCCGAGTTCGCGCGTGCGTGCGGCCTCCGGACGGAAGAACGGCTCGCCCAGCCGGTCGAGCGCCTCGGCCGGCACGCCGGGACCGTCGTCGTCCACGGCGATGATGACGCGGGCGCCTTCGCGGCGGCCACTCACCACGATCGGTGCGGCTTCGCCCGCATAGCGGACGGCGTTGCGCACCAGGTTGGCGAGGGCACGGGACAGCAGTTCGACCTCGGCGAGGCCGTGGAGGTCGCTGGGAATGTCCAGCGTGACGCGCTCCGTGGCGGTTTCGCGGGCGAGGACGTCGCGCACGAGCGGCATGAGTTGAATTCGGGTCAGCGCGACGTCGCGTCGCTGCAGGCCGGCCTTGGTGAAGGCGAGGAGTTGATTCACGAGTGTGCTCATCTGCTGCACCTCATCACGGACGTCGGCCACCGTCTCGCGCAGCCCGGCGGGCGCGCGGTCGGCCAGGATGCCGGTGGCCATTTGCAGCCGCGCGAGCGGTGAACACAGCTCGTGCGCGACATCGCCGAGAAAACGTTTCTGGCCGCTCATGTGCGCGTCGAGGCGCCCGGCCATGCGGTTGACGGATTCCCCCAGTTTGCCGAGCTCGTCGCGCCGGGTGGCCGGGACCCGGGTGTCGAAGCGGCCATCGGCGATCCTCTCGGTGGCGGCGGTCAGCTGGGCGAGCGCACGGGTGATGCCGCTCAGGAGCGGCAGCCAGAAGAGGATGGAGAGCACCAGCACGCCTGTGCCCGCCAGCAGCCATGACTGGTGATCCAGAAAATGCAGCAAGGACCAAAGCGAGCCGACGCGGGCGACGAGCATCGCGGGCGGCTGGAAACGTCCCCGTTCCGGCGCAGCGAAGGGCACGCGCACGCCCACCCAGTAACTGACCGGCGAGCCGGCGCGCACCACAAAGCGGCCGCGTTCGCGGATCGGATCGAACGGAGGTCCGCCGCGCCCGAGGTCCGGCGGCTGGCGCCGCCCCTTTTCATTCACATCGCGGCCGGAAGAAGCATCGATCTCGCCCGATTGAAGCCGCCGTGAATCCCCGCGGGCCAGACCCTCCTTGCCGCGCAAAGATCCTCCTTCACCGCGCGCGCCGAAACCGCCCGATCCTATCCAAGGCGGTCGAAACTCGATCCGGGCGCGCACCTCGGCGGGCAGCAGCGCAGCCGGGGCGGCGGCCGGCGGGTCGTTCATGCGCAGCAGGAAAAACTCGACGCCATATGCGGCGCCGAAGCGGGCGAGCACTTCCTGGCGCTTCTCGGCGGTGGCGGCGGCCGCCTCGCCGGCGACAATATTGGCCGTGGCTTGCGCGCGATCGCCGCCGGGCCCGGCGACAAGGGCATCCCAACCCAGGCCGCCCTGCACAACGAAAAACCCGATGCTGAGCGCGGCGAGTAGCAGCAGGTTGAGCAGCAACCAGACCGACACTTTGAGCGACAGCGGGTAGGTGACTTTCATCGGGGCAAAGGGCGGGATGCGGGGGACCTTACCCGACTTGGGCGGAAAAATCCCTAACGTTTACTCCGGCTTAACAAATATCTCCGCGCGGCGAGCATGTCCGTGCCGTAACGGTTCAGTCGGGATGTTGGGTCGTCGCTTGCCGACGC
>JACQWL010000327.1 GCA_016209255.1 Verrucomicrobiota bacterium
ACCCGGAAATCGGCAAACGGCGAGGGCTGGCGCGCGAACTCGCCGGCAAGTTCCAG
The DNA here is from genome assembly GCA_016209255.1 of Verrucomicrobiota bacterium. Classification (GTDB taxonomy): domain Bacteria; phylum Verrucomicrobiota; class Verrucomicrobiia; order Opitutales; family Opitutaceae; genus ER46. The sequence goes on from JACQWL010000327.1 coordinate 57, forward strand.
GTACCCCTTTCCCGCTACGAGGCATCGCTCCAGCGCACGGGCCACCCGCCGTGGATTCGCCGTATCCAGCGCGCCCAATCCTCTCGGGTTCAAGCCGCGCAGGCGCTCCACTGCTCCGGCCGGCGACAGACGCGCCACCTCGTCGCGCACCGCCGGCGGAATGCGGATCGTATCGGCGACCGGAGCGAAAAAAACTTTCAAATAAAAACCGCTCCCCCCGATCGCGAGCACGGCGCGCCCACGCCCGGCGATTTCGTCCACCGCCGCCCGCGCCAGCGACACGTAATCCGTGACGTCCATCGGCGCCGTCACTTCTCGGATGTCGATCAGATGGTGCGGCACCCGTGTCCGCTGCGCCCACGTAGGTTTTGCGGTGCCGATATCCATGCCACGATAAAACAGCAGCGAGTCGCACGAAACAATTTCCGCGCCGCGCTGCTCCGCCCACCGCAAGGCCCACTCGGTCTTGCCCACCGCGGTCGGCCCGGTGAGCACGTGCAGGACAGGTTTCATACCCGCCCAGCCAAATCCGCAAAATTGGCCGAAGGCAATGGAGGGAGCGCAGAAATCCGAGGTTTCCTTCCGCCCGGCTCTGCGTTGTCCTCTGTCCCGGCACACCACTGAAAACCCGCTTCATCGTCAACCTTCACTCCGGCCGCGCCGCCCGCGTGCTCGCCGAGGTGCGCGCGTTCGCGGCGCCACGCGGCGCCGGCATCGTGCTGACGGAACGCCCCCGCCACGCCTTCGAACTCGCCACCCACGCGGTCGCCGACGGCTGTGACCTCGTTGTCGCGGTCGGGGGCGACGGCACAATGAACGAGATTGCCTGCGCGCTCACCGGCACCAACGCGATCCTCGGCTTCGTGCCCTGCGGCTCGGGTGACGGTCTCGCTCTTCACCTTGGGCTTTCGCGCCGCGCGCCGCAGGCGCTCCAAATTTTAGCCGATGGCCGGCCGCGCCTGATCGATACCGGCGAGGTCAACGGCCTTCCTTTTTTCAACGCGATGGGCCTCGGTTTCGAGGCGGAAATTGCGCGGCGCTTTGCCGGCTTCGCCCGCCGCGGACTCCCGGGTTACTTCCGGGCGGGACTGCCGCTCTTTTTCTCCCACCGCGCCGAACCGCTCACCGTTCATCACGATGGCGGTCGCACCACCCTCGCCGCCTTTTCCCTCGCCGTGCAAAACTCCCCCCAGCTCGGCAACAACGCCATCACTGCTCCCGACGCCTCCGTGGATGACGGGATGTTCGATCTCGTCGCGATTCCACCCGTTGGATTTTTCGGCGCCCTCGGTCTCGTCACGCGCCTCGCCTTCGGTTCATTCGGCCGCGCAACCGGCATCACGCGTCGGCGCAGCGCGCGCTTCGTCATCGAACGCGCCGCGCCCGGCACCATCCACACGGACGGCGAACCGCGCGACGCCGCGGCCCGGTTGGAAATCAACGTCCGCCCGCGCAGCCTGCGCGTCCTTGCCCCGCAGGCGGTCACAGCTCCGTGAATGCCACCGCGCGATTCCGACCCCGCGCCTTTGCGGCGTAGAGCGCTCTGTCGGCGGCATTCAGGAGTGCGAGGCCGGAATCCGCGTCATCCGGGAAAACGCCCACGCCGGCGCTCACCGTCACATGCAGCGCCACGCTTTCGCCCACCCCGATCGGCTTCCGTGCGACCATGGCGCACACCCGCCGCGCCACGTTCAGCGCGCCCGGCCGATCCGTCTGCACGAGGATCAGCACCAGCTCTTCGCCGCCGAAGCGCACCACGCGGTCAACGGTCCGCACCTCCGCCGCAACGCGGCGGGCCACTTCCCGCAGCACGACGTCACCCGCCGGATGCCCATGGGTGTCGTTGACCAGTTTGAAATGGTCGATGTCGAACATCACCAGCGCCAGCGGGTGCCCGAAACGGCGCGCCCGCTCCTCTTCGTCGGGCAGGATGCGCTCGAACTCACGGCGGTTCAACAACCCGGTGAGCTGGTCGCGCGTCGCGAGCCGGCGCAAGGCCTCCAGCGTCTCGCCGAGCTTCAACGCATAACGCAACGATCGCTCAATCATCCGCGGCGTAATCTCCCCCTTCACGAGATAGTCGAGCGCGCCCGCATTCATCGCCTCGATATCGACGCGCTCCGCGGTCTCGGCTGTGAGAAAGACGATCGGCGTGCGACAGCCGCGTGCTACCGCCTCATGGATCAGTTGCAGCCCGTTGCGTTCGCCGAGTCGATAATCGAGCAGGCAGGCGACATGCGTCCCATGCAGCAATTTCTGGAGGCCCTCCTCGTAGGTCGCCGCCCAATCGAGTTCATAACGCTCGCGGCGGAAGTTCTTGAAATGCGCCTGCGTCAGCCGGAATTGCATCCGGTCGTCATCGATCAAGAGGATCTTGCGGGCGGGAGCAGCCATGGTTCAGGCGCGTTTCACACCGGCCGAGAGATCCGCGGCCCTGAGCGCAAGCGCCGGCGCGATCTGCGCCCGGTCCGCGAGGTGGTCACGAACACAGTTCACCAGCGCGCTGCCCACCACGACCCCATCGGCGTGCGCCGCGACCTGCGTCACCTGCGCCCGCGTGCCGATGCCGAAGCCAACCGCGACCGGCAGCTGCGTGTGTGCGCGAATCCGGGCCATGGCCTCGGGAATGTTGCCGGCCACCTGATCCCGCACGCCGGTCACGCCCTCGCGCGAAACGTAATACAGGAACCCCGTTGTCGCGGCGGCGATTCTCGCAATGCGCGCATCGGGCGTCGTCGGGGCGATGATGAACACCGTGTCGACGCCGTGCGCGCCACCTGCGGCCGTGACTTCGTCCGCCTCTTCCGGAGGAAGATCCAGGGTCAGGATGCCGTCGACCCCCGCCGACTTCGCCGCGCGGACATACGCCGCGACCCCGTTCGCAAACACGAGATTGTAGTAGGTGTAAAAGACGATCGGCGCCCCGCTGAACTCGCGGATGCGGCGCGCCAGCTCAAACACCCGGGCGGCGGTCATGCCGCTTTCCAGGGCGCGCTGGGCGGCGAGCTGGTTGGTGAGCCCGTCGGCCAGCGGATCGGAAAACGGCACGCCGAGTTCAAGCAGATCGACCCCGCTTGCCAGCAGGGCCCGGCACGCCGCCAGCGAAGTGTCGAAATCCGGGTCGCCCGCGCAAAGGTACGCCACAAAGGCGGCACGGTTCTCGGCTCGGGCGCGGGCAAACGCTTGGGCGATGCGGGGCATGGAACGGTGAACTTGGCCGCAAACCGCGGCATTGGACACTAAAAATCGAACTCCACCACCACCGGTCGATGGTCGGAAAGCATCGAGCGCACGATCTCGCAACGGGTCACGGCGCAGCCGGCCGGGATGAAAACAAAATCGAGGGCGCGCCGCGGCAGGGGCGACGGAAACGTTGGCCCCGTGATCGGGTGCAACGCATAGTCGCAATAGTCCGAGAGGTGGCTGAGCAGCGATGCCGTCGCGTCGTCCCGTGTCCCGGGATTGTTGAAGTCGCCGCAGATGATCGGCGGCACGGCCCAGTTTGACGCGTGCAAACGGTGCTTCTCCCGCAGCCAGGCCAGCAGCCGTTCCAACTGCACCAGCCGAAGCGCGCGCGAGCTGGAGTGAAGGTGGAGGTTCACGAGGGGCAGGCACCGCCCGTTCACGTCGAGTTCCACGTAGAGGAACCCCTTTTCGCCGAGCCGGCGCTGACCGAAGACGATCGTCTCGGCCGCGCGAATGGCGTGGCGCGAAAGGACCGCGTTGCCGTAGCTGAGATTGAGCAGCCCGGTCCGGCGATTGTTGATGCCAAACACCGTGTGCGGAAACTGGGCGTGCACGCGCAGGTAGTCGAGATGGTCGAAGTTGCCCGCCCAGCGGGAACGCTCGTCAATCTCCTGCAGCGCCACGATGTCGGGTGCGAGGCGATCGAGAAGCCCGGCGATCCGGCGGAGATTGGATCGCAGCTTGCGCTGCGTCGTCGTGCCCTGGATCGGGTTCAGGCCGCGACCGTGCGCGATGTTAAACGTGACGAGTCGCAGGCGCGGCATAAGGCGGCGCCGATTGGAGCGATCCCGCGGGCGGGTGGCAAGGGCAAGCAGGACCGGTTATTTGGGTCCTCGCGACCGCCACCGGCGGCGAACCTCACCCTGGGTAAATCGCGGCGTTCACGGGCGCTCACAATGACCGGCCAAAGGGATTGACAGCGCCAGACGCGCTGGCGACATTCCGCGCTCCTCATTTTACGGCGGTCATAGCTCAGTTGGTTAGAGCACAAGATTGTGGATCTTGGGGTCGCGGGTTCGAGTCCCGTTGGCCGCCCCAGCCATCGCCCCACGCGAAGGCTGCCGCGCCGAAGCCAACGGCGAAGGCGGGCAGTGCTTGCGAAAATGGGGTCGCCGGCTACGGCTCGGCAGGCCAGTGAAATTTCACTACATCTATATCCTGCAATCGGAACGCGACTCCGGGCGCTTTTACGTCGGACATACCGACGACCTCAAGACGCGCCTTCGCGAGCACAATCGCGGAGAATGCGATTACACTGCTTCGTTTCGACCGTGGCGAATCAAGACGGCAATCGCTCTGAGCGACGAGATACAGGCATTGAAGTTGGAGCGATACTTAAAGAGTCCATCAGGCCGGGCATTCGCCAAGAAACGCCTCTGACGAAATGCCACCCCAGCCTTCGCCCTACGCGAAGGCTGCCGCGCCGCCGCCAACGGCGAAGGGGGGCAGTGTTCGCAAAAATGGGGTCGCCCGGGTCACTTCGAAATCAGTGTGCCCTTCATGCCGACCATGAAGTGCGCGGGGAAGGAACAGAGGAAGGGA
>JACQWL010000360.1 GCA_016209255.1 Verrucomicrobiota bacterium
AAGCTCCAACCTCCAACCTCCAACCTCCAACCTCCAACCTCCAACCTCCAACCTCCAACCTCCAACCTCCAACCTCCAACCTCCAAGTAGGCACCAAGCTTTAACCTCCAAGCTCCAGTGAATCACCACGCTTCAGATCTGCACGGGTGGGCGCGGAACTTGGAGCTTGGAAGCTTGGAGTTTCAATGGAGCTTGGTCCTTGGAGTTTGGAGCTTGCCCGAGCCGCGGGCTGAAGCACCGCGCTACTTTACCGCCGCAAGCTCCGCGGCGATGAGCTCCCTCACGCGCGACTTCGCATCCGCCAGCGGGATCTCGCCCTTGTCGAGTTTCGCCAGGAAGGCCCTTTGCGCGGCGTAGTCCTTGTTCACCACCCCGGCCTTGCTCTGCAGCATGCGCCAGGCTTTGCGGCGCTCGACCGCGAAGAGCACCATCTGGCGCGACACGGCGTAATAACGCATTTTCCCGTGCTCCTCCGCCTTGATGTAGCAGCCGAAGTTCGGGACGAAGCTGCGGTGCTGCGGATCGAACACCCGGCGGTGAATGACATCGTCCTGCGTGATGAAGCACAACTGGTCGTCCATCAGCGTCAGCTTCGCGGTGTCCTCCTCCTTGATCGCCTTCACGTGCTTGCGGAATCGCCCCTCGGTGATCGCCCAGTGGCCGACCCCGAAATTGTAGTCCTCGCCCGTGGTCGAGTATTTCGTGCGCCACCAGTCGCGATCGATGCTCGGGTTGCCCTTGAGATCGAAGGCCTCCTGCGAGGTCTCGCCGCGGCGCGGATTGAAGACGAACTCCGGCATGCCGCGGGCGTCGCGCACCATCTTTGCCTGATCGGCGCTCATGTTGTCGCCCACGCCGTGCTCGGGCTGGCAGGTCGTGTAGGCCTGGAAGAAGGCGGTGCCGCGGTACTCGAGGCCGTCGAGCATCGCCTTGTAGAGCTTCGCCGCGTTGGCCATCGACACCTGCGCGACGAACGGCGAGCCGTGGCCGCTGGTGAAGGCCTCGGCGACGTTTTTCTTCTCGATCAGTTTGCCCTGCGAGGCGACGCCGAAATGGTTCATGTCGTAGCCGCCGAGCATCGTCGACGAGTCTGAGTTCTGGCCGCCCGTGTTCGAGTACACCTGCGTGTCGAGCATGAGCATCTTCACGTTCGGACGGTTTTGCAGGATGACCTTCGAGACGTTCTGGAAGCCGATGTCGCCCAGCGCGCCGTCGCCGCCGACGACCCAGATCTTCGGGAGCTCGCGGATTTCCTGCTCGGTCATCAGTGCGTCGTCGAGATGCGTCAGCGTGAAATAATCGGCCTCGGTCGCGACATTTGCCGTGCGGTCGAGCAGCGCGTCGGCCAGGCGCTCGGGCACGACGGAGTGGCGCGCGTGCTCGATGATGACCGACTCGGCCATGAGCCAGGAGATCGTCGCGCCATCCTGGAAGAGCGAGTTCATCCACGGGTAGGGGTGCGGGTTGCCGGGGGGCGTGGAGCCGTAGACGGTGTTACAGCCGGTGCTGGCGCCCATCATCATCACGGACATGCCGTTCGCGCGGCGGCCGTCGATCGACTGGAGATCCTTGTGGTTGAACGCGTCCTGCCGCAGCACCGCGACCATCCCGCCGATGAGCAGCGCGTCGGTGATGCCGCCGTGCTTCGCCTCGTAGTTCTCGATGCGCCTGGCGGTGTCGGCGTCGTCCTCGCCCCCGAGGTTGATGATGACGTGGGCGTAAGTTTTGCGGAAGAGCTGGTACTCGGTTTCGCTGCGGGCCCGGAGCGCGGCGAGTTTTTCGACGCCCTCCTTTTCGAGGCGGTCGGCTTTCGCCCGGAGCCGGTCGGCTTTCTTGTGATAGAGCGGGCGCATGTAGGCCTCGGTCACGCTGGCGGCGGAGCGCAGGATGCTCTTTTCGCCGCAGCCGGCGCACGCGCCGTCGCCGGAGACGAGCGCTTCGTAGTTGCGGCGCACCATGAGGTGATTGCGGAGCGCGGCCTCGCGCGAGCCGGCGGCGTCGCCGTCGTTGTAGAGGCCGAGGAACTTCTGCGGGGTGTCGGGCAGGAGGCGCGAGAAGACCTGCGCCGTGGTGAGCTCGGCGTTGAGGTCCTCGGTCTCGCGCGTCATGCGCAACGCGTCGTGGTCGCCGCAGACCTGCACGCATTCGCCGCAGCCCTTGCAGAGGTCGGAGACGAAGATGGAGAACAGGCCGCCGGCGCCGGGCGTCTTGGCCTCGAGCGAGCGGAAGATCGCAGGGACGTTGCCGTAGGAGAGCGGGAGTTTGCCGATGATGTTGTTGAACTCGTCCTTGGTCCGGGCCGAGACGGTGACGAGCGCGTTGACCTCGTCGCGGATGATGTCCTTGAACGGCAGCTTGGCCTTGGTCTTCACCGCCTCGTTCATTTTCGCACGGGCGCGAGACTCGAGGCCGGGGAGCTCGGCGCCGAATTTCAGGCGCTCGTCGCGGTCGGTGACGTAGTTGTTGACCGCGGTCTTGAGCACGGTGGAGACGTCCTGCGCGGTGTTGGGCAACGCGGTGTCCGGGCAGGCGGTGATGCACTCCATGCACTGGGTGCAGTTTTCGGCGATGTAAACAGGGGTCTCGCGGCGCGCGACGTATTTGGACTGCGTGGCGCCGGAGCCGGAGCCCATGACGCCGACCGAGGCGAGCGCGCTCGAGGGCTGGTGGTAGCCGAGACCGGCGCGGAATTCGGAGTCGAATTTCGCGAGCGTCTGAAACGGCGCGCGTGCGGGCTGGGTCGCGGGCATGGGAATGCTGCCGCAGCCGGCCGAGCCGCAACCGGCGGTCGGAATGATCTGGTGGTCGCCGACGGGCGCGAGCAACGGGTTGCGCATCGAGGAGCGGTCGGGGTCGTCGCCCCGGCCAATCTTGATTTCCTGCACGAGCGAGAAGCCCTGTTCCATGACCTCCATGTTGGATTTTACCACGGCGTCACCGAAGCGGCCGAATTTCTTCTGGTATTGTTTGCGGACGACGTCGCTGAACTGCTCCTCGGAAATCCCGAAGGTTTTTAGGAACGGCGACACGCGGAAGAACGCGCCGAGGAAGGAATTTCCCTGCATGCGCAGCTGCAGCTCGGTCTGGTTCGTGGCCTTCCGGGCGATGTCGAAGCCGGGCAGGATGAAGACGCGAATGTCGTGATCCTGCACGAACTGGCGGTGTTTCGCCGGGATGCGCTGCCAGGCGACCTCGGGGGACTCGCTGGACTCCCAGACGAGCGAGCCGCCTTTTTTCAGGCCCTCGAGCGGGTTGGTGTGGGTGAAGGCCTTCGGGTCGCAGCAGAGCACGACGTCGACGTGGTTCAGCTCGCAGTTCACCTTGATCGGCTCGGGCGCGACCGTGAGGTAGTAATTCGTCGGCGCGCCTTTCTTCTCCGAGCCGTATTTCGGATTGGCCATCACGAACAGCCGCTCGATCAGAAACCCGTCTTCGTCGTAGGACGGCTTTTGCTCGGAGATAAACTGGCCGAAATCACCGATGATCGAGCCGAGGTTCTTCCCCGTCGTGATCATGCCCCAGCCGCCGATGGAATGGAAACGCACCGCGATGGCGCCGGCGGGCAACAGCGACGGCGTGTCCCTGCTGATGACGGCGTACGGATGATCGACCCCGAGCACGAAATAGGTTTCCCCGTCGGCGGACGTCCGGCCGTCGGTGCGGGCTGCCTGGCCGACGACGAATTCGTACGCACCGAGGGTGTGCTCGGGCCGGAAATCACGCGAACCGATGCCATACGCGCCGCGGAAAATCCGCGGCGTTTCCTCCGGCGTCAGCGGAGGAAGGGTTGGAGTAGCGCCGGCATCATTGCCGGCCTGATCGTGCCGGCTGGAAGCCGGCGCTACGCCAAACCGGCCAGGTGCTTCGACGGCACCACCGTCTAAACTGCCGTTGGTGCCGTTGCCAG
>JACQWL010000330.1 GCA_016209255.1 Verrucomicrobiota bacterium
TCGCGTCGAGCCGGTCCCGGGTGGCCGGTCCGGAAATCGTGAACATCGACAAGGTCGCGCATTTCATGGTCTACGGGCTCCTGGCGACGCTGGTGTGCCGGCTCGGCCGCGGCTGGCGTGCTTTAGCTTGGGCGCTGGTGGCGGTGTCGGCCTTTGGCGCCACGGATGAATGGCATCAAACCTTCGTGCCCGGGCGTTCGTCGGAATTCGCCGATTGGATCGCCGACACCTTGGGCGCGGCGTTGGCGGTGCTCCTCTATGCCCGATGGGCACGTTACCGGCAGTGGCTCGAACGGCCCCTCGGCCGTGGGCGCATCCCGGTTTCTGGACATGCTGCGATGACCCCGTAGGGCCTGCGCTCGCGCAGGGCCGGATTGGAGGAGCGATAAAAGTGGATGTGGTCGCGGAAAGCGGCCCACCGCCCGCCGTCGCTGCGCCATGGCGTGGCACGCAGGCGGTGGCCTTACGAGACAGCGCGGATCATCCAGAAAGTGGGATGCGCCCGGCGCCCGACGTTCGCTTCGCCCGGACTCGACTGCCGCCGTCGACCCGTTGAAGATTGAGCCATGTCACCTGCCGAGGCCCAGAAACGAATCGCCGAATTACGCGCGGCGGTCGCGCTGCACGATGAGCTCTACCACCGTCGCGCCAAGCCGGAGATATCGGATTTCGACTACGACCAGCTGAAACAAGAGCTGGCGGGGCTCGAAAACCGTTTTCCCGACGCGGCCCGCGCGGTGGGGGTCGAGACGCCGACCGCGCGCGTCGGCGACGACCGCACGGAGGGGTTTGCGCGGGTGAAACACCGGCAGGCGATGAGCACGCTGGAAAACACCTACGACGAGGCCGAGCTGCGGGAATTCCACGCGCGGCTGGCAAAGGCGCTCGGCCCCGACGATCTTGCCTACACGGTGGAGCCGAAGATCGACGGCGTGGCGGTGAGCCTGACCTTCGAACACGGCCAGCTCGTGCGCGCGGTCACCCGCGGCGACGGCGAGGAGGGCGACGATGTCACGGTCAATGTGCGGACGATTCGCGGCCTGCCGCCCGGGTTGCGGGGAGGGCGCATACCGGCGATGGTCGAGATCCGCGGGGAAATTTTCCTGCGCGAGGAGGAGTTTCGCCGCATCAACCAGCTACAGGAGGAGAATGGCGAAGCGCCCTACGCGAATCCGCGCAATCTCGCCGCCGGCACGCTCAAGCAGCTCGACCCGCAACTCGTCGCCTCGCGCCAGCTCGAGATTGTGCTCTATGGACTGGGCTACTGCGAGCCCAAGGTGGTGGACTCGCAGTCGGCCTATCACGACCAGCTCAAGGCGTGGGGCCTCCCGGTGGTGGAGCATTTTTGGCTCGTGCGCGGCATCGATGCGGTTTGGGCGGCAATCCAGGAACTCGACCGGCTGCGGCGCGGCTTCGCCTACGGCACCGATGGCGCAGTGGTGAAGCTCGATGCGTTTGCCCAGCAGAACCACAAGGGCGTCGGTTATCGGGGCATGGGCGCCGATGGTCGCGCCGAGGCGGCGCGCAAGCTCTCGCCGCGCTGGGCGTGTGCGTTCAAATTCGCGCCGGATCGCGCCGAGACGCGCGTGCGGGCCATCACGATCCAGGTGGGCCGCACGGGTGCGCTCACCCCGGTGGCGGAGCTCGAGCCGGTGACGCTCGCGGGAACGACGGTGAAGCGTGCGACATTGCACAATGCCGACGAGATCGCGCGCAAGGATGTGCGGGTCGGCGATGCGGTCCTCGTCGAAAAGGCCGGCGAGATCATCCCGGCGGTGGTGGCGGTCTTGCGGAAAAAACGGCCGGCCGACAGTCCGCCCTACGCGTTTCCGCGCGCGTGCCCGGTCTGCCACACGGCGGCGGTGCGGGCGGAAGGCGAGGTGGTGTGGCGGTGTCCGAATCCGCAATGCCCGGAAAAGGTGCGGCGGCGGATCGAACACTTTGCCTCGAAAGCCGGCGTCGACATCGAAGGTCTCGGGGAGGAGATGGCCGCGTTGCTCCTCGAGAAAGGGCTGATCAAATCCATTTCCGACATTTTCCGGCTCAAGCTCGAAGACTTGCTTCCGCTGAAGAAATCGGGCGAGGTGTGGGCCGGAAACCTGATCGCGGGGATCGACGCGCGGCGTGACGCCGACCTCTGGCGCGTGATCAACGGGCTGGGGATTCCGCAGGTCGGTGCGGCCGCGGCGAAGGATCTGGCGCGGACCTTTCGCTCCCTCGAAGCCCTCGCCGCGGCGGACGAGGCGGACTTGCTGCGGATCGACGGCTTCGGCGAAAAAACCGCGGCGGCCGTGCGGGCGTGGTTCGCGGATCCTGCGAATCGCGCCTTGTTGTGCGAGTTGCAGGCCGCGGGAGTGAAGCCGGCACCGCCGGCGGCGGCGAGCAGCGCGCTGGCGGGAAAAACCTTCGTTCTGACCGGCACGCTGCCGACGCTCACCCGCGAAGACGCGACGGCACGGATCGAAGCGGCGGGCGGAAAAGTCGCCGGGAGCGTCAGCAAGAAAACGCACTATGTCGTCGCGGGCGAAGAGGCGGGCTCGAAGCTGGAAAAGGCGAAAACTCTCGGCGTGCCCGTGCTCGACGAGGCCGCGTTGCGGCGGTTGCTCGGCGAGGCCTGAGCCATGATCTCGATTCGCATCCAGCAACTGACAAAACGCTTCGGGACCGTCACGGCGCTGCAGAACCTCGATCTCGCAATCGAACCCGGCGAATTGTTTTTCCTGCTCGGGCCGAGCGGTTGCGGCAAGACGACGCTCCTGCGCTGCCTGGCGGGCTTCTACATTCCCGACGAGGGGCGGATCTTTTTCGGCGACGAGGACGTGACGCGGCTTGCCCCGCACAAGCGGAACACGGGCATGATGTTTCAAAGCTATGCCCTCTGGCCGCACATGAGCGTGGCGGAAAACGTCGCCTTCGGGCTGCACGAGCGGAAGGTGCCGAAGGACGAGATCAAGCGGCGGGTGCAGGAGGCGCTCGAGTCGGTGCGGATGGGATCCTATGCGGAACGGCGGCCGAACCAGCTCTCGGGCGGGCAGCAGCAGCGGGTCGCGCTGGCGCGCGCGCTGGTGATTCGCCCGCGTTGCCTGCTGCTCGACGAACCGCTGTCGAACCTCGACGCGAAGCTGCGGCTCGAGATGCGCGCGGAGATCCGTCGCGTCTGCCAGGAGTTCAGGCTCACGACGGTTTACGTGACGCACGATCAAAAGGAGGCGCTGTCGATTTCGGACCGGATGGCGATCCTCGATCACGGGCGAATCCTGCAGGTCGGATCGCCGCAGCAGGTTTACCGCCGGCCGGTGTGCCGGACGGTGGCCGATTTCATCGGCGAGACTGATTTCATCCCCGGGCGGATCGTGAGCGCGGGCGCGGGAGGCGCGGTCGTGGACACGGCGATTGGCCATTTCGAGGGCGTGCTGGGCGATCCGTCGGCCGTGCCGCTGGCCGGCGCGGAAGTGACGTTGTCGGTGCGGCCCGAGTGCTGGGTGCTCAGTCACGCCGCACCGTCACGCAATGCGGTCAAGGGCCGGATCGGCAAGGCGGTTTACCTCGGCGAGCACGCGCAATACGATTTCATCGCCGGTGGACAGGAGCTGAAGATCCTCGAGTTCAATCCCCGGTTTCTCGACCAATCGACGCGGGGCGACGTCTTTGCCGGCGCCGCACCGGAGGATGTCGTGGTGCTGGTGGCGTGATGAGCGGTTAACTTCTTCAGCAATGCTTCAACCAAGCCGTATCTATTCAGTAGAGCATGATTCTCGCTCGCAAAACGAAACCACTGAAAGGTGGAGCGAGTTGACCTCAACTCGCTTTGGATCGTTCGCTCTCAGGTTAGCGACTTGGGGTCAAGTCGCTCCACCTTCAATTGCATCGTTACCGCCGGGCGCAGGGGAGAAAAAGAGGAAAAATGCCTAAGCGCGTTCTCATCCTCCTGGCGTTGATCGCGGTCGTGGCGCTGCCGTTTGGGCTGCGGCCGAAGCGGGGGGCGCAGTTGCGCGCGGACGACACGGTGGTCATCATCACGCCACACAACGAGGCCATCCGCTTCGAGTATGGGAGCGGTTTCGCGGCGTGGTACCGCGCCCGAACTGGCCGCACGGTTTCGATCGACTGGCGGATCGTCGGCGGAACGAGCGAGATTGCGCGTTTCCTGGAGGGCGAATACGTCGCGGCTTTTGAGAATCTCTGGACTGGCACGATGAAGCGGGCGTGGAGCGCGGAGATCCAGGCCGGCTTTCAAAACGGCCGCTTGCCGGCCGCGGCGCCGGCGTTCGTCAAGGAGGCGCGGGCGGCATTCCTGAATTCCGATGTCGGCTGCGGGATTGACGTGTTTTTTGGCGGCGGCACGTACGATTTCGAGAAGCAGGTGCAGGCCGGGCGGCTGGTCGTTTCCGGGATGTTGCGCCTGCATCCCGAATGGTTCACCGACGACGTGATTCCGCGCCGGCACGGGGGCGAGGATTACTGGCAGCGGGACGGGCTCTGGTTCGGCACGGTGCTGAGTTCCTACGGCATCCTGTTCAACCGCGACGCGCTGAAGCGGCTGGGCTTTGGGCGCGAGCCGGCGGAATGGGCGGACCTGGCGGACCCGCGGCTCGCCGGTGAAGTCGGTCTGGCCGATCCGACGAAGAGCGGTTCGGTGGCGAAGGCTTTCGAAAACATGTTCCAGCAGCAAATGCAGCGCCGGCTCGGCGCGCTGCGGGCGGCGGAGCCGGCGGCGGGGGACGCGGAGCTCGAGGCGCGCGCGGTGAAGGAAGGGTGGCGCGAGGGGTTGAAACTGGTGCAGCGAATCGGGGCGAACGCCCGCTACTTCACCGACAGCTCGCAGAAGCCGCCGATCGATGTGGCCGCGGGCAATTGCGCCGCGGGCCTGTGCATCGATTTTTATGGGCGCCAGCAGCAGGAGGCGGTGCGGCGGCGCGATCGAACGGAGCGGCTGGGTTACATTTCGCCTCCGGGCGGATCGGTCGCGTCGGTCGATCCGATCGCGTTGCTGCGCGGGGCGAAAAATCGCGCGGCCGCCGTGGCGTTCATCGAATACTCGCTCTCGCCGGAGGGGCAGAAGCTGTGGAATTTCAAGCCGGGTGCGCCGGGCGGCCCGCAGCGCTTCGCGTTGCGGCGGCTGCCGGTGCGGCGGGATTTTTACCAACACCCGGAGTGGAAACCGCTGCTCAGCGATCCGGACGATTCCCCTTATGAGCAGCGTGAGCCGCTGGTTTATCGCGAGTCGTGGACCGGGGGAATTTTTCGCGAGATGGCGTTCGTGATCCGGGTGATGTGTCACGACACGCACCCGGAGCTGGTCGCCGCCTGGCGTGCGATCAATACGGCGCCGGAGCCGGCGAAAACCCGCGCGCTCGCCGTTTTGCAGGAGCTGTCGGCGGTCGAATACGAGCGGGTGAAAGACGAGATTCGCCGCGCGCTCGGCTCGAAGGACAAAGTCGACGAGGTGCGGTTGACCCGGAAGCTGGGCGACGTCTTCCGGGGCAACTATGTGCGCGCGGCAAGAATCGCGCGCGGGGAAGATTGACCCCGGAAGAGGCGGTTGAGACTGCAGATTCCCTGACGCGGGGATGGCAGTGTCAAAACTTCCGCACCAAATTTGCGCGGGGATAGTCTGGTGCGGCTCAGCTGCAGGCGAACGAACGGAAAGGTTATTGCCCACGGAACACACGGAATACACAGAACCCGAGATCCTTTTTTTCCGTGTCTTCCGTGTGTTCCATGGGCCACTGGTTTGAATGCCTAGAACTTTTTTCGAACCACATGCATGCCGAACAACCGCCGGTTCCAGGACGGTGGGGCCGATAATCGCGGGTGGATCGGATTCGTCCGCGTTGATCTGGCCGGCGTTGCGTTGGCGTAGCGGACCCCGCGAAATCTGCGGAAAGAATTCCGTCCAGAAGAATTTTCGGGGTAATCGTTCACCCCGCGGGTCGAGTGGAAAAGCGAATCACGGCGGCGGGTTCATGGCGGCGCGCCGGTAGGCATCGGGATCGCGTTTCTCCATGTGGCGTTCGGGTTGCGCCACAACGGCAAAACCGAATTTCGCATACAGACCATGGACGTCCGGCGTCACGAGGTGGTGGCGGCGGATATTCTGCAGTTTCGGATGGGTGGTGTACAAGCGCATTGCCGCTTTCGAGAGGCCGCGACCGCGGTGCGGCTCGAGCACGTAGACATCGCAGACATACGCAAAGGTGGCGTAGTCGGATATCACGCGGACCAGGCCAACCTGCTCTCCCGCGGCGGTGTAGATGCCGAGGCAGAGCGA
>JACQWL010000334.1 GCA_016209255.1 Verrucomicrobiota bacterium
GTTCCCATGTACCAACCGAATGGGGAACGGGCAGTATTCATGGCCGTCCGTCCCGGCCAGTTGGCTCCACGTCGCGCCAATCCTGCGCCGGCAAGTGCACCGCCCAAGCGCTGACGCACGCCAAAAAAAGGCAAAGGGTCAGGCCGAAACCTGCAACACGGCCGGTCGAACCTGTATGCGCCCCCGCTTGTTGCCGGTTGCGGCCTCAGATATCCTGATCGGTTGGAAATACGATGATCCTAAATTCCGCAGTTACCACTCGCTGGCGCTCGTGGCTACGAGCGCCAGCGAGTGGCTTATCCGAGGGAACTGCGGAATTTACGATGATCCGAAATGATCGGATGGGGCGGTCTATGACCGCCGTTGCCAGGCGCGAACGTTGTCGGCGATCACAGACCGCCGCTACAGGTGGAACCGGGCTCATCTCATTTCCCCATCCCGGCTTTCTTCCCGTGCGGATCAGGATGTCTGACCTCCCGCCGGGCCTGTGCACTGCCCCCTCAGTGGCGCTACTTCTTGCGGGGGATCTCGACGCAGGAGACGCTCCGGGCGGGCAAGGTCAGCTTGAGCGCCCTGCCGTCGAAGGTCACCTCCGAGACGGCGATCTCGGCAATCTGGGCCGGCTGGCCGGGGGCGGGCGGATCGGTCAGGCGGCCTTGGAGGATGTAGTGTTGCGCCTCGGTTCCCAACGGCGCCAGATCGGTCAGGTCCACCTGCACTTCCATCGGCGCGTCGAAGTGCCGGTTGATCACGTGGAAAAACACCGCCTTCGGCCCGCCGGTGGCGATCGCATCCAGGACGGCGACTTTCTTCCACGGGGCCAGGCCGCCCATGCGAAACGGCTGGGCATAGGTCGGCACGCCGGAGAACTCCATGGCCAGCAGGTTCTCGCCGTGATGGAGCGAGTACAGCATCGTCGCCTGGCCGCTGGGCATGTACCGCGGGGCTTCGCGGCCCTGTGCGTCTGCCCGGATGGCGTGGATGCCCCAGGAGTTCCCCACGAGCATGGACTGACAGCCGATCTCGATCACGTCGGCCGATCGCATCAGGGCGTGCAAGAACCCCGCCGCCCCGACGCCCTTGGCCAGCGAGGAATTCAGCGCGACCTGGTCCCTGAGTGCGCGGTCCCACAAGCCGTTCCAGTTCCACTCGGTGACCGCCACCTTGAACCCGCCTTCACGGGCCTTGGTCAGCAGCGCATCGCGCAGGACGGCCAGGCCGTGGTCGTCGAAGTCCGGTGTGGCGACCCACGCATTCCAAATCTCCGCGGCGGTGAGGCTGCCCGGCGGCGAATCCGCGTTGCCGCGCGTCACCTTCTTAATGGACCAGGGAGTGTAGCGGTGGAAGACGAGATGGCTCACCTTGTCGCCCAGCTTCCGGCTGGCGATCTCAGCCGACTTGTAGGTCCCATCCTGACCGTCGATGATGAACCGGATGTCCGGGTCGACGGCGAGCATGGCCTGGGCCACCGCCACGATGCACTCGGCGTGGTAGGCGTCGGTCTGCTCCGGGACCAGCTTCTTCAGGTCCGCCAGGAACGCCCATGTCTCGTTGCCAATCTGCCAGTACTTCACGCGATACGGATCGCGGCGGCCGTTCCTGGCCCGCACCGCCGGCCAGTCGGTCATGCCCTCCGGCAGCTTCGCACCGATCGGGGCATTGCAGTAAGCCACCAGCCCCGCCACGTGCCGGACATACTCGCCCATCGGCCTTTTCTTGAGCAGCCCGTCTCGCAGGTTTACCACGAGAATCGGTTCGGCGTTAACGCTCTCGCTGAACTGCATGAACTCGTCATAGCCGAATCGATTGGTGACCTGGTGCCCTTTGTGACCCGTGCTTGCCGGCCGCTGCTCGCCGCGACCGGGGACGTTGCTGACCATGTCGCGCCAGTCGAGGAAGTCCACATCCGTGCCCCCGGGAAACCGGAGAACGGGAATCTGCATCTGCTGGAGCAGGCGAAGCACTTCCGGCTGGAGCCGGTTCGTGCCGGGCACCAGTGCCCCCTCGGGTCCGATCTCGCCCCAGCTTGGCCGCTCCATGAATTGCCCGAACACGCGCGGGTCGATGCGGTGAAGGACATCCTTCCCGACGCGGTAAGTGATCTCGCCCGCGCCAGCCGACAGGCCCGACAGTCCAAGTGCCGTCGCAAGCACCCCACACGCGAAAGTTCGGTGATCGTTCATGCCCCAACTTGCCCGGCCGGCAGTCCGAAGGAAAGCCAGTACAGTCGCATCCACGTGCGGACGCATCCCGGTTTCTGGCGGTAGCCGCATTGGAGCGCAGCGACAATGTGCAAGCAGAGGCGTCCGCGTGCGGCGGCTGCGGCCACGTTTTCGGCCGCCGGCCTCAAACGCGGCTACGGGGCCGGCAGCAAGAGCGCGCGAGTAGTTGCCGAGGTAACGAGGCGGCAATGGCCAGTTCGTCTCACGTTCCGCCTCCTCACGTCGGCGGCTACGGGGCCGACGGCAAGCGACTCAGAGCGCCCAAAATGTTCTCACGGCCGGCGGGCCCGGTGGCGATCGAACACGTCGCCGAGAAGATTGAAGGCCTCAAACCTGGCTTCGGGGCCCTTGAGCTTCACGAGAATGAAGTGATTCAGGGAATCCGCCTTCTCGAGATACCACTTGTTTTCCCGATCCGTGATGCCGATGTTCCAGGCGCCCCAAGCGCCGTCGCCAAGATAGGTCACTCCGGTGGCATCGGGCTTCATGTTCCGAATGGGCACCGTTCGCTTGTAGTTGTGCTCGTGGTTCTCAAACACGACGGCCAGACGGTATTTTTCAAAAAGGGGAACCCACTGCTCACGGATGACGGTGGCGTAACGGTCGGAGAGAGGCCGAAACGTGCCAAAACCCGGCACATGATAGGCGGGAAAAACATGGGGAACCTTCGCCCGCCGGGAAAGCGTTTCATCCAACCACGCCGCCTGCGCACCCCCGACGGGATTGAGATGCCCGCTATCCAACAGGATCACGCTGAGGTAATCGCCAAAATCCAGGACATTGTAGCCCGGCTGTCCGGGCATGGCGAAGAAGCTCATGAAGTAGGGCGAGAGCCGCAGCCGCCGCGCGTCCTCCGCTTCATCCGGCTGGGCTCCCGGCTTGTGAAAGCCGCCCTGCACCTCATGGTTGCCCACCGTCGCGAGGACGGGAATCGTCCGGCCTTCCGCCGTGACGAGGGATTTTTTGAGGGAATCAAAAAAATCGTACCAGCGGCCGAGACGCTCCTTGGCGCCGTCGCAATACGCCAAATCCCCTCCCCAGATGACGAAGTCCGGATCGTGGGAGGCGGCGATCCGGTTCATGCGCTCGGTCCAGGTGCCAAAGCCGATGTCTCCCCCCGCCGCAAAGCGCACTTCCCGGGAAAGCGTTTTCGGCAGAGTGCGAAAATGATGGATCTTTCCTCCGTCATCAAAGCGGAATTCGTAAACGGCATCCGACGCCAGCGCGGTCAGCTCTACCCGGTGCACAGTCCGGCCCGACGGGGGAAAGGAATGGCTGTAACCGTCGCGGTGCAGCGAGCCCTTCCGATCCTCTTTGAAGGGAAACGGGAAGCTCCGCCCCTCCGCTTTTTTCCAACCGGTCTCGCCCCGGGCCCTGAATTCGAGCGTTGAGGGGCGCACCTTCGTGTAGACGGGGATCTTGACCGGCAGATTGTGGCCGACCGATAGATCGTTCACGAGTTCGATCCCGACCCCCTCGATGGAGTGCCAGTCAATGGTCATCGTGGTCGTCGGATCCCGCTGCCAGGTAAGCAGGATTCCGCTGGGATCGAAGGGCTCGGCCAGCGCGGCCGCGGTGGTGAGGGCCAAGAGGACAGAAAAACGATGGATGCGGTTCATGGGGAGGCGTGCGACTCGGACGGACCGGGGGGCATCGGGCGGATTTTTCAGCGGAAAAGCCGGAAGACAAGCGGCGTGTGGCGGCTGAGACGGGGTATTCGTTGTTGCCACCCGGGGCGATCCCGCATGGACGTACCCTGCCGGTCGCAAACGAATACCTCATCCGGCTGAAACATTCCCATACGAATCGCATGAAAGACAACTCCGCTTGCACCCCGTATCCTCAATCGCTTTCCGCCTGCCAGCCATGCAGTGCGCCAACGCCATCGACGGCGGAACAGCCGCTTTCAGCCCGGCTGCAGGGCAATGGTGCACCGGAAAGGCGCACCTGTGCGGCCCGCCGTGGACTCATGTGGCGGCTCACGCTCCTGGTCGCGTTTGCGCTTGTTTGGTCAGGCACGTGCCCAATCCATGCCGCCGACATGTTCCGGGCCGGAGCGTTCGCGCAGGATATCTCGCCCACGAAATTTCCGGCACCCATCAATGGCAGCATGAAGGGACACTTCGCGGAGAAGATAACCGACCCCATGCACGCACGCTGCCTGGCCGTAAGCGATGGCCGGCACGAGATCATCTTTTGCGTGGTCGACGCGTGCCTGATCCCGCGCGAGATTTGCGAGCAGGCCAAAGCGATTGCCGCCAAAAAAACCGGGGTGCCCGCATCGCACATTCTCATCTCGGCCACGCATACGCACTCCGCTGCCGCCATGACCCCCGCTTTTCAATGCGATCCGGATCCGCACTACGTTGCCGACGTCCCGGCGCGCATCGCCGCCGGCATCATTCAGGCGCACCAAAATCTGGAACCGGCGGAAATCGGCTGGGCCATGGGCAGCGATCCGACGCAGGTCTTCAACCGCCGCTGGTTCGTGAAAGAGAGCGCGTCCTACGAGAATCCGTTCGGCAGCACCAAGGACCGCGCCTGGATGAATCCGGGCCAGCAGAATCCGAAGATCAGCATTCCCGCCGGCCCCACCGATCCGGAAGTGGCGGTGCTGGCCGTGCGCAGCGCGGTGGACAAGCGGCCCCTGGCGCTCTTCGCCAACTACAGCCTCCACTACGTGGGCGGCAATCCGGCGATCTCGGCGGATTATTTCGGGGCCTTCGCCAATGAGATCGCCCTTCGCCTCAACGCCGGCGACCAACGCTACCGGGGTAAGCCCGCCTTCGTGGGCGTCATGTCCAACGGCACCAGCGGGGACATCAACAACAACAACGTGGGCTCACCGCTGCGCCCCAAACGCAACCCTGGCGAGCAGATCAAAATCGTCGCCCGCAGCGTGGCCGATGCGGCGATGGTGGCGTATGAAACCATCAAGTGGGACGCCGCGACCACCCTCGACACCATCGAGGCGGACATCAGCCTCAAAGTGCGCAAAGCGAGTGCGACAGAACTCGAGCGCGCGAAGCAGGTCGTGGCCACGACGCCGAAAGACAAGGACGGCCAGTGGGGCGAACGCAAGGCCATCTATGCCCGCGAAGCCATCAAGCTGGCCGACTACCCGGACGAAGTTCCGGTGAAACTCCAGGTGCATCGCATCGGCGCCCTGAGCATCGCCGCCATCCCCTGCGAAGTGTTTGTGGAAATCGGACTCGAGTTGAAAAAGACCACGCCGTTCACGCGCCATTTCACGGTCTCCCTCGCGAACGGCTACAATGGCTACCTGCCCACGCCTGAACACCACGCCTTCGGCGGTTACGAGACGTGGCGCGCCCGCAGCAGCTACCTCGAAACCCGGGCCAGCGTTAAGATCAACGAGCGGCTGACCACGATGCTGGCCACGTTGAAACAGCGCGCCCGTTGAGCCGAAACGATGCAATCGACCGTAGCGGCCGACGTCAGGAGGCGGGTGCATGGTGAATCGCCGTTCGCCTGCCTCGTTACCCACCAAAGGCGGGCAAGCCTCGGCAGCTACGCCGTTCCGGCGGGTCCGACTGCATGGTAACGTCCAAGCCGGCGTCACCCCCGCGCCGCTTTGATCATCGCCTCGATGCTGCGGTCCACATCGGCTTCCGTGGTGGCCCACGAAGAAACGCTGATCCGCATGGCCGTTCTTCCCTGCCAAACCGTGACGCCGCACCAGCATGTCCCGTCATCCTGAATACGTTGAATGACCTGGTTCGTCGCCTCCGTGTCGCCAAACGACACCAGCACCTGGTTGAGCACGATCTCGTTCAAGACTTCGAATCCGGCCGCCGAGAGCTTTTCGGCGAACCGCCGCGCTTGCGCGCAGTTGCGCTCGATCATCGCGGCGAGCCCCTCGCGGCCCAGCGAGCGCAAGGCGGCCCATACCTCGACGCCCCGGGCGCGCCGGGACAACTCCGGGGTGAAATCGGCCGGGTTGCGAAACTCGCTCGCAGTCGGGAGATACTCCGCCGTGATCGCCATGGCAGCCTGCAACGCGTGGGCATCCCGCACGAACGCGAGCCCGCTGTCGTAGGGCACGTTCAGCCACTTGTGGGCGTCGGTGGCCCAGGAGTCGGCTTGCGCGATTCCCACCGTGAGGTGCGCCCTCGACGGCGCCGCGGCGGCCCAAAGCCCAAAGGCGCCGTCAACGTGCACCCAGGCGCCCGCGGCCTGCGCTCGACGGCAGACTTCATCGACGGGGTCGAAGGCGCCGGTGTTCACATTTCCGGCCTGCACGCAGACAATGGTCGGGCCGGAAATCGCCGGCAGCGCGTCCGCCCGCATGCGACCCTGGGCATCGACCGGCACCTTCACCACGCGACTTCGGCCGAGCCCGAGGACGCCGAGCGCCTTGGTCACGGAAGGGTGCGCCTCGGTCCCGATCACGACCGTGACCGGCGGGGCGCCGAACAAGCCCTCGGCCTCGACATTCCACCCCGCCCGCCTGAGCACCGCATGGCGGGCGGCGGCGAGCGCGCACAAGTTCGCCACGGTCGCGCCCGTCACGAATGCGCCGCCGCATTCCGGAGGCAGCCGCAGGAGATCGAGCAACCAACGGAGGGCGACCTGTTCCACGAAAGCCGTGCCCGGCGTGGCGCGGTAGTACGCGCTGTTCTGGTCCCAGGCGCCGGCGAGCCAGTTGGCCGCGAGCGACACCGGCAGGGATCCCCCGATGACAAGACCAAAAAACCTCGGGCCGGCCATGGCGGTGGTGGCGGGAGACCCGACCTCGTCCAGCAGGCGCAGGGTCTCAGCCGGGTCGGTCGGTTTCACCGGCAGCGGCTCGTCGAACGCGCGCAGCCCGGCCACCGCGGCGGGAGCCGGCGCCACGGCGCGTGTGGCCACGGCTTCGAGGTAGCGGATTGCGCGCGTGGAAGCGTCGGTCAAGAGTGGTTTCACGGTGCCGCTGATAGGTGGGTCGGCGGATTTGCGCAACGCTGGCAAGCATGTGTCGCCTGTTTCCGATGCTGGCTGTGCGGGCGCGCGCAGTTGGCCGCACCCTCTAGAGTCTTTGGACGCGAAAGTTCGTTGAAAGCAGGTCAAGTTATTGGACAGTCCGAGACTACGGACTACTGACCACTGACTACCCGCTCCAAGCATTCTGCCGTGGGAAAGGAAGGTCATTGGTCTGTGTCGCCCGTGGTTCGCGGTCCGTGGTCCGTGGTCCGTAGTTCGCGGTCCGTGGTCCGTAGTCCGTGGTCCGTGGTCCGTAGTCCGTAGTCCGTAGTCCGTGGTCCGTAGTCCGTAGTCCGTAGTCTGAGGCTTCGCCCTCCGAGAATTAAGAAGTTGAGGCCGGCACCCATCGCCCCAATTTCAGCGTCGTGCCGATCAATCCCCTGCGTCCGCCATGAACCATTGTGCATCGCACCGCCGCCATGGCCGGGAGGCTTACGCCAGCCTCGCCGGCGGCATGCGCCTCGCGCACCTCGCGATCGCGTTTCTCGGCGCGTCGTTTTTCCTTCCTCCGCCAAGCGCCGCCGCCGACGCTGGCCACCGTGCGGCAGGGATCCGGCGCATGGTCTTCCTTGGCGACAGCATCACCTACGCGGGGAGCTACGTCGACTGCGTCGAAGCCGTGCTCCGGCTGCGCGACCCGGCCTGGCGTGGAGAGATCCTCGCCCTTGGACTGCCGAGCGAAACCATGTCGGGCCTTTCCGAGCCGGGCCACGCGGGCGGAAAATTTCCGCGGCCCGTCCTGCGCGAACGCCTCGATCGGGTGCTCGAACAGACGAAACCCAATCTCGTCGTCGCCTGCTACGGCATGAACGACGGCATCTATCACCCGTTTTCCGACGAGCGATTCGCGGCCTTTGCGCAAGGCATCGCCCATTTGCGCGACCGCGTCGCCGCCGCCCACGCCCAGCTCATTCACGTGACGCCGCCGGTTTTCGATCCGGATCCGATCCGGGAAAAAACGCTGCCGGCCGGGCTGGACGCCTATCCCAAATATTTCGCTGGCTATAACGATGTGCTCGACCGCTACTCTGCCTGGCTGATCGCGCAACGCGCATCGGGCTGGGAGGTCGTCGACGCCCACGGCCCGATGAACCAGGCACTCGCGCGACTGCGCGCACGCGAACCGCGCTTCACCTTCGCCAGGGACGGCGTGCATCCCGACGCGGCTGGCCACGTCATCATCGCGCGCGCAATCCTTGTCGCCTGGAATTTGCGGCCGGACGACGGCGAGCTATTGGGCAACCTGGCCGCGGCGCCCGAGTCCGAGCTGCTCAAACTTATCCGCTCCCGCCGCAAGCTCCTCTCCGACGCCTGGCTCGGCGCCACCGGCCATCAGCGTCCCGGGATGGCGAAAGGCCTGCCGCTCGCGGAAGCCGCGACCCAGGCGGCCGGGCTCGACGAAAAAATTCGCGCTCTCACCTCCCGCAGTCGTAATTGACGGTCGCGGCTCTGTCGTCGCACCGGGCGGGCCAATCGGGCATTGAGGCAATATTCCACGTAGTTCCAATTCACTTTCAAAATGAGATGAGCGCCTGCTCTTGTAGGAGCCTGCTTGCAGGCGATTTCACCGCGCGCCGACGGAAAACGTCGCCAATCGCCTGCAAGCAGGCTCCGACATCCCCGCAGAGTAGTTTCATCTTGAACGCGAATCAGAATCAGCGCATCGAATCATGGCACCATCGCAATTCGGCCGGACGCGCCGGTTCTTGATTCTCGTGCTCACCGCGGCCGTCGTGGTTGTTGCGGCCGTGGTTTTCAAAGCGGGCCCGCCCGATCGTCCTTACGGCATGACGCAGCGCCCGGCGGCAGAAGCCTACCTGGGTTTTCCGACCGCCCCGGTGTTCAGCTCCGAAACACGCTGGGCATCGGAGGCGGCGTTTCCCAACGTCACTTTCAAAAATCCCGTCGTGATGGAGCCGGAGCCGGGAACCGACCGGATCTTCATCGGCGAACTGGAGGGAACTGTGGCGGCGATTTCTTCGCGCGATCCCATGACGTCGGTCAGGACGACGATTCTGGATCTGACCGGACAGACGCAGGGCGGATTCGACAGCGGCCTGCTGGGAATGGCCTTCCATCCGGATTACGGGCGGGATGGCTCGCCCAACCGCGATCATGTCTACCTCTTTTATTCCTGGAGTGACCGACCAGTGATGGTGGGGAGACCGGAGCATACCACGGTCACCTGGACCCGCGTGTCCCGCTTCACCATGGACCGGGAAACCGGGATGCTCATGAAGGGATCGGAACTGGTTCTGATTCACCAGAAAAAGCGGATAATCTTCCACGTCGGCGGCGGGATGTTTTTCCACCCCCAGGACGGATTTCTTTACATCAGCGTGGGGGACGAAGGCGGCCAGCAGGATTCATTGCAGAATTCGCAGCGCATCGACCGAAACCTTTTTTCGGGCGTCCTGCGGATCGACGTCGACCGGAAGGGCGGCTCAATCAGCCACCCGATCCCGAAGCAGCCCGCGGACGGCGAAACCGCCCACTACTATATTCCCAACCACAACCCTTTTGTCGGCGTTCCCGGCGCCCTGGAGGAATTCTACGCGATCGGGCTGCGCAGTCCCCACCGGATGACCTATGACAAAGCGGACAACCTGGCGTGGATCGGAGAGGTCGGACAGGCGGCGAGGGAGGAGATCGAAGTGCTGCAGTTCGACAAAGCCCCGCAAAATTTTCAATGGGCAGTGAAGGAAGGCAACCGTCCGGGCTTTAAAGAAATGCCCGGGCAGCCGCTGGGGATCTGGACAAATTCGGTCTGGGAGTACGGACGGGACGAAGGCCGGTCGGTCACGGGCGGCTACGTCTACCGCGGCCAGCGCCATCCGGCTTTGGCCGGAAAATATATCTGTTCCGACTTTGCCAACGGCAAAGTCTGGGCGCTTTCGTACGCCACGACGGGCGACCAGGTACGGGTCACGAACGTGGAATTGCTGGCCGGCGGCGAAGGGTTTCGCAACTACCATGGCGGCGTGGGCGGCATCACCTCGTTCGGACTCGATCACAACCAGGAGCTCTACATCCTGCGCCACGGTCGAAACACGCGCATTGAGCATCTGGTCAAAGCCGAGCCACGGAAGGGAAACGTGCCAACCCGCCTCTCCGAGACCGGCGCCTTCATCGACCTGGCTTCGCTGCAGCCGACATCGGCGCTCATTCCCTATGACGTCAACGTGCCGCAATGGGTGAACGGGGCGCTCGTGCGCCGTTGGCTGTCGGTTCCCTCCGGCAAGACCATCCGCTTCGACCGTGACGAACGTTGGCGGTTTCCGCCGGGCACGGTTTTCGTCGAGCATTTCGACTGGGCAAGAAAGCCGGCCGAACCGGATCAATCCCGGCGTCTGGAGACCCGGTTTCTGATCGGCAAGGAGGATGGATCGTTTTATGGCGTCACCTACCGCTGGCGTCCGGATAAGAGCGATGCGGATCTGGTGACAAACGACGATGAAAACGCGTCGCTCGAATGCCTCGGGGAAAAAGGCGAGCGGGTACGCGTTCTGTGGGTTTTCCCCAGTCCGAAAAACTGCCTGCAATGTCACACCGACGGAGCCGGCTACGTGCTGGGCGTGAAGACGCGCCAAACCAACCGCGACTTTGCCCACCCTTCCGGCGTGACCGACAATCAGCTTCGCAGCTGGAGCCACGCGGGGCTTTTTTCGGAGAAGCTGAACCCGACCGCGCTCACCCGATATCCGCAGCTGGCTCCGCTGGATAATGTCGCCGCCGGATTGGAGTCACGGGTGCGCTCCTACCTCGACGCCAACTGCGCCCACTGCCACGGCGCCGCGCCGATCCCCTCGGCCTGGATCGGCAATTACAACGTGCCGCTGAACCATCAGCTCTTGATTTTCGGCCCCCTGGCCGGACTGAGAAAGAGCGACGAACATCATGTGATTTCGCCCAAAGACCCGGTTGGCTCCGAACTCCATCAGCGGGTGAGTGAAAACATCATTGGGAAAAGGATGCCGCCGCTGGGATCGGATCGGGTCGACACTCAATTCGTCACGGTACTCGAAGAATGGATCGAGCACCTGCCGCGAGTCGAAGCCAAGCCGCCGGCCATCGAATCCGCCATCATTCGCAACGGGAATACGCTGGCCGTTACTTTCAGCGAAGCGGTGCAACCCGGGTCGGCTTCGGGTGGAGCGGAGGAGCCCGGGAATTACGAGATCAGCGGCGGCGTATCCGTGCGAAGTGCCCTCCTGGCGCCGGATCGGAGAACGGTGCTTCTGTCCACTTCACCGCTGCAGAGCGGTGCGGATCATACCGTTCGCGTGTCACGCGTGAGCGATCGGGCGGAAAAACCGAACCCGATCCCGCCGGCTACCGAGGCAAGGGCAACGCGGGCTTCTTCGCGGTGAACGATTGCGGAGCCAGAGCATCATGGCGTGGGGGACCACCGCCGCTCGAGAATTCCCACTCGTTGGCGCTCGGAGCTACCCTACGCAACGTTCACCCAACCTCCATGCACTTTCTCGACACATTGCTTCGTGGTCCGAACGACGGTCTTCACCCAACATGACGAAGTCCACCCCGCCATCGCTCAAATTTCTCTTCGCGACTCTCCTCGTTCCCTTGGCCACGATTGTCGCCGGCCTCCCCTCGAGGACCGACGCCGCCGAGGCGCGTTCCACCCTCGTCATCGTGATCGACGGCCTCCGGCCCGACTACATCACGAGAGAACTCATGCCCAATTTGCATGGCCTGGGCGAAGCCGGTGTCGTCGCGGAAGCCCATCACTCGGTTTTCCCCACCGTCACCCGCGTCAACTCCCCTTCCATCGCAACCGGCGCCTATCCCCGGACCCACGGGTTGATGCACAACACCATCTACCTGCCGGACGTCTCACCCAATCTCATCGATACCGCCGAGGCCGAGGCCTTGCTCAAGGTCGAATCCGCCACCGGCGGCAAGCTGCTCACCGCCGTTTCCATTGGCGAATTGCTCGCGCAGGCCGGGAAAAAAGTCCTCGTCGTCGGTTCCGGTAGCACCGGCGCCTCCCTGCTGCTCAATCATAAGAAATTCGCCGAGAGTGGCCTGTTGAACAGCCGCGGGTTTGTCCGCCCGGAGTCGCTGCAAGCGCGCGCCCGGGACGTATTGGGACCGTTTCCCACGGCCGCCTACCCGAATCGCGTGGCAAATCGCTGGGCGATCGACGCCTACCTCGAAATCGGCCTGAAGGAAATCCGGCCTGATCTCACTCTGATGTGGATCACCGATCCCGACGGCACCGCCCACCGGCATGGCCCCGGCGCGCCGGAAACCAACCAGGCACTGCGTTTCGTCGACGAGGAAATCGGCCGCCTCTTGTCCACGCTGGCGCAACGCGGCCTGCGCGATCGGGTGAATGTCATCGTCACCGCCGACCACGGATTCTCCACCCATGGCGGTCCGTTCAACGTCAATGCGCTCCTCACGGCGCGTGGCCTCGCCGATGGCGTGCGGGTGGTCGGTGGCGGCCAAATCTATGTTCAAAAAGGCGGGGACGAAAAGATCCGGGCCATCGTGCGTGTAGTGCAGGCGAGCGAATGGGCCGGCGCGATTTTCACGCGGGCGACCGCGCCCGGCAGTCGCGACGGATTCGTCCCCGGTTCGCTGTCGTTTGACGCCATCGAATACCAACACCCGCGCGCGGCGGACATCCTGGTGGACTCGAATTGGTCACACGGGGCCAACAAGCACGGCTATCCCGGCATGACCACATCCGGCGGCGTGGCGGGACACGGCACTTCCAGCCCTTACGACATCCGCATCCGGCTGATCGCCTCCGGGCCGGATTTCAAGCGCGGAAGCAAGAGCAGCGTTCCGAGCGGCAACATCGATATCGCTCCCACGCTCTGCCATCTCTTTGGCCTCAAGCCCGCTCCCTCGATGAGCGGGCGCGTGCTCACGGAGCTGTTGCGCGACGGGCCCGCCAGCGATTCAATCCGCGCCGGCCGCACCGTTCACCGGGCCACGACTTCATGGGAAGGCGGCCGTTACGAGGTCGAGCTGCACAAAGTCCGGGTCGGAACGACCGACTACGTGGAGTTCACGCAAACGAAACGGTAAGCCTGGCCACCGTAGCGGCGTCGCTTGCCGACGCCCGGACAGCCAACTACTGAAAGGATACCGGATTTTCATGGGGCCGGGACGGGGAGGGGTTTAGCGGTCGGGGCGGCTTGGATTTGGATCAGCACGCGCACAAATGCCCCGGGCAGCATCACCGACCTCCGGTGAGATCGAAAACGCAACGGGAAGAAAGATCGCTCCGAGTCGGATGGCAGTTGGTGAAACCTGTCGGCGGTTCGCCACCGTCAATCCGGACACGGGCGTTCGGACTGGCGCCACAGCTTTGAACTGTCTACTCTCACCAAACCGTGCCCACTCACATCTGCCCCTGGTGGCTCGGTTATCTGCTGGTGACACCATTGCGCCGTCTGCAAGAAAACCCCGCGATGCCCAATTTTTGAGCTTCGTCCCCAGCGGACGATGACGGTAGATATTGCATCGTTACGGCTCAGGTTCTCCCCGTTTTCCGCGTCGTAGTCGACGATGTGCTCGGCGAGGCGCCGTCGCAGACTGGATCGAGTACTTCGAGCGCCAGCAGATCATCCCCGGAACGGTCGGGGTCGAACATCGATTGCACCAACATATGAAGAGGGGCAAAGCGACTTTCTACTGGAGCGAGTTCGTGCATTACGGATACTTCAACTACCGCGACGATGCCATTTTCATGATCGGTTTTCCAGATCGGCCGCAGACCCAGCCACACCACCCCAAGTTCGATCCGAAGACCTGTCCCAGTTGGTGAAAGATGCGGAGTTTCCTGCTGCCCGTGGCGGCAGATTGTTCCCTCTGCAATTCGCGTTTATCCGCGTGATTCGCGGGCGACCGTCTGGATCGATCCGGCCAAAATCCCGGCGCTCGCGGCGCCGGCTTATCCGGTCGGCAGGCTCAGCAATTCGTCCGGATGCGTTTTCTCGCGCTCGCTCTTGAGGTATTTCTCGCCCCGGTGAGTGACGACGACCAGCTTCACCGCAGCGTCAGCCGCCTTCATGAAAAACTCGTCCGTGCCGGCTTCGATCGCGGCAATCGCGGCCGCTTGCGAAAATCTCCAGCGCGTGCGGTCGGAATTAACGCCGCTGATCGCGTCAACGCGCTCAAACGGGTCGTGGCTGTAGGCGCGGTTGACAAACAAAACTGCGCGGCTGCGGTAAGGTCGGGCCATGGTGGAATCTTTGATTTCGTGGTTTCTTCTGCTATCGGTTGCCTGCACCGTATCACCGGTTCGCCGCATTAGCGAATGAATAGGCCGTTCGCCCGGCGAAGTAGGCGCGGGATTGGCGCTTCTGACGCGATTTCTTCTTGTCGCGCCGCCCCCGTTGCTGGTGCAGTGTGAGGTCGGAGATGAAACCACTGAAACTATTCGCGGTCGCCCTGGGTGCCGCCGTGCTGCTGCTGGCACTGGGCGTGTTTCTGGCATTCACGCCGGCCGTGCAAACGTGGGCCGTGCGCCGGGCCGTCGCGGGACAACCCGGCATTACCATTGAGATTGGACGCGTGGCCGCCGGGCTGTCCGCGGCCGACATCACGGACCTGCGCGTCGTGAAGGACCGGGTTGTGCTGACGGCAAAGGGAATTTCCGTGCAGTACTCGCCCTGGGACTATTTCGCAAAAAAACGCTTCAACGCCGAACAAATCAACGTGCAGGATCTCGTCGTCGATTTCCGCGAAGCAGGCGGCGCGACCGTTGTTGGTACCGCCGGTGGCGCCAACGCCCGCGGCGCCAACCCGACGGCCGCGCGCACCCCCGGCCCCAAGAGTCCACCCGCGTCCGGTGTTGCCGGCGCAAAGTCCTCCCCCTCTCTTCCACCGACTGCCGTCCGCCAGCCGGCCACGTTCGATGGAATCCTGAAGCAGGCGCAACTGCCGCTCGATATCCGCGTGGCGAACCTCACGGCAAACGGCCGCGCGCTGCTGCCGGCCGACCAAGTCGTCACCTTCGACGTGAAGGCGGCCAACCTCGAAACCGGGCAGAGGGGGAAGCTCGAGTGGACGGTCGACTTCACCGACCCGCAGAAAAACGCGCCGCTCCAGAAATTGCGGACAACGGGTTCCCTCGCGCTCCACATCGCATCCGATCGGAGAATCGATCTCGTCGAAATCGACGCCACCGCGAGCGCCGAGGGTCCCAACCTCCCGAAGGATCGTGTCAAGCTCGAGGCCCGGGCCGAGCAACCGACGGCCGGCGGGAATGAGAGCTATGCCGTGCGGGTCGGACTCGTCCGCCAGGATAAGGTGGAACCGCTGCTCAACGGCAGCGCCCAATACCAAGCGCCCATTAAGGAAATCGCCGGCGCGTGGGAGATCACGATTCGCAGCGAACAACTCGCCGCCGTCCTCGCCGGTTTCGGCCTGCCCGAGCTCGCGGCCAACGGAGGCGGCAAGTTCTCCTTCCACCCAGCCCGCAACGCGATTTCCGCGTCGGGCGAAATTCAGGGCCACGTTTCGCAGCTTGAGAAGCTCTCGCCAGCACTGGCCACCGTCGGTGGCGTGCGCTTCATCGGCAAATTCGACAGCGGCATGGCCGACAACGTCGCCCGCCTCGATCGGCTGGAACTCGAGGTCACCGGTGCGGATGGCCGCAAATTCGCCCAGCTCAACCTGCTCCAGAAAGTCGTTTACGCGCTCAGCGACAAGCGGGTGACGCTGGCAAATCCGCAGGCCGAACTCGCGCGCCTTTCGCTCCAGGCCCTGCCGCTGGCGTGGGCGCAAATCGCAGTCGAGCCGCTCGTCATCGAAAGCGGCGACGTCTCGCTGACCCTCGCCATCGAAGCCGAGGCCGACGGCAGCCGCGTCCGGGTGCGCGCTTTCGAGCCTTTGACGCTTCGCTCCGTGACCCTACGGAATGGCAAGGTGGCGCTCGTCGATCGCGTGAGCCTCACGACCCGTCTCAAAATCGACTACTCTGCGAATCGCGTCACGGGCGAATTGACCGAACTCATCGTCACGATGCCGGCGGGTGACTCACTCTCCGGCAAGATCACGGCTGATGTCACCTCTCTGTCCGCCACGCCCGCCGTCTTGTTCTCGACCCAACTCCAGGCCAGGGTGGTCAGTGCGTTGCAGCCCTATCTGCCGCTCGATCCCGGCCCGCTCGCCATCGCGGTGGACGCGGACGGTCGGCTCGAAGGACAACGCCTGGAACTCCGGAAAGCATCCATCGGCGTGAATCGCGCCAGCGGCGGGCTGCTGGCCGCGCTCGAACTTCAGCAATCAATTTCCGCGGATCTCAAG
This sequence comes from Verrucomicrobiota bacterium, assembly GCA_016209255.1. Classification (GTDB taxonomy): domain Bacteria; phylum Verrucomicrobiota; class Verrucomicrobiia; order Opitutales; family Opitutaceae; genus ER46. The sequence goes on from JACQWL010000334.1 coordinate 16,494, forward strand.
AATAACACCTTCTCGGTTTCGAATCCGGCCGCCACCGCCGCCCGGATTCGGCTGGGCGAATTGCCGCTGACGTGGGCCGAGGCATTCGTGCCGAAATCAAAATTCGACGGCGTAATCGCCGGCGGCACATTCGAACTGGCCATGCGCTCGCTGGATGACCTGAGCGTGAACACTTCCGGGCCGTTCACGCTTCGCGGCGTTGGTGCCACGCTCGACGGCAAGGCGCTGGTGCAGGCGCTCGACGCGTCCATCGATCTCACGGCCACAAAACGCGCCGATGCTTTCGACTACGACGTGCGCCGGTTCGAGTTCAAGCAGGGCGACGCATCGCTCGCCACCGCCAGCGCGGCCGGCGGCGCCAGGCTCGGCGCCAAGGGCAGCATTTCGGCCAAGGGCAATCTCGATGCCGATGCCGCCGCGTTGATGAAGCAACCCGTGCTCGCGCCTTTCGCGACGCTTACCCGGGGAAAGATCACGACGGCGTTCGAGGTGGCGTTCGGGGAAACGATTCAGGCGAAAGCCGCCGTCGCCGGCCGCAATCTCGTCGCCCGGCAAAACAACCAGTCGCTAGGCGATCTCGAATTCACCGTTTTGCTGAACGTGAAAGCCGATGGCAGCGGCACCGTCACCCTCCCGCTCACGCTCACCCACGCGGGTCGGAAATCCGACGTCGCGATCGACGGCAGCTTCGGACGGTCCGCAAAGGCATTTCTGTTCACCGGCAGAATCGCGAGCAACCAATTGATCACGGACGATCTTCAGTTGCTCGGCGCGCTGGGCCCTTCGTCCCCGGCCCCGCCGGCGGCCCCGAGTTCGCGCGGCGCGCCGCCCGACGCGCAACCGTTCTGGAGTGGGGTCAACGGCAAGCTCGAAATGGATTTGAAGAAAGTGATCTACGGCCGCGACTACGTGATCGGGGGGAACCGCGGTTCCGCGGTCGTCACGGATCCGCGCTTCGCCCTCGATCGTCTGGAGGGCAAGTTCAAGAA
>JACQWL010000385.1 GCA_016209255.1 Verrucomicrobiota bacterium
AGCACGGTCGCGCGGCGGTGGTGTTGCCGGACAATGTGCTCTTTGAAGGCGGCGCGGGCGAAACCATTCGGCGCGAATTGCTCAAGCAGGCGGACGTGCACACGCTGCTGCGTCTGCCCACCGGCATTTTTATGCGCAAGGCGTGAAGGCAAACGTCCTCTTCTTCGACCGGAAGCCCGCGCAGGAAAAGCCGTGGACGCAGAAGCTCTGGATCTACGATCTGCGCACGAACCAGCATTTCACGCTCAAGGAAAATACCCTCAAGCGCGGTGACCTCGACGACTTCGTGGCGTGTTATTTCGGGAATGTAGGGTCGTCGCTCGCCGACGGACCGCGGCATGCCGGCAAGCGGCAGCCCTACAAAGACAGGCACGAGCGCGTCGAGACCGAGCGCTTCAAATCCTTCACCTTCGAGGAACTGACCAAGCGCGACAAGGTGAACCTCGACATCTTTTGGCTGAAGGACGACGCCCTCGAAGACAGCGCCAACCTGCCGGCCCCGGGCATCATCGCCGCCGACATCGTCGCTGATCTCGAAGCCGCGTTGGAGCAATTCGCGACGATCGAAGAGGACCTGACAGCCTGACAATGGCGACATCCGTGTGATCCGCGGTTACCGCGCCCTCCCAAATTGCGCCACGTGGCGCAATTTGACCTGGGCTCACTCTCACGGGCTCCTTCCGGTCGAGGACAACAAGGCGTGCAGGCCGGGCCGCCGCCACCACGCCATCTCAGCTCACGTATTTCTGCACGATGGGAATCCGCCGCCCGACGCCGAAGGCCAGCGGGGTTATCTTCAGCCCGGGCGCGGCCTGCTTGCGCTTGTATTCGTTGAGGTCGACCCGGCGGACGACATCGTTGACCACCGCCTCGGCGAAGCCCTGCGCGGTGAGGTCGCGCCGCGAGAGGCCCTCCTCGACGTAGCCCTTGAGGATGGCGTCGAGCACGTCGTAGGGCGGGAGACTGTCCTGATCGGTCTGGCCGGGCCGGAGCTCGGCGCTGGGCGGCTTCTCGATCGATGACACGGGGATGATCTCGCGCTCGCGATTAATCCAGCGGGCGAGGGCGTAGACCTGGGTCTTGAAGACGTCGCTGATCACGGCCAGGCCGCCGCACATGTCGCCGTACAGCGTGCAGTAGCCGACGGCCATTTCGCTCTTGTTGCCGGTGCTGAGCAGAATCGCGCCAAACTTATTCGAAAGCGCCATCATCAACAGGCCGCGCACGCGCGCCTGGATGTTCTCCTCGGCGACGTCGCGGGGCCGCCCGGCGAACAGCGGCGCAAGCGATTGTTCGCACGCGCCGACGGCATCGGCGATCGCAATGGTCTCGAAGCGGACGCCGAGATTCCGCGCCAGCAGCCGTGCGTCGTCGCGCGAGTGCTGCGACGAAATCGCGGAGGGCAACGACACGCCGATCACGTTTTCCGGGCCGAACGCGGCGGCCGCGATCACGCCGACAACGGCGGAATCGATCCCGCCCGAAAGCGCCACGAGCGCGTGCTTGAAACCGCTTTTCCGCGCATAATCGCGCAGCCCGAGCACCAGGGCGTCGAAGATGTCCTTCAACTCAGGTTGCACGAAGGTGGGGTTGAGGTCGGGCGCTTCGAACGGCGCATTCGTGGTCCCTTGGCGCACGTCGACCACGCGCTGCTCTTCCGTGAAGGCCGACAGGCCGGCGATCATCCTGCCCTGGGCATCGCAGGCGAAGCTGCGGCCGTCGAAAATGAGCTCATCGTTTCCGCCCACCGCGTTGACATAGGCGACCGGGCAGTGCAGGGCGCGCGCGGCATCGGCGACCAGGGTTTGCCGGACGTTTTCCTTGGTCGCATGCCACGGGCTGGCGGAAAGGTTGACCACCACATGGCAGCGTTGATCGGCGAGTTGCTCGATCGGTGCACGGCCGCCGTAAAGGCGGCGCGTGCTGAGCATGGGATGCGTCCAGATGTCCTCGCAAATCGTGACGCCGATGCGCGGGCCGGCATGGTCGATGACCGTCGGCTGCGCGGCGGGCTCGAAGTAGCGATCCTCGTCGAAGACATCGTAGGTCGGCAGCAGGCACTTGCGGGCGAAAGCGGCGATCTTGCCGCGATAGCAGAACGCCGCGGAGTTGAAGAACGGGCGGCCCCGCCCGGTCGTGTTCGCCTCGACCGTGCCGATCAACGCGGGGACCGCGCCGACGGACCGAGCGATTTCCGCCAGCGACTCGGCCACGTCGGGCACGAAGCGGCGCTTGAAGAGCAGGTCGCGCGGGGGGTAGCCGCAGACGACGAGCTCGGGGAAAACGACGAGTTCCGCTCCCTGCCTGACGAGCGCGGCGTAGGCGTCGAGGATCTTGCGGCGGTTGCCGGCGAGGTCACCAACGGTGGGGTTGAGCTGGGCGAGGCCGAGGCGCATGAAAAATGGGAACGGCCAAGGTGTACGGCTTTACCCGGCCTGACAACACGCAACGCCGGGCTTGCGCTCAGGGCGGGGCGCACGATTTGCTAGCGGCCCTACCATGGGCATACTGAAACCATTTTCAGCCTTCGCGGCGCTGCTTCTTGCCAGTTCTCCGTGGGCGGCGGAGCCCGCCGCCACCCTGACCCTCGAAGAGGCGCTGGCATCGGTGGAAAAAGTCAACGTCAGCGTGCTCTTGAGCCGGGAGACTGCGGCGCAGTCGCTCGAAGTGGCCAACCAGCAACGCGCCAGCACGCTGCCGCTGCTCGACGCCAGCGTGGTGCAGCGCCGCTCGCAAGGCGTCAGCATTGCGACCGTCGTCGTGACGTCGGGCCGGCCGGCCAGCCGCTTCGACGCGCTACTCACGGGCAGCTACCCGTTGCTCAACATGCAGCGGCGCTCGGCGCTCCGCGGCGCGCGGGCGGGCGCCGAGGTGGCGCAGGCGAACTACCAGGCGATCGTGCAGGATGTGCTGGCCGACGTGGCGCAGACTTATTTCACCCACCTGCGCAACCTGCGCCGGCTCGACGTGCTCGACGCCAACATCGCCCGCGCCCGTTCGCTTCACGAACTCGCCCGCAACCAGCTCAACGCCGGCGTCGCCACGCAGATCGACGTGACGCGCGCCGAGGCCCAGGTCGCGCAGGCGGAGCAGGCGCGGTTGCAGCAGGTGACGACCCTCTACCGCAGCGAACTGCTCCTCAAGCGGCTGCTCGATCTCGCGCCGGGCGGCGAATTGCGCCTGGCGGATTTCCAGGTGAGGCGCACCGAGGGCAACCTGTTCACATTCTCGGACGAAAAGACGGCGTTCGAAAAACGGGCGAACTACCTCGCGGTCCAGAAGGCGCTCGAACAGACGCGGATCGATGTGCGCACCGCGACCTTCGAGCGGCTGCCGTCGCTGGCGCTGACGGGGCAGTTTGGCTATGCCTCGCCCAAGTTCGACGACAGCAAGCAGGATCAGTGGTCGACCGGAGTTGGCCTCAGCGTGCCGGTTTTCGACGGGCTGCGGACCGGCGCCAACCGGCGCATCGCGCTGTCGCGGCAGCGCGCGCAGGAAATGCGGCTGCATAATCTCGAGCTGCAAATCTCGTCCGAGCTGCGGCTGGCCGTCCAGGATGCGGGCTCGCGCAATGCGCAAATCGAGGTGGCGGGGAAAAACCTCCGGCTCGCGCAGGAGGAGCTCCGGCTCGCGCAGCAGCGCTACCGGCAGGGCGTCGCGGACAATCGCGAAGTCGTCGAGGCCCAGAACCGGCTGGCGATCGCGGACGACAATTACGTCGAGGCGGTCTACCAGTACAATTTGAGCCGGATGGAACTGGCGCGGGCCAGGGGCGACGTGCGCGCGGTGCTGGCGGAAAAGGTGCCGTGAGAGCGGAGCGTCGGCTCAGCAGCCGTATCCATTCAGGAGAGCGTGGTTTTCTTTCGCAAAACGAAGCCACTGAAAGGTGGAGCGAGTTGACCTCAACTCGCTTTGGAACGTTAGCTCTCCCGTCAGCGACTTGGGGTCAAGTCGCTCCACCTTAAAGTGCATCGTTACGACTGCTATGAAGCTACCCAAGTGATGGCTGCGCCGCGCCTCATCCTTGCCTCGGCCTCGCCGCGTCGGCGGGAGTTGCTCGCCGAACTGGGCGTGCCTTTCGAGGCGATCGCGGCGGAGGTCATGGAGCACGAGGAATCGTCGACCGACCCGCGGGTGATGGTGGCGCACAACGCGGCCTTGAAGGCGGATTGGGTTGCCGCGCGCCACCCGGCGGCCTTCGTGCTCGGCGCTGACACGACGGTCTTTATCGACGGACATGTGTTGAACAAGCCGCGCGATCCCGCCGAAGCCCGGGCCATGCTGCAGCGCCTGAGCGGACGGACCCACACGGTCTTCACCGGACTGGCCGTCCGGCGGCTGTGCGACGCGCTGCGGCTCGACGAAGGCGTGGCGACCGAGGTGACGTTTCGACCGCTCGACGACGCCCTGATCGACGCCTATCTGGCGCGGGTCAACCCCTTCGATAAAGCCGGGGGCTACGCGATCCAGGAGCACGGCGAATTGATCGTCGCCGGGTATCGCGGGTCGTTGACCAACATCGTTGGACTGCCGCTGGAAACGACGAAACAACTTTTGACGCGGTGCGGTCTCCTGTCATCATTGGTTGGGCCGGTTAGCGTCCCGCGCCATACGACATGAGCCAATCCATCGCCATCCACACTCCCGGGAAAGCGTTTCGCCGCTTCGTGGCGCGAGTGTGGGACGACCCGGAGTCGCGTTCGACGTTGATTGGCCTGCTGGGCGTGCTGCTGGTGCACCTGCTGCTCTGGCTGGTGGCGCCGTTCGTCTTCCGGCTGGATCCGGTGCAGGGCGTCATCCGGCCGCAAGCCCGACCCCAGCCCTTCAACATCGAGCTGGCGCCGGAGACCTTTGCGAAGCAGCCCCCAAAGCCGCCGCCGTCCAAGTTTGTCGAAGCCAATCCGGATGCCCCGGAAAATACGCCGGACAAGACGACGAACTTTGCGGCGCGGAATCAGCAGGTGGCGCAGGAGAAGCCCACGCCCGCCGGCAAGAGCGACATGCCCGCGCTCGAGGGGAAAAAGGACATGCAGTCGACCCAGATTGTCAGCGGGCAGCTCTCAAAGCCGGTCGAGCACATCGAGGCACAACCGCCGGTTGACGTGCCTCCGTCGGAAACGGTGGTCGCGAAGCCGAAGGCCGAACAGAATCCTCTGCCCGGATTTGAGAAAAAGGAAGGCGAGAATCAGAACAGTTTCGGGAGCAACATCGCGAAGATCCCCGAGAATGCCCGGCCGATTCCGAACAAGATCGAGGGGGCCAAGGACGTGCCGCTCATCGAGGGCGCCACGGCGACCCAGCCGGCGATCGATCCAAAACGTCCGCGGGCCCGGCCGCAGGTCGTGAAGCAGCAACAGGTGCGGCCGGCCATCCTGGCCGAAAACAAGTTCGGCACCACGAACATCGGCAATATCGCGGTCGATGCCCAATGGAGCAATTACGGCGCGTATCTCCAACGCATGATCGACACGGTGCAGGTCCAATGGGAGCGGATTTTGATCGAGAGCAAAACCTACCCGCCGTCCGGCAGCACGGTGACGGTAAAGTTTATCCTGGATGACGCTGGCAGAATCGCGAAGATTGTGGACGTCGACAACCACTCGACCGATCTGGCGTCTCGCGCCTGCATCAGCGGCATCACCGATCGCGCGCCGTATGGCCCGTGGACGGAGGACATGAAGGCCGTCCTCGGCTCGCAGCAGGAGATGACGTTCACGTTTTATTATCAGTGAGCTAGCAGCCTGTCGGACTTGCGATGAACCTGATGGATCCAACTACAAGATCCGGCGCAACGACGGAGGTTTGCCGCCGACAGGCTGCTAAACCGGCACTGCGTGCCGGAAAACATGGGTTTCCTAGGTATTTTGCAGCGCGCAGCGCTGCTTTTTTAGCCCGCGTGACCTGCACGGATTCGGCTGCCGCCCACCCGAAGTTCGTCGAACGGTCGAGAAATACCGTGGAGAGTGCGAAAAATGCGGGCTAAGGCGGAGGACTTTTGGGCGGCGCTGCCCCTCGGCCGCGGTGTGACACGGCTGGCGGTGGATGAAAACGGGGTCGCGGCCTTCGCCAAGCCGGCCGGGGTGTTGTCCCATCCGAATGAAGCCGGGGACGAACCGAGGTCGCTGCTCACTGCGCGGTACCTGATCGAGGACGAGTGTTACGAGTGGACGGCGGGCGATGGCGGCGGGCCGCGGCGGCTGTGGCTGCTGAACCGGCTCGACTCGGCGACCTCCGGCGTGATTCTCGCGGCCGCCGACGGGGATCTGGCCGCGGAGATTCGGGCGCAGTTCAAGCGGAAGCAGGTGCGCAAGGTCTACCAGGCGCTCGTGTTTGGCGCGCCGCGGCAGCCGATCGCGCTTTGGCGGGATCGGCTGGCGGTGGAAAAACGCGGCGGAAAAATCCGCACGGGCCTCACGGCCGGCCACGTGCCGGCGGAAAGCCGCATGAGCGTGGTGCGCGCGGGGCGGAGGCACCCGCGCGTGACCTTGGTGCGGCTCGAGCCGCGCACCGGTCGCAGCCATCAACTGCGCGTGCAGTGCGCGAAACGCGGGCTGCCCATCGCGGGCGATCAGACCTACGGCGATTTCCGGCGCAACCGCGAGTTCGCCAAACTCGCCGGGACGAAGCGGATGTTTCTGCATTCCATGGAGACGGCGTTTGAGTACGAGTTTCACGGGCGGCGCTGCTCGTTCGCGGCGAAGGCGCCGCTGCCGGAAGAGTTTGAGAATTTTCTTTGAGATTTTCCGCCCAAGGCGGAAAATCGGGATTGGAGTTTCGGGCCCAAATCCGACATCCTGCCCGGACCATGATCCTGCCGAAAAGCAACCGGCTCACGCCCGAACAGCTCAACGCCGTCACTGAAATCGTGACGGAGTTCGGCTGCAAGATTCAGCCGATCATCGGCGCCGTGCGAACCATTTACGCCATCGTCGGCGACGAGCGCGATGAGCTGATGATCAACCGGCTCGAGGGCCTGGAGTACGTCGACCGCATCGATCGGATCCAGTCGCCGTTCAAACTGATGGACATACGGTCGGATCTCGCGACCCATCGGATCCGTGCCGGTGGCGTGACGCTCGGCGAAGAGTTGTTCGTCATCGCGGGCGTGTGCACGATCGATCCGAAGAACCCGAACTATTTTTACGAAACGGCGGCGGCCGTCAAGGAGGCGGGCGCGCATATGCTCCGGGGCGGGGTGTGGAAGCCGCGCACCAATCCCTACACCTTTCAGGGTGACGTGAAGTCGCTCGACATTCTGCTCGAGGGGGCGCAGCGGACCGGGCTCCCGGTCGACACCGAGGTGATGGAGGAGGCCCACGTCACGCTCGCCCTCGACGCCGGTGTCACCGCGTTGCAAGTCGGCGCGCGCAATGCCCTCAACTACTCGCTGCTGCGGGCCATCGGCCGCGCGATCGCGGAGCGCGACACGATCGTCCTGCTCAAGCGCAGCATGCACATGGGCTCGATCAACGAGTTCATCTCGGCGGCCGAGTACATCGCGGCGTTTGGCAACCCGAACATCATCCTTTGTCCCCGCGGCACCGCGCCCACGCTCGACGGCTATCGCAATCATCCCGACGAGAGCATCACGCCGTTGCTGAAGGAAAAAACCTGGGCGCCGGTCGTGGTCGATCCTTCGCACTCGGTGGGCAAGGCGTCGTATGTGCCGGCGTGCGCGCTCGCTGCGGTGGCGTATGGCGCCGACGGGTTGTGCGTCGAGGCGCACGTCAGTCCAAACCACGGCATCGGCGATGACCCGAAGCAATCGCTCCTGCCGGCGGTCCTGGCGGAGACGATCCGGCAGGCGAAGCAGGTGTGGGCGCTGCGGCATCTGGCGAGGAAGAACTGAGACGAACCGGCAAAAACGCTTGACAGAGGCGAACAATGTGGCCACATGTGGCCACATGAAAAAATCAAAACGCGTGTTAGGGCCGAGAGCCAGCCGGCGGTCGGGTGCGTCGCGGGTCGAGGAGCCTTCGACTCTCCGACGCCGGGTCGAAGTGTCGGTGCGCGAAGCGAAGGATCAGCTTTCGGCGCTGCTGCAGCGCGCGACGGCGGGCGAGGAAATCGTCATCACCTCGGATGGAGAACCGAAAGCGATGCTGGTGCGCTTTCGGCCGGTGGTGGGTGGCAAGCCCTGGCAGTCGTTGGCGGCTTTTCGCGCCACCATGCCGATGACGCCGAACTCGACCCCCCTGATCCGCAAGATGCGCGACGGCGGCTATTGAGATGTATCTGGACACATCGGTTCTGGTTAAGCTCTACACGCGCGAGCCCGACTCGGCAGAGTGTGAGCAGGTTGTCGCGGAACACAGAATCGTGTCCTCCGAACTCGTTTATGCGGAGCTGTGGTCGGCCTTGCTCGCCAAGGAGCGCACGGGTAAGCTTTCCCCCGACGCCCGGCAGCGCGTGTGGGAGATTTTCGAGATGCACCTCCTGGACGACGTGATTGAACTTATCGAGCTCGACGGGCTCGTAGTGCGCGAGGCGGCGGAAACGATGGCGCGGGTGCACCCGCACGTCCCGTTGCGCACGCCCGACGCGCTCCACCTTGCCACGTTCGTGGGCCTGGACGCAGGTCCGCTTTTCACGAAGGACAAACGGATGCTGGAGGCGGCCCACCGGCTCAACCTGCCGCTGGCGGAATAAGCGCGCGGCGGTTCACAACAGGTTTAACTGCGTGTCGTCCGCCGGGGCCACGGTGATCTTTTTCTTCGGCTTCGCCTGCGGCGCGGGCAGCGAGACGGTGGTGTCGTCGCTCTCGAGCTTGGCGAGAATCGTCTTCGCGCGATCGATCACGCTCAGCGGCAGGCCGGCGAGGCGGGCGACCTGGATGCCGTAGCTGCGGTCGGCGGCGCCGGGAATGACGCGGCGGACGAAGACGATGTCGTCGTTCCATTCCTTCACCGCGACGGAAAAGTTGCGCAGCCGCGGGAGGTGTTTCTCCAGTTGCGTGAGCTCCTGGTAATGGGTGGCGAAGAGCGTCCGCGGTCCGCTGCCGGGTCCGCGGTGCAGGTGTTCGACGACCGCCCAGGCGATGGCGAGGCCGTCGTACGTCGAGGTGCCGCGGCCGATTTCATCGAGGATGATGAGTGATCGATCGGTGGCGTTATTGAGGATGTTGGCGGTCTCGTTCATCTCGACCATGAAGGTGGAGTTGCCGCGCGCGAGATCGTCGCTCGCGCCGACGCGGGAAAAGATCCGGTCCACCAGGCCGATGCGGCACGACTTCGCCGGCACCCAGCAGCCGATCTGCGCGAGCAATGTGATAAGTGCGACCTGGCGGATGTAGGTGGATTTGCCGGCCATGTTCGGCCCGGTGATGAGCGCGATCTGGGCGTCGTCGCAGGCGAGCGCGGTGTCGTTGGGCACGAACGCCGCGCTCGAACCCCGGGCGGTCGGGCTGTCGGCCGAGCGCAGCATCTGCTCCACGACAGGATGACGCCCGTCGGTGAACTCGATCGTGTCGCTGGCGTCGAGCGTCGGCCGGCAATAGTCCCACTCGCGCGCGAGCAGCGCCCAACCCGTGAGCACGTCAAGCTCGGCCAGGGCCTCGGCGGTGTGGGCGAGGGCGATGGACTCGTCGAGCACGGCGGTCACGAGGGCATTGAAGAGCTCGAGCTCGCGCGCGAGGGCGTTTTCCTCGGCGTGGAAGATCTCCTTCTCCTTTTGCTTGAGCGCCTCGGTGACGTAGCGCTCGCCCCCGACCGTGGTCTGGCGTCGGATGTAATCGCCGGGCACGAGGTGGAGATTGGCCTTCGTGACGTCGATGTAGTACCCAAAATTGTTCGTGAACCTGACCTTCAGGCTGCGAATGCCGGTGCGCTCCTGCTCGTCGCGTTCGAGATCGGATAGCCAGGTCTTGTTGTTGGAAGTGAGGGAACGCAGGCGATCGAGTTCGGCGTCGTAGCCGGGGCGGATGTAGTTCCCGTCGGCGAGATCGTTGGGCAGTTCGTCGGCGAGGGCGGAGGCCAGGAGCCGCCGAAGGTCCGGCAGCTCCCGGAGCTGAGAGCCGAGAGTTGAAAGTTGAGCGCTGGAGAAAACGGCGAGAGAAGTGCGGAGCGTTGGGATTTGGGCCAGCGTGTCGCGCACGCCGCCGAGTTCCCGCGGGTTGCGCAACCGGTTTTGCAGCCGGCCGAGAATGCGCGCGATGTCGCGTACGCTCCCGAGCAGCCCGTGAATTTCGGCGAGCCGCATCGGCTGCGCGAGGAGCTCGCCGACGAGCATCTGGCGCCGGTGAATCTCGGCGAGTTCCAGCGTGGGCGCGGCCAACCAGCGTTCGAGCAGCCGGGCGCCGGCCGGGGTCGCCGTGCGGTTGATGGCATGGAGGAGCGAGCCCTCGCGGCTGCCGCGGCTCGAGGAGAAAATCTCGAGGTTGCGGAGCGTGGCGGGGTCGATCAGGAGCGTGCGGGTGCTGGAGTACTCCTGCAGGCCGCGGAGGTTCTCGGGTTTGGCGCAAAGGTTTTCGGTCGCGTAGTAAACCAGCGCGCCAGCCGGTCCGAGGGCCGGGTGGGTGTGGGCGAGGCCAAAGCCCTGGAGGTTCAAGACCCCGAGCGTGTCCATCACGGTCTTGGCCCCGGTCACGGTGTCGAAATGGTAGCCCGGCAGCTCGGAGGCGAGCCGGTCGGAGCAAAACGTGTGGAGCGCGTGAACGTCGGCCTGCTCGTGGGGGGCCGCAGCCCAGCGTTCGCGTTCGCCCTCGATGAGCAGGAGTTCGGCCGGGTCGAGCGCGGTCAGGACGGGCAGCAGGTTTGCGATGTGGGCGTCGGTCGCGATTTTGAATTCGCCGGTGGAGAGGTCCAGCCACGCGACGTGCAGGCCGTGTTGGTCGAGCGCCAGCGCAGCGAGATAATGATTGCGGACCGCCTCGAGCTGGTTGGCGGCGAGCGTGGTGCCGGGCGAGAGGATGCGGGTGAGCTGGCGCCGGACGAGCTTGCCGGCCCGGGCGGGCTCCGCCTGGTCGCAAATCGCGACTTTTTTTCCCGCGGCGAGGAGCTTCGAAACATAGGTGTCGCACGCGTGGGCCGGCAGGCCGGCCATCGGGTAATCCTGGCGCTTGGTCAGGGTGAGGCCGAGGAGGCGCGAGGCGGTGACGGCGTCGTCGAAGAACAGTTCGAAGAAATCGCCGAGGCGGAAGAGCAGGAGGGTGTCGCGGGGCAGCCCCCGCTTGACCTCGAAGTACTGCTGCATCATCGGCGTGAGCTTCGCGTCGGTCATGGTGGGCGGAAAGGTGCGAGTGGCAGGGCGCGGGTTGCGAGGAGGAAATTGAGGACAAGCCGTCGGAAAAATCCCATCAATGTACTTTCCTTGTGCGGTTTGGCGTGGCTTGATCGCGCGATGCCCCATTCGCAAAAACCGCACGCGCTCACGCGCCGCCGTTTTTTCACACCACCGGCATGTTGAGTCTGGCCGGCGGCACCGCATGGAACGTACTCGCGCAGGACACGGTCACGCTGCCGTTCGAGAACGACGGGCGTCCCCTCGTCAAATACCCGCAGAAACGCCCGTTGCTCCGGCTGACGACCTGTCCGCCGCAACTCGAGACCCCGTTCGCCGTGTTCAACGCGGGCGTGCTCACGCCGAACGATGCCTTCTTTGTCCGCTATCACCGCACCCCGGTGCCGGAGGCGATCGACGCGGCAGCGTTTCGCGTGACTGGCTCGACGCGCCCCTGGTCCCGCAGGTCCCCGATTTCGTCAAGGCGCTCGACGTAGAGCAAGCGCTCGATGGCGAAGTGATGCTGGCCTACGAAATGAATGGCGGGGACCTGCCGATGTTGAACGGTTTCCCGCTGCGGCTGGTCGTGCCGGGCCATTACGGGACGTACTGGATCAAGCACCTGCACGAAATCACGGTGCTCGAGGAGACGTTCAACGGTTATTGGATGAACCCGGCGTACCGCATTCCCGACAACGCCGGCGCCGCCGTCGACCCGGGCACCACGCCGGCGAAGACGGTGCCGATCATGCGCTATAACGTCCGCTCGTTCATCACCAGCATTGCGGACGGGGCGCGGGTCAAGGCCGGCGCCAGCGTCACGGTGAAGGGCATTGCTTTCGATGGTGGCCACGGCATCCGGCAGGTTTTGTTTTCCAGCCACAGTGGAAAAAGCTGGCGCGACGCCGAGCTGGGCAAGGATTGGGGAAAGTACTCGTTTCGCGAATGGACGATCCCATTCGCGCCGCCGCGCGCCGGCGCGTTCGACTTGAAAGTGAAGGCGGCAAACCGTGTCGGCCAGTCGCAGCCGATGGAGCCGCTTTGGAACCCCGCCGGCTACATGCGGAATGTCGTTGAAACCGTCCGTGTTGCCGCGGCTTGAAGCGTCTCACCATGAAAAAATATTTGCCCTCGCCGTGGTCGCCGCCGGTCTCGGTGCGGCGGAATTGCGGATTACGTTGCCGCCGGAAACGGCGACGCTCAAACCCGGTCCCGGGGCGGAACGCGCCAACAGCATCTGCCTGACCTGTCATTCCGCCGATTATGTGTCCACGCAACCGCGGCTTTCGCGTGCGGCGTGGACGGCCGGCGTACAAAAGATGAAGGCCAAGTATGGCGCGCCGATTCAGGACAACCAGGTGGACCCACTGGTCGAGTACCTCGTGCGGAATTACGGGACGGAGCCGGCGAAGAAACCGTGAGCGGCGAGGGGCCCGAGAATTCTTTGCCCACGAATGCGCCAGAGGCGCACAAGGATCAATTCCCGCGGGCTACGCTCGATCCGGCCGCTCGAAGGACACAATCTGGTTCTGCTCGCGGTGATTGGTCCAAAAACGTGTGCCGTCGAAGGCGAGGGCGCGCGCGGCGAAGGGAATGCGCACGAGGTCGTCGATCTTTGGCGCGGCGGAGCGCAGATCCACGCGCGTGAGCCAGTAATCGGTCGTCTCCTCGTGGTCGGTCGTCACGAGGTAGATGCAGCCGTCCACGATGACCTGGCCGCAGATCTGGTGGGGAACGGGGATGACGCGTTCGACTTTTCCCTCTTCGTCGAGCACGAGCACGCGCTGGGAATACCATTGGCTGAGGTGAAGACGTCGACCGTCCCACCCCAGTTGGGACCCGCTGTCGTCCGGGCACGGAATCCGGAATTCCGCGTCAAATCCCTGGCCCGGCACACAACGGCGAAGGATCCGAAAATCCTCGGCGGTCTCGCCGCACAGGACGCGGAGTTCGGCCCCGACCGCTGTCATGCCCCAGGGCGTGCCTGGCGCCGCAATCTCCCAAACGACGGTCCACGAATCCGGATTGATTTGATAGATACGCTTCGTCTCGCGCGATCCCATCCAAAGCGTGGAACCATCCCACGCCAGCGACTGCGGTTTCGGTGCCGGCGAGGCCAGGCGCCTGATTTCGTGAATATCGTTCATCGGAAGTGAAGATAAGTCGCCGGGACGAACTGGGAAAGCCTGTTGTGGGTGAGCATGCGAATTTGGGCGCATCTCACTTTCTGGGCAGAAAAATGGAGACAGAAAATTTCCCCAAAATAGACCGCCGCTTCAGCAAACTGACCCACTACCCGGGAATCGTCCCGGTTGACCAGCTCGAGGCCTGCCCAAGAGCATCAGCGAGTGGCAAACGGTCCGACGCCCGCCTTCGCGCCATCGCTACGGCGTCGCGTTTTTCGCGGGGCCGGTCTGGTTGATCAGGCCGCCGAAGGGGTTGTTGGACCAGAGCGGAGCGACGAGGCCGCGATTCCAGTCGGCGACGGCGGCGGCGAGGCGCGCGGCGACGTCCGGATGCTGCGCGGCGACGTCGCGCGTTTCGCCCAGGTCGGCGGCGAGATTGTAGAGCTGCGGGGCATTCGAGTACGTGCGCATCCACTTCCAGTCGCCGTCGCGAACGGCAAAGGCCTGGCCTCCGTCCATCCGCCAGAAGAGCTGAGCATGCGGGGGCTCCCGGCGCGTCCCGGCGAGGAAGGGAATGAGGTCAACGCCGTCGAGGGAGCGCGCGGGTTCCGGCTTGGCGCCCGCCGCGGCAAGGGCGGTGGAGAGAACGTCGAGGGAACTCACCGGACGGTCGTAAACCCGGCCGGCGGGAAGACGGGCGGGCCACGAGACGAGAAAGGGCACGCGGATGCCGCCCTCGAACACATCGCCCTTCTGGCCGCGCAGGGGCGTGTTGATCGAGGCGTTGGCGTTGCGCTTGGTCATGGGGCCGCCGTTGTCGCTGAAGAAAAACACCAGCGTGCGCTCGCGCTGGCCGGCCGCATCGACGGCGGCGAGGGCGCGGCCGGCCGATTCGTCGAGGGTGGCGACCATCGCGGCGTAGGTGCGGCGGCGCTCGTCGGCGATGGAGGCGAATTTCTTCCGCATGTCCTCTCGCGCCTGCAACGGCGTGTGCGGGGCGTTGAAGGCAAAGTAGAGGAACCACGGCCTGGGGTCGCGCGCGTGCCGGGAAATGTAGGCGGCAGCCTCCTCGCCGAGACGCGTGGTGAGTTCGCCGGCCTCGGGAAGTTCGGTGGTGTTGCGGAGCATCGGCGAGGCGTGCTCGGCGTCGTTGCCCGGGGCGGCCTTGCGGCCGGCGCCCACTTCCACGTCGGCGGCGGTACCCGGCAGATAGCGGTGGCCGCCGCCGAGGAAACCGAAGAACTCGTCGAAGCCGCGGCGGTTGGGATGAAACTGCGGGTGCGCGCCGAGGTGCCATTTGCCGACGGCACCGGTGGTGTAGCCGGCGGCACGGAGCGCATCGGCGATCGTGCGCTCGTTGAGCGGGAGACCCTGCAGCGCGTCGTCGGTTTTCCACGCCGGGTTGAATTCGTGGCCAAAGCGCTGCTGGTAGCGCCCGGTGAGAAAACCGGCCCGCGACGGGCTGCACACGGAGTAGCTCACATAGCCGCTGGTGCAGCGAACGCTTTGGGCGGCGAGGCGATCGAGATGCGGCGTGGGGATGTCGCGGCAGCCTTGGAATCCCACGTCGTTATAGCCGAGATCGTCGGCGACGATGAGAAGGACGTTGGGCCGGTCCGCGGCGGGCGCGGCGACGGTGGCCGCGGCGGGCGCGCCGAGCGCGATCGACAAGGCGAGGACGATGGGGCGGGAGGACATGGGGGGTGAGGATGCAACCAAAGATCAGGGCGTGTGTTCAAACCTGTCTGTCGTTCTGAGCGAGTCCATGCAGTCGAAATCCGTTCTCAAACGAAATGATTTCCAGACCCGGCGGATGTAGGGCCGGCGCTTGCCGCCGGGCCGCCTTCGTACGTAATGCGACGCACCGACCCGGCTTAGCCGTGACGATTCATGTTGGCACGAGGTGGAACGCGACCTCCGGGCGCGTTTTTCCCTCGGACGCGGCTTCA
>JACQWL010000386.1 GCA_016209255.1 Verrucomicrobiota bacterium
ACTCCGTGAACGGTAGGCAGCGACCCGCCGCACGACGGGCAGGGCCTTGTCCCCCTCTGGCGGATCGCTCGCGCTCAAGCAGCGTCCGCAAGCGAGCGCCGCGCGGGCCGCTACGACACCGGAAGGGTTTTCGGCCGGGAAAAACCAGCCGGCTCCGCCTCAGGGGATTTCGAGGCGGCGATATTGGCCCGGTCGGAGGCCGGCGACGGCCGATTGAACAAGTGCGGTTGCGGCCTGGATGCGGCGCAGATCGTTGGTTGAAAGTTCGAGGATGGAGATCGTCCGACCGGCCAGGGCACGCACTCGTCGAGCAGCAGCTTCATGCCTTCGCCGGCAGGAGGAGCGCGAACTCAGAACGCTTCAAGACACGAAAGGCCATCTCACGCGTCACTGAAGGGAAGCACTCGAGGAACTCGTCGAGCGAGTAGTTGTTTTCGAGGTAATCGAAGAGCGTCTTGATCGGGACGCGTGTGCCCTTGAACACCGGCGTGCCGCCGAGGAGGTCGGGGTCGATGGTGTTCAGATCGGTGGAAACCATGGCGAGCTGGTAGCAACGGAAATGTTGTTCGCAAGGTCGGTTTCCTCGTGTGCGTCAGGATGAGATTAAATGCCGAGTTGGACTGGTCCGTTTTCTAAAATCGATCCCGGAACGGCTCAGAGAACTGGGAATTGAATTCGGACCACCGAATACCGTGTAAAATCGATGTCGCGGCAACCGGGCTTCCCCTTCAAACGTAATACCGCCATCGCCTCATGACCGCCCATGCCAAGCAGCACTTTCGCTGGACCTGGGAATTCGCCTCCCCGCCCGAGGCGCTCTGGCCGCTCGTTTCCAATACGGACCGCTTCAACCGCGACTGCGGTTATCCGCCCGTCACGATCGTCCCGACGCCGTCGGCCGAAACGGCCACGATTACCAACAGCCGGCGCCTCCGCGCCACCGTGATGGGCCTGGTGATCGAGTGGGACGAACTCCCCTTCGAGTGGCTCGCGCCCTACCGCTTCGGGGTGGACCGCACGTATTGCAGCGGCCCGATTGCGAAGATGGTGATGTTCTGCGAACTCCACCCACGCGCGGGCGGCGACAAGTGCGGCAGCCTTGGCGGCGACAAGTGCGGCAGCCTTGGCGGCGGCACCACGCTCGTCTACGACCTGCGGCTCACCCCCGCCGGCCTCTTTGGCCGGCTGGCGCTGCCCTTCTCCATCGGCCAGCAGGCGCGCGCCACCACCGAACGCGTCTTCCGCCGCTACGATGAGTTTGCCCAACGCGGTCTGCGCACGTCGCAGCTCGCGCAGAAACCGAAACTCGCCGCCGGGGGGGCCGCGCGACTCGCCGCCATCGGCCGCACCCTCGTCACCGCCGCCGGCCAGCCCGCGCCACTGGTCGAAAAACTGCGCGAGTTCGTCGCGTCCGCCGACGAGTTGTCGGCCGCGCGCATCCGGCCCTACGCGCTCGCGGACGAGTGGCGCGCAAGCCGCCGCGACACCCTGCATCTTTTCCTCCACGCCACGCGCGCCGGGTTGCTCGACTTCAGCTGGGATCTCCTGTGCCCGCATTGCCGCGGCGCAAAAGCGAGCCAGCGCTCGCTCGACGGTGTGACGGCGCAGGCGCATTGCGAGACCTGCCACATCGATTTCACGGCGAACTTCGACCAGTCGGTCGAGCTCACCTTCACGCCCAACGCCTCCGTCCGCGCCGTCACGCGCGTCGACTACTGTGTCGGCGGTCCCCAAATCACGCCGCACATCGTCGCCCAGCAATCGCTCCGGGCCGGCGAGCGCCGGGCGCTGCCGCTCGCCCTGGCGCCCGGCCGCTACTGCGTGCGCTCGCCCGGCGCCGGCGTGCAACACGCCTTCCGCGTCGAACCCGGTGCGCCCGCCGCCGTGCACATCGACCTCGGCGCCGCGCCGCTGGCCGGGCAAGCCGTCGCACCCGCCGGCGAACTCACGCTTGTCAACGCCGCCGCGAGCGGGCACCTCGCCATCGTCGAACATCTCGCCTGGAGCGACCAGGCCACGACCGCGGCCGAGGTCACGTCGCTCCAGGTGTTCCGCGATCTCTTTTCGCGCGAGGTGCTGCGTGCCGGCGAGCAAATCAGCGTGGGCTCGATGACGGTCGTGTTCACCGACCTGAAGAATTCCACCCAGCTGTACCAGGATATTGGCGACGCCCCCGCCTTCGGCCGCGTGCTCACCCACTTCGAAATCCTCAAAGCCGCCGTCGCCGCCGAAAACGGCGCGATCGTGAAGACCATGGGCGACGCCATCATGGCCGTCTTTCCGCGCCCGGTCGCCGCCCTCCGCGCCATGCAACAGGCGCAACGGCACCTCGCCCACCCGCTCGATTTCTCCCTGCCGGCGGGCGTAGCCGTGCCGCCCTCCTCGCTCCAGCCGCTCGCGCTCAAGGCCGGCATCCATTGCGGCCCGTGCCTCGCCATCAACCAGAACGAGCGGCTCGATTACTTCGGCTCCACCGTGAACATCACCGCGCGCCTCTGCAGCCTTTGCACCGGCGCGGACCTCGTCCTTTCGTCGTCCGCCCACGCCGACCCGGAAGTCGCCGCCCATCTCGCCGCGCCGGACACCGCACTCACCGTCGCGCCCGAGAAAACCATGCTCAAGGGCTTTGGCGACACCGCATTCGAGGTGTGGCGAATCGCGCGAAGCTGAAGCTCCAAGCTCCAACATCCAAGTTTACCCGCCTTTGGCGGCGCCGGAGGCGACCAGGGCTCCAGAGAAACTCCAAATCCGAAATTCCAAACATCATGTTTGGTGCTTCATTGGAGGCTGGAGCTTGGTGCTTGGAGCTTTCGCGGCGTCCGCCGCGGCCAGCGCCCCGAAATTCCCGGTCTCCGCCGCCTTCACGAACCCCTCCGTCACGTTTTTCAACTCCTCCCAACGCCGCCGGATGCTTTTCGCCTCGTCTTTCGTGATCACATTGTCCCCCGAGGAAATCGCGATCGTCGCCAGCATGTCCGCAAACTCCTGCACGATGTCGTTGGTCATCGGGATCAACGGCTGAAGCGCGGGCAGGTTGTGCGGATTGCGGATGAAAAATCCGTCCGCCTGCTCACACACCCACTGCGCGATCCGCGCATCGTGCGTGATCCGGATGAGCTGTCCCACGCGGTCGAGCGGACTGCTTGCGCCACTGCCGCTGTCATCCTCCGCGGGCTCCGCCCACTTGTAGATCAGCGACAGCGAAAGCCCCATGTCGGCGGCAATCTGCTTCGCGCTGGTCTTCTTCAACACCTCTCTCATCACCTCGTGCGAGTGCATGGCGGCGGCCATCGTGCCGGGCGCGCGGGCATTGGCAAGCGCGCCGGTCGCCGCCCACACGGAATCGGTTTCATCCTTGCTTGGCCTGCGCGGCGAATCTTAAGTCGCATCCTCGCACTCGCGGGAAACCATGGAAACCCTGCTTTACGCAGTCTGCCTCGGCGTGGGGCTGATTTTCACGATTATCAGCGCGATCGCCGGACATTTCTTCGGCGGCGGCGACGCCCACGCGGATGTCGGCACCGGCGGGCACGCCGAGGCGGGGTTCGACCACACCGGCATGCCGGGCATCTCGTTTTTCAGCCCGACGGTGCTGGCTTCGTTCGTCACGGCATTCGGCGCGTTTGGGCTCATTTTCACGCGGATCCCGGCCACCCGCAGCGTGTGGGCCAGCGCGCCGCTGTCGGCCATCGCGGGTGGAGTTGTGGCGTGGCTGGTGTTTGTGTTGTTCAACTCGATGTTCAAGGCCACCCAGAGTTCCAGCGAAGCCCGGATGTCGACGCTTGTCGGCCTGTCCGCCTCCATCATCACACCCATCCCGGCAAACGGCGTCGGCGAAATCGCCTACGTGCAGGGCGGCACGCGTTACACGGCGCCGGCGCGGGAGGAAAGAGGCCGCCCGATCGGCAGCGGCCAGGCGGTCAGGATCTGCCGGATCGTCGGCAACCAGTTTTACGTGCAAGCAGCAAACTGAAACGCCACCCGACCAGCCCCGTATTTTCCTATGAACATTCCCCTTCTCTTCGCGGCCTCCGAACTGCCGTGGTTCAGCCTCATCGGCGGCGTCGGCGCGATCCTGCTCGTCGTCTTTGTTTTCGCCGGCATCTGGGCCAGCCGCTACGCGAAGGTCGGCCCCAACGAAGTGCTCGTGATCTCCGGCCGCAAGCGGCGCATGGTCGAGCCCGATGGCTCCGTGCGCGAGGTCGGCTATCGCATCGTCAAGGGCGGCGGGGTCTTCGTGTGGCCGGTCTTTGAGAAGGTCGACATCCTCAAGCTCGAGCTGATGACGATCGACGTGCAGACGCCCGAGGTCTACACGAGCAAGGGCGTGCCGGTGAAGGTCGATGGCGTCGCGCAAATCAAGGTGAAGGGCGACGATGTCTCCATCGCCACCGCCGCCGAGCAGTTCCTCAGCAAGGGCACCGACGATATCAAGAACATCGCCATGCAAACGCTCGAAGGCCACCTGCGCGCCATCCTCGGCACGATGACCGTCGAGGAGATCTACCAGAATCGCGACGCCTTCGCCTCCAAGGTCCAGGAAGTCGCCGCCGGCGACATGGCCAACATGGGCCTCGGCATCGTCAGCTTCACCATCCGCGACATCCGCGACACGCAGGGCTACCTCGACGCCCTCGGCAAGCCGCGCATCGCCCAGGTCAAGCGCGACGCGCAAATCGCCCAGGCCGAGGCCGACCGCGATGCGATGATCAAATCGTCGCAGGCCACGCAGGCCGGGCAGGAGGCGAAGTTCGCCGCCGACTCGAAGATCGCCGAAGCCCAGCGCGATTATCAGTCCAACGTCGCGAGTTATCAGGCCACGGTGAACCAGAAGAAGGCCGAGTCCGACCTGGCGTATGACCTCCAGAAATTCAAGACCGGGCAGCTCGTGAAGGCCGAGGAAGTGCAGGTCCAGATCATCGAGAAGCAGAAGCAGATCGAGTTGCAGGAGCAGGAAATCAAACGCAAGCAGCGCCAGCTCGAGGCCGACGTGCAAAAACCGGCCGACGCCGAGCGCTACAAGGTCGAGACGCTTGCCAACGCCACGAAATTCCAGCTCGAAACCGAGGCCGCGGGCGCGGCGTCCGCCGCCAAGGCCAAGGGTTTCGCCAGCGCCGACGTGGCCCGGGCCACGGGTGTCGCCGAGGCTGACGCCAACAAGGCCCGCGGACTCGCCGAAGCCGCCGTCATCGAGGCGCAAGGCAAGGCGACCGCCGAGGCGATGCACGCGAAGGCCGAGTCGTTCAAGCATTACAATGAAGCCGCCGTGATCGAAATGATTGTGCACGTGCTGCCGGAAATCGCAGGCAAGATCAGCGAGCCGCTGTCCAAGACGGAGAAGATTGTCATCATCAACAGCGGCAACGGCCCCGGCGGCGGGGCGAGCAAGCTCACTGGCGACATCACCCAGATCATCAGCCAGCTCCCGCCCGTGCTCGAGAGCCTGACCGGCGTGAAGTTCGAGAAACTCCTCGAACAGGTGCCGGCCTTCCGCAAGGCCATGGGCAAGGACGACCCGCCCAGATCGTAGTCGCTCCGATTGTAGGAGCCTGGTTGCAGGCGATAAAGACGCGACGGCGCCTCCTCCAAATCGCCTGCAAGCAGGCTCCTACAAGGGACTCTTCGAAACCTCGCATCCGCCATGCACCTCTTCGAAGCCATCGTTGCCGCCAACCGGCGCAGGGTGGCCGGCGAAAAGAGCGCGAGCGTGCCGGTCGCCGAATTCGGCGCGGCACTGCCGATTGCGGCGCTGACCTGCATCGACGTGCGCCTCAACCACCTGCTGCCCGACATGCTCGGCCTCCCGGAAGAGCAGTTCATCTGGTTGCGCAATGCCGGCAACATCGTCACCGGTCCGGTAAGCAGCACGATGCGTTCGCTCGCGATGGCGTGCGCGATCAAAGGCGCCAGGGAGATCGCGATCATCGGCCACTCGGATTGTCTCGTCGGCAAGACGACCGCGATGCAACTGCTCGATCGCCTGGCCGCGCTCGGCGTGGAGCGGCGCCGGCTGCCGGAGAATCTCGTGGAGTATTTCGGGCTGTTCGGCACCGAGCGGCAGAACGTGCTCAAGGCCGTCGATTTCGTCCGCGCCAGCCCGCTCATCGGCGCCCGGGTGCCCGTTCACGGTCTCGTGATTGACCTCAAATCCGGCCAGTTGGAGTGGCTCGTGAACGGGTATCAGGGATTCCAATCCGTCGCCCGCCCCGTCAGCAAGGTCGGCAGGATGCTCCAGAAGGCAGACGACACGCTCGAGACCCTGGGGCAGATTGGCAGCCTCGCCGTCGGAGAACTGAAGTTTCCGGAGACGAAGATCGGCGAGATCGTCCAGACCGGCCACGATTGGGTGCACAAGGCCGAACAGGCGGCGACCGTCATCGAGGACAAAGTCGGCCCCAAGCCGGCCGGCGCATCCGACCCGCCGCCGCTGCTGCCTTCGCTGGCCGACAGGCTTAAAGCCGCCACGCGCAGGACGCAGAAATAGCCGGAACGTCGTGTGGGCGCATCAGCCGGTTGTCGATGCCCGCCAGTCCAGGATCCTGTTGCACGGCTGGCTGTGGGAGGGGCTTTACGCCCCGACTTGGTGGCGCATGGCCTGCGTCGGGGCATAAAGCCCCTCCCACAGTTGCACCGCCAATCGGCAGATGCGCCCCACGTCGCGCTTCGGCTTTTTTTTCGTGCGTTGCCCCGCCCCTTTGTGGCTCACTCCCGTCCTCTCTTTTCCATGAACATTCACGAGTATCAGGCCAAGGCCCTCTTCGAGAAATATGGCGTGCCCGTCCCCAAGGGCGCCGCGGCAACATCGCCAGAGGAATTCATCAACGCCCTCGCCCAGTTACCCGACGGCCCCACGATGGTGAAGTCGCAGATCCACGCCGGCGGCCGCGGCAAGGGCACGTTCACCGATGGCTTCAAGGGCGGCGTCAAGTTCTGCCAGACCAAGCACGAGGCCAAGGAGCTCGCCGCCCGGATGCTCGGCAACACGCTCGTCACCGCCCAGACCGGCCCCGCCGGCCGCAAGGTTCAGACCATCTACTTCACCGTCGCGTGCGACATCAAAAAAGAGTACTACCTCGCCATCCTCCTCGACCGCACGACCTCGCGCCCCGTCATCGTCGCGTCGACCGAGGGTGGCGTCGAAATCGAAAAGGTCGCGCACGAGGCGCCGGAGAAAATCACCAAGGTCTTCGTCGATCCCGCCTTTGGCCTCGCCGACTTTCAGGTGCGTGAGCTGATCTTCAAGCTGGGCCTCACCGGCGCCGAGGCGAAGAACGCCGGCAAGCTCATCCGCAATCTGTACACGATGTATTGGGAAACCGACGCCGCCATGGTCGAGGTCAACCCGCTCATCACCACGCCGGCCGGCGAAGTCCTGGCCCTCGACGCCAAGGTGTCCTTCGACGACAACGCGCTCTTCCGCCATCCCGAAATCGTGGCCCTTCGCGATCTGAATGAGGAGGACTCCAAGGAAATCGAGGCCTCGAAGCACGCGCTCAACTACATCGCGCTCGATGGCAACATCGCGTGCCTCGTCAACGGCGCCGGCCTCGCGATGAGCACGATGGACATCATCAAGCATTTCGGCGGCACCCCGGCCAACTTCCTCGACGTCGGAGGCGGCGCCTCGAAGGAACAGGTCATCGCCGCGTTCAAGATCATCCTCGGCGACGCCAACGTGAAGGGCATCCTCGTGAATATTTTCGGCGGGATCATGGACTGCAACGTGATCGCCACCGGCATCGTCGCCGCCGTGAAGGAAGTGGGGCTGGCGCTGCCGCTCGTCGTCCGGCTCGAAGGCAACAACGTCGCGGCTGGCAAAGCCACGCTTGCCGGCTCCGGCCTCGCCCTCGTCTCCGGCGACACGATGGCCGACGCCGCGCAGAAGATCGTGAAACTCGTCGCCTGAGAATCTGGCCCACGGAATACACAGAACACACGGAAACATGAATTGTCATTCTGAGCGCAGCGAAGAATCCAACCGCGCGTTTCCTTGCGGGCATCCTGCTGGATTCTTCGCTGCGCTCAGAATGACAGGCAGAGTGGTTTGATTTTCCTTCCGTGTCTTCCGTGTGTTCCGTGGGCCACTAATCCGAATTTCTCCTATGAACATCCAAGTCAAAGAAATAGCCTTTACGGCCTTTCCCGTCGCGGACATTGCCCGCGCGCGCGATTTCTACGAACGGTTGTTGGGACTCAAAATCGGACGGCAGTCCGAGGGCGCGGGTGACAAATGGTGGATCGAATACGACATCGCTGGCGCCACCTTTGCCATCACCAATATGCTCCCGGCGACCGGCGGCGCCGGCGCGGCTCTCATGCTCGAAGTCTCCGATCTCGATGGTGCGCACGCCGCGATCCGCGCCGCCGGCATTCCGATCACCGAGGCGCTGCAAGAGTATCCGCTCTGCCGCAGCTTCGCCGTGAAGGATCCCGACGGCAACGACATCGGGTTCCACCAGCACAAGCCGGCGCATCTGATTCCCGCGTTCGACGCTGCCGCCGCGCAGAAAGTCGCCCCTTATCCGCACGAACCCACCGGCGGAAGAATCGTCGGTCGCCACCAACCCGCCGACGGCGGCCGTGTGCACCTGTTTTCCGCCACCGGTGTTTTCATCGCCACGGAGAAAATCGTGCAACCCGCCCTCTGACGAACCACTCTCGCCGCGTTAAATTCTGAGCCCAGCGCAGAATTCACTTTCACTCTCACCCTCACTTTCACTTCCTCCCCCATGAATATCCAAGTCAAAGAAATCGCCTACGTCTTCCACCCCGTTTCCGACATCGCGCGCGCGCGCGATTTCTACGGGAAGCTTCTCGGGCTGAAAATCGGCCTGGAACTCGAGTTTGCGCCCGGCGTCTGGTGGATCGAATACGACATCGCCGGCGTCGCGCTCGCCGTCTCCAACTTTTTCCCGGCCACCGGTGGCGGCGGCGCCGGCCTCACTCTCGAAGTCGTGAACCTCGACGAGACGCTCGCCGCCATCAGGGCCGCCAACGTGCCCATCACGCTCGAGCCACAGGACTACCCGCCGTGCCGCCTGTTTTCCATCACATCGCCCGACGGCCACAACATCACCTTCCACCAGCGCAAAGCGACGTCCTGATTCCTCCAATCCACGAAACGCGGAGATCGCGAAGGACGCAGAGTTCAAACCAATCCCGGCTCATTATCAGTTTCTGGAAATCATCTCATGGGCTAATGAACGACACCTTTAACCAGGATTTCGGAGAACGCTCAACTTTTAACGTTTAACGCTTAACGCTTAACGCTTAATTTCTAAGCCGTAACGATTCACTCGCGATGTAGGGGCGTCGCTTGCCGACGCCCGTCATAC
>JACQWL010000387.1 GCA_016209255.1 Verrucomicrobiota bacterium
ACTCTGGCCCAGCCACCACACGAACAACCGCCCCGACGCCGCGTCGGCCCGCGCCGACGCGACATCGGCAAGGAAAGCGTCGTCCTGGAGTACGGGTTGAATCATCTTAGCCGCGCCGATTCAATCGACAGAGCTGAATTGCCCTTGCTGAATCGTTATGTCTCACAACCCCAGTTCCTTTTTCACCATGCGGATGCCCGCGACCATGTTCTTCAGCTTCGGCTGCGCGGCCCAGCGCGCCGTCTGGCTGAGCCCGCAATCGGGTGCGAAGACCAGCCGGCCGGCCGGCGCGTGCTTCAGGCACAGGCGCACGCGGTCGGCAATGTTCTCCGGCGTCTCGATGTAATAACTCTTCACATCGACGATGCCCACGGCGGCGTCCATGCGCGTGGCGATCTGCGCGATGACCTCAATCTCGGCAAACTCGCGGCTCGCCATCTCCACGTGCATCTCGTCGGCCTTGAAATCGAGGAAGGCCGGAAACATCGGCGCCACCCGCCGGAGGCCTACGGCGCGGCCCTTGTAGTTGCCAAAGCACAGGTGCGTGCAAAGCCGCGTGCGACCAGTAACCGATTCGACCGTGCGGTTGAAAATATCCACGAAGCGCCGCGGGTCCTCCTTGTACGCGTAGCAGCTCATCGACGGCTCATCGACGCTGATCTCGCGGCAGCCCGCGGCAACCAGCGCCTCGAGTTCCCCGCGCACGATCGGCAGGAGCGCCTCGGTGATCGCCCAGCGATCGAGATACTGCGCGTTGGGCCCCAACCGGCCGCTGAGCGTGTAGGGACCGGGCACGCTCGCCTTGAGCGTCGGACCGGCGGGCGCGAGGCGCTGCAGGCGCTTGAACTCGTCCACGACGCCGAGCCCGCGCGGCGCCCGCAGCTCGCCAGTCACCGCGTGCTTGCCGCGTTGGTCATGCGCGGGCGGGCCGAAGCGGCGCGGCGACGCGGCCTCGAGCTCGATGCCCTCGAGATAACCGTAAAACGACAGGTTGAAATCAAGCCGCGTCTGCTCGCCGTCGGTGATGACGTCCAGCCCGGCGTCGACCTGGTCGTGGACCGCCGCGATAACGGCGTCGTCCTGAATCTCACCGATGTCGGCGCGACCGAAAGCCTCAAGGTGCTGGCTGGCAAACTCGAGCCAGCTCGGAAACGGATAGCTGCCGATGACAGAACTGCGGAGGGGACAGGATTGCATAAGAGTCGGGGCGCGCTTGGGCGGAGCAATTCAGTGGGAGACAACGGATGAACGTGGCGCGGCGAAGCCGCAACCGAACGAACGGAAAGATTAGTGCCCACGGAACACACGGAATACACAGAACCCCGCCCTTCTTCTTCCGTGTGTTCCGTGTGTTCCGTGGGCTACCGGTTTGAATGCCTTGGAAACCTCTTGGCCAATCCATGTTCATCGGGGTCCATCCGTGGTTCAATTGCAGGAGTCTGGCCTAGTACTGCCCGATTCAGACGGTCTTCGGAAAGATCGGACGGAGATAATCGAGATCGTACCGGATGCTCTTCTCGACGCCGAGCGGCGTTTTAACGCCTTCGATGCCCAGCCACCCACGATAGCGAATGGCATCGAGGGCACTGCGCACCGCGGGAAAATCCATCGAGCCCTTGCCGTAGAGATCGTCGTAGTCCTTGAGGTGAATCTCGCAGATCCGTTCGCGGCCAAGCCGCCGGATCGCGGCGCCGACATCCTCGCCCACCTTGTACATGTTGCCCACGTCGTAATACACTTTGATCGCCGGCGACTTCACCGCGTCAAGAATTCGTTCCAGCTCCGGCGCCTTCAGCCACGACTCGAAGCCATAGACCAAGCCCGCCGCCTCTGCCCGCGGAGCGAGCTTCTTGAGCCGACGGATGACTTCGGTGACGCCCACCGCGTCACCGACGAGGTCGCCCTTCGAGAAAAACGCCAGCAGCGCCACTCGCACCTTCATGCGTTGCATCACGCCGACGCTGTCCAGCACCCATTGCTCCGCCGTCGCGTCGCCCTTGTAGGGCACGTTGTTGAGCACGCCCATCGCGAGCGACGCGATCGCCACGCCGTGCTGCGCCGAGGCGGCGAGGATTCGATCCTGATGGGCCGGGTCGAAGAGCGGCAGGGTCGTGACGCCTTCTTTCAGCCGGCCGAAGTCGACCTGCACGCCATCGAGCCCGATCCGCGCCGCCATTTCAAACGCGTCCGGGCTGCACGTTTTCTGAAGGGTCCAGTCGCAGGCGAAAATGCGGAACCCTTTTTCGGCAGCCGCCGGCGCCGCGCGGGAATCGGCCGCCCGCGCCGCACGCAGCAACGAGACGATGCCCGCGGCGCCAAGAGCATCTTTAAGAAACGAACGGCGGGGAATGGGGTTCATGATGAGCGGTCAGGACATTTTTTGAAAGTGCGGGTGACGCTAACTCCAACGTGTTTTCAAGATAAGGTGATTATTGAAGGGGCGTCGCTTGCCGACGCCCGCGGGCGCCGGCAAGCGGCGCCCCTACCCAGCCCTATTCGCCCTCAAGCCTGCAGACCCGACAAATCGGGCTGCGTCTTCCGCTTCATCGCCACGAGTTCCGACCACGTCACGGTGCGCCCCTCATAGGCGGCGATTCGTCCCATGATGGCCACGAGATTGCTGGTGACGCTCGGCTCCAGCGTCAGATTGGCCGCGTCCTTTTTTTGGACCAGCTCGTGGAACGATTTGATGTTGGCCTCCGCACCCTCCCGGTAGATGCGCTCGGTGCCGCCGCCGCGGTAGAACGTGTCGCCGCTGCCGCGGATCATGACCTGACCGCCATACTTGCTGGAGAACACGCCCTTCGTTCCGAACACCCGGTTGATGATCCCGCCCGGATCGCCGTGGCCGGCGAACTGCCGCGAGCTAAACGTCACGCCCACGTGGTTGGGATATTCATAGGCGAGCACGAAGTGATCCCACGCATCGCCGACATCGATCCGCACGCGCCGGCCGCCGGTGCCCGTGCAACGCAGCGGAGGGGAATCCTTCATCGTCCAGCTCATCACATCGAGCGCGTGGATGTTCTGCTCGACGATGATGTCGCCGGACAGCGCCTGGTCGAAAACCCAGTTCCGCAACCGCGCCTCCTGCGTGCCGGGCGGCGCCTTGATCGCCAGCCGGTCCGCGTGGTAGCTCGCCTCGCCAAAACAGATGTCCCCCATCGCGCCCGCGTGCAGCCGCCGGACCGCCTCGACATAAAACTCGTTGGCGCGGGTCTGAAAATCCACAAGGAACACCTGCCCCTTGCGGCGCGCCGTCGTGCCGCTCTCCTTGATCGCGTGACAGCCGGGCACGTCCACCGCCGCGGGCTTGGCGAGATAGACGTGCAGGCCCGCCACCACCGCCGCGCGCGCCTGCTCCGGGTGAAAATATGGCGGGCTGATGATCGCCACCGCATCGAGTCCACCCTTGGCAATCATCTTCTCGGCGCACTTGAGGCCGGTGAAGGTCTGGGCAGGTGACAGCTTGAATTTCTCCGCGGCCTTGGCCACGGCGTCCGGGAAATAATCCGCCACGCCGGCGATCTCATAACCGCCGTGACCCGCAAAAAGCCCGAGCATCATCTGGCCGCGCGAGCCGCAGCCCACGAGCCCGAGACGGATCCGGCTGTTGGCGGCGGAGCCCTGCGCGATTGCGCGGTTCATGGTCGAAACTGCGGCCAGGCCGATGCCGGCCTGGGCGATGAATCGGCGGCGGGAAAACTCGGGGGAGGATGTAGATTTCATGGATGGCGGGTGGATTGCGAACGGGTTTTTTCTACGTCGGACTCAAGCTGAGATGAGCGCCTGTTTTTGTAGGAGCCTGCCTCGTTGCAGCGTTCACTCATCTTGATTGTGAATTAGAATCTGGCGCCGGCCCGACATTCTCATACAAGCGCGCCAGCCGGTGCGCGTGCTCGTCGTAGGCCGCTTCGAACAAAGCCGTCGCGCGCCCGGCGCCGACCACCGCGGCCGCGCTCAACACCTTCGGTGGCTGGCCCGCGGCCGTGAGACGCGCAGCGACCTCGGCCTTGATCGTGTTGACGAGCAGGCAGCCGCCGATGGTCGAGCCGGGAGCGACGGGCGTATCGAGGCCTTCGATGGGAACCATCGCGTCGCCCACGGGCGCGCCCGTGTCGAGGATGAGGTCCGCGAAATCCGTCAGTTTCCGGCCGTCCGCGCGTTTCGAAGCGCTGGCTTCGAGGTGGCGCTGACTGACGATGGTCACGACCTTCACCCCGCGCCGGCGAAACTCCTCTGCGATCTCGGTGGGCACGATGTTGCAGCCGCTCGACGAGATGACGAGGGCCGTGTCCGCGGCGGAGAGCGCGTAATTGCGCAGGATGCGCTCGGCGAGGCCGCTCACGTTTTCCAAAAACATCGCCTGCCGCTGGCCATTCGCGCCGACGACGAGGTTGTGAAAGGACAGCGAAAGCTCGACGATCGGATTGAAGCCCGGGAAAGAGCCGTAGCGCGGCCACATCTCCTCCACCATGATCCGGGAGTGGCCCGAGCCGAAAACGTGGACCATGCGACCGTCGAGAATCGTCCGGGCAAACCACTCGGCCGCCGTGTCGATGGCGGGCTGCTGGGCGGCAACCGCATTCACGATCTCGCGGACTTTCGTCAGGTAGATTTCTGATGGTCTCATCCGGAGCAGGTATAACTCAAAGCGGCGTCAAATAGCGCCACGATATTTTCGGGCGGTACGTCGGCCTGGATATTGTGGACGGAAGCAAAGACATAACCGCCGCCGGGCGCAAAACAATCGAGGTTGGCGCGCACTTCCGCCGCCACCTGCGCCGGTGAGCCGCGCGCGAGCGTGCCCTGGCTGTCACAACTCCCGCCCCAAAACACGAGCTGTTCGCCAAACTCGTGCTTCAGCCGGTGCGGGTCCATGCCGGCCGCCGTGGTCTGCACCGGATTCAGGATGTCGACGCCCATTTCGATGATCGAGGGCAGAAGCGGCACGAGCGCACCGTCCGAATGCAACAGCACCTTCCACGGCGTGCGGGCGTGAATCCAGTCGAGCCCGCGCCGGTAGGCGGGCAGCAGAAGCTCGCGAAACGCGCGGACCGAGAGGAACGGGCCGGCCTGGGTGCCAAAGTCATCCGCGATCTGCACGATCTGGATCCGATCGCCGACCGCGCCATGAAACGCCTCGAGGTTTTCCAGCCAGGCATCGGTCAGCTTGCGATACAGCGCGGTCACGTATTCCGGCTCGCTCGCGAACGTCATCATCCAGTCCTCAAAGCCGCCCTGGCCGATGCCATTGAACAATTCGTAGGGCGGCCCGAGCGCGGCAATGACGGCCTTGTCGGTGGTGCGATCGAGCCGCCCGGCCTCGTCGCGGTAGTGCTCGAGCTCGGCCGCCGTCAGGCGCGGCGGCTCCCACGCGTCGAGCTCCGGATGCAACGCGCCGGGGTATTTCTCCATCCGATCGAAGTAGAACCCGCCCGCCGGCATCTGCGCCACAATCTCGCCGTCGCGGCGCAGGACAAGGTCTCCGCCGGGCAACGCCTCGGGCGCAAAGCCGCCGGGCACTTCGACGTCGGTGCCATCGTGGAGCCGCCAGGGTTTCCAGCCCTCGTTCACGAGGCCGAATGCCACCGCCCGCCGGTTGAGTGCCACGCAGTCGCCACCGAAGCGCACAACGATTTCCGGCCCCACCTCGGCGAGCATCTGATAAACGTCGAAAACACGGGGTGGCGAATGCGGGAGTGCCGCTCCGCCAGCCGCGGCGCGGGCGCGGGCCAGATGCGCCGTGAGCCGTGCGTACGCGAAAACCGTGATTCCGCTCTGCCGCGTCCCGCCGACATCGATCGGCACGCGATCGACCGGCGCGTGATTTACGGCGGCGAGAATGCGTTCGCGCGACGTCATGGTCGCGCCCGGTTGTTCGGGTTAAACGCGTGCCATGCCGCACCGATCGCCCCGGCCCATTCCCCCAACGTGGCGGCGACCACCGGCACCCGATGACCCCCGGGGCGCCACTCGATCCGATCGAGTTCGGCGCGGAGCGGGGCGAACAGCGCGTCGCCCGCCTGCGCGATGCCGCCGCCGAGCACAACCAGCTCAGGATCGAAAAGATTGATGCACGAGCCCACCGCGCTGCCGAGGGCGTGGATTGAGCGCAGCCAGACCTCCGTGGCCACGGCGTCGCCGGCCCGATGCGCCGCCACGAGTGCCGTCGTGTCCGCAAAGCGGCCGCCGGTCCGCGCCGGCACGGTGCAATCGCCAAACAGCATCTCGATCGCGCCCGGCGTGCCGACGATGCTCACCGGGCCGTCGGGATCGAGCGACATGTGCCCGATGTGTCCGGCGCGCCCGATCGCGCCCCGCAGCAGTTTTCCATCGCTCATCACCGCGCCGCCGATTCCGGTGCCGAGCGTGAGCATCACCACGTGGCGGCGATCGCTCGCCGCCCCGGTCCAGGCCTCGCCAAGCAGCGCGGCGTGCGCGTCGTTGACCACCGGCACCGGCGCGGACCGGCGGAGCGCGCGCGTCCAGTCGACCCCGGCGATGCCCGCGAGCTTTCCCGGGAGATGCGCAATGCTGCGCCCGTCGGCCGCGGCCAGGCCGGGCGCACACACTCCCACGATGGCCGTCGCGCTTTCCTCGGCCTGTTCGAACCCGGCGATCAAGCCCAGCGCTCGTCGCGACCATTCGGCCACGTCGACGACCCCGTCATCCGTGGCGCAGGACGCGCGATGCCGCACCACACCGTCGGCCGACACGGCGACGGCCTTGATGTTGGTCCCTCCGACATCGATGCCCACGGCCCAGCTCATCGGTACAAGTGCGCGATGCTGCGACGATAGCCTTCGTAGTAGGCCTCGAGCTGCTCCTCGGCTGCGTGCGCTAGCGTCGTCCCGACGAATTGGTGACTGGGCAGCATCACCGGCGCGTGCCCGAGTTGCAGCAGCCGCGCGGCCGTCTCGCAGCGCAGCATATTGATCAACATCGCGCCCGTGACAGTGGACGTTGGCCCGGTGCGCCACGCCAGTCCGGGAATCTCCGCCACGCAGTCGCCCGGCGGGCACTGGTTGTCGAGCACCACGTCGGCGACATCGATCAATTTTTTGCCCGAGGAATGCGCCGGCTTCGACTGCGAGCAGTGCGCGACCGACACCATGCCGATCACCGGCATCCCGCGCGCTTTCGCGCCGAGCGCCATCTCAACGATGAGCGGCCGGATGCCCGACGTGGAGATGGCGATGAAGGCGTCGTGCGGGCCGAACTTGAAACCGGAGAGCAGTTGCTCGGCATAGCCCTCGATTTTCTCGAGGAACAACGGCCCCCGCAGCCCGTTCACGCCGATCGTGGAGCTGGGTTGGGCGACGGCCGGTTCGGCCCACGGGAAGAAACCCACGAAGCAGCCCTGCCGCGGCGCCATCTCTTCGCACATCATGCGCGAGTGGCCGGCGCCAAAAAGAAACACGAGCCCGCCGCGAGCGATGCGCCCGGCGCAAAGCTCCGCCGCCCGCTCGATGGCCGGCAGTTGCGTCGCCCGCAGGCGGGACAGCAATTCGTGCGTCTTATCGAAATAATCCGTGGCAGCGCTCATGGCGGACAACGCTGGGATTGGGCCAGGCGGGAGGAAAGTAAATATCCCAGCAACATGCTCCGTGGCCTTCCGAAGGCAGAACTGTAGGGGCGTCGCTTGCCGGCGCCCGATTCCACGGCGTACTGCGGGCGTCGGCAAGCGACGCCCCTACATCTTGACTGCATCATGTCAGCTCAATCTTGCCCGGCGCCGCCGGGGATCTGCCCGTCGCTCACGGTCCAGCCGCCGTCCACGGCGAGCACCTGGCCGGTCACGAACCGGGCCGCGTCGGACAACAGATAAACGGCCGCGCCGTCGCAGTCGTCGGATCGGCCGATGCGCCCGCCGTCGAGCGGCTGTTTCGTGGCGACGAATTTCAGGATGCGTTCGTCCGCCGCGGCCCGGCGCGCCATTGGCGTGTCGACGAGTGCCGGCGCGAGGACGTTGAGCCGGATGTTGCGCGGAGCATAGTAGGCCGCCGTCGACCGGGTGAAACCGACCACCGCCGCTTTTGCCGCGGCGTAAGCGTGGGTGGCAAAAAACGCCGGCGAGGGCGACCAGCCCAACACCGAGCCGATGTTGAGGATGGCGCCGCCCGTGCCCTGCGCGAGAAACTGCCGCACCGCGGCGCGGTTCGAGAAGATCACGGAGTGGAGATTTTGCTCCAGCGTCGCACGCAGCCCCTCGTCGGAGAGTTCGTGCAACGGCCCGTCGCCCATGCGCCGTCCGCTGCCGCCCGCCACGTGATAGAGCCCGTGGAAGCCGCCGAAGCGTTCGCGGGCCAGGGCGATCGCGCCCGGCGCATGCGCGGGCTCGGCGGCATCGCCCTCGTGCGCGACGCACGCCGGCCCGAGTGCGGCCACCGCTGCGCGGGCGTTCCCGGGATTGCGTCCGGTCACCACCACGCCACGGGCGCCGGCGGCGAGAAACGCGCGGGCGGCGGAGAGTCCGAGCCCGGTGGTGCCGCCCACGACGACGATGACTTTGTCCGACAGCGGTGGTTCAGCCATGCGGCCCCAGTCCAAACGCCCCCGCGACTGCGTTCAACCGTTAACAAACCGCCACCGGAAGAAAGGTTGAATCCGAGTTCCCGGCCGGATGAACGGGACGCAGGTTTAGCATCCCTGGCAGGGCTGGCTGTGGGAGGGGCTTTACGCCCCGACTTGTTGGCGCATGTCCTGCGTCGGGGCATGAAGCCCCTCCTACAGTCGAACCGCCAATTCAGAGCTGCGCCCCGCCACTATCCACGCAGGAGATTTGAGTGGCGCCGGGAAGAGGTTCGTGGCAGTCTCCCAATTGTCCGATTCCACTGCGATCTGTG
>JACQWL010000026.1 GCA_016209255.1 Verrucomicrobiota bacterium
CGCATTTCCCGCACACTCACGATTCCACCCCGCCTGTGCGCTCTTGGACGGCCGAAAAAAACGCTGAGAGTGTGAAAAATGCGGGCTAATCCCTGGTCGCCTGCGGGCGCCGCCGGAGGCTGCCATGCTCCGCGAATGAATTCTCAGAACCACCTGCCACCTTCGTGCTTCGTCGATTAGACGAAGCACGCACGCTATCACCCGCCCTTGATTCCGGATATTAGCGAAGATTAGCGGTTAAAAACTGCCTTGTCCTTTTGGTTGCGGCTCCGCCCGCGCTGCGGCCTCGGTGCCTCATCCGTGGTTTGGTTTTGGTTCCGGTGCGCCGCGTCCCGCCGTCACGGGCCGCAGCCGGCGCAGTAACCCGGCCCCGCGCGGTGGCGTCAGGAGCCGCATGAAACCGAACACGTGTACGGCTGGACGGTGCGGGCGTTTGGCGGTGATGACCTTGGCAGCGGGTTTGATGCTCGCGGCGTGCGCACGGGCGGCGGCCGACGCCGGTACCACGGAACCGATCGACTGGAACCGCGCCCGGGAGCTGATGAAAAAATCGCACGAGGGGGCGGCGCTGAGCGCCGGCGATCAGGCGTATCTCGACCGGGCGATGGCCGCACGGCGCAAGGGCGAAGGACCCGCACCGGCAGCGGCGGCTGGTCCTTCCGCCGAGCAACGCGAGCGCTTCCGCACCCTGCAGCAAAAACGCCAGCAGGGCGAAACGTTGACGAACGACGACCAGGCCTTTGTCCGCGAGATGCAGACGAAATTCGGCGCGGGCGGCCGCGGCAGCCCGCAGCCGGCCGGGACACCCCCGCCGCCGCCGCGGGAAAAGACGGGGCTCGTCCCGCTCGACGAGATGACGGCGGATCAGAATTACAAAGGTCGCGACGGTGGACTCTACGGCGGAGGCCGGAACCAACCTCCGGCAGCCCACCTCAAGGCGGCGCTGGCGGAAGCGGCGCGGATCGTGCCGCGGGATGCCGACGGAAAGCCGGCGCCGCAGGGCAAGATCGGCCTGCTGTCCGTCGGCATGTCGAACACCACGCAGGAATTTTCCCGTTTCAAGGAACTCGCCGACCGCGATCCGGCGAAGGCGGCGGCCGTGGTGATCGTCGACGGCGCGCAGGGCGGACAGGCGGCGGCGCAGTGGGCCGAGTCGTCCGACAACCGCGTCTGGCAGACCGTGGACGCGCGGCTGCGCACGGCGGGGGTGACGGCGGCGCAGGTGCAGGTTGCGTGGCTCAAGCAGGCCAACATCCGGCCGACCGAGCCGTTTCCCCGGCACGCCGAAAAACTCGCGGCCGACGTGACGACGATTCTCCACCTGCTGAAACAACGCTTTCCGAACCTGCGCATCGTCTACCTCTCGAGCCGCATCTACGCCGGCTATGCGGGCACCCCGCTCAACCCGGAGCCGTATGCCTACGAAAGCGCGTTCGCGTTCCGCGACCTCATCCGGCAGCAGATCGAAGGGCAGGCGGCATTGAACTGCGATCCGGCGCGCGGCGCGGTGAAGGCGCCGCTCCTGCTCTGGGGGCCGTATCTGTGGGCGGACGGGCTCACTCCGCGGAAGAGCGACGGCCTGGTGTGGACGCGCGCCGACTTGCGCGAGGACGGCACCCATCCGAGCGCGACTTCCGGCCGGGAAAAAGTCGCCCGACTGCTCCTCGCGTTTTTGAAAAACGACGCGACGGCGAAGCCATGGTTTGTCGGGCAGTAGGAAAGTCCCGGGCTATCGGCCGCGCACTGCGAGCCAGTTCGCCGTGGCGATGGCCGCCACGACGGCCATGATCGTTGCGTGCGTGATCGTGAGCCGGCTGGCGAGCAGGGCGCACAACACGATGCCGAGCACGGCGAGGAAGTTTCCCGCCGGCGCCCGCCAGGCGTCGGCCTCCGGGTTGCGCCGGCGCAACTGGATCAACGCCACGCACGATGCCGCGTAAGTCACGAGCCGCGCCGCCACGGAGAGAATCGCATTCCAGATGAAACTGCCGTAGAGCGCGAGCACGAGCACCAGCACCGCCCAGAGGACGATGGACACATGCGGCGTGTGGAAACGCGGATGCACCGCCCCGAACGCGCGGGGAAAGTCGCCGCGCTCGGCCATGGCGTAGGTGAGTCGCGGTGCGGTGACGGACGCCCCGCTCAACCACCCGTAGGTCGACAACAGCACGCCCAGCGCGATCACCGCCGCCCCGGCCGGCCCCGCAAAGACCCGCGCGGCGTCGGCCAGCGGTCGTTCGCTCTGCGCGAGATCGGGCAACGCCCACATCGTCACGAGGTGGACGAGCAGGTAGCAGCCCGTGACCACCGAAAGGCCGGCCACGAGCGCAAACGGCGCGTCGCGCCGGGGGTTCTTCGCCTCGGCCGCGGGAATCATCGCGCTTTCGCAGCCGCCGTAGGCGAAGACGAGCGCGACGAAAGCGTCGAACCACTGGCCGGCGGTCGCCGCCGTCGCCAGCGGGGGTGGGGTGCGGCTTTCCACCAGCCACAGTCCCGCGATGATGAAGAGCCCCAGCGGCACCAGCTTGGCGACGGTGAAAAGATTCGAAAGTCCCGCACCGGCGCGCACCCCGCGGAAATTCACCACCGCCAGCCCGCCGACGATCGCTGCGATCACCGCCGCCCTTGCCAGCGGCGAGGTTGCGCCGGGCCAGAATTCGCCGAGATAGATGACAAACAAGCTCGCGACGGCCGCACCCGACGTCAGCCGCGCGAGCCAGAAGAACCAGCCGACCTGGATGCCCGCGAATCGTCCCAGTGCGTCGCGTGCATAGAGGTATTGGCCGCCGGTCTCACGGTATTGCGAACTCAGTTCCGCGAATACCGCCACGATTACGCCGGTGCCGGCGGCGGCGAACAAGTACGCCCAGGGCGCGGCCGGGCCCAGCAGCTTTGCGATGCTGCCGGGCAGGCCGAAGATGCCGCTGCCGATGATGCCGTTGAGCACGAGCGCCGTGAGCGACCAGCGGCCGATGGCGCGCACGAGCCCGGGTTTCGACGGCTCGCCGGTCATGACCGTGGGTGGAGACGAGGGGAGGCGCGGCATGACGAAGGTATTTTCCCCCGGTTGATTTCCGCCGCGCTCTTTTCGCTACGGATTCACCCGGCGGCGGAGATCGTGAACCTTGGCCATGACCATTTCCTCGGCGTCGAGGGTGAAGCGGCCTGGGTGAACCAGGATTCTGGTATTGGCCCCGCCGCCCTCGTAGCCGCCCTCGGCAATCACCCGCCGGCTGGCCAGGTATCCAAAAACGTTATTCGAGTAACCCGCCACCCAGACGTAGGCGGGGCCCTTCAGCTCGGATTTGATCCGCAGCGAATAGTCGACGACCACCTCGCCGCCGATCGCCACCAAGATCAGGTCACGGCCGAACTGCAGCACCTGCACCGGGCAGGCCAGCGGCGGTAGTTTCTCCCCGCGCTCCGCACTGCGCATCAGGTTCTGGGCGCGCTCCCGCACCGGCGCGGTGTGCGCGGCGGTGTTGAATTTCTCGAGCTCGGCCTTCGCCATGGGCTCGTAGCCGAGCATCGCGTTGTCCAGGGCGGTGCGCAGCGGCCCTTTCACCGGACGGGGAACGCTGCCCAACGCCGTCGCCACCGCATTGGCCAGGGCGCGGCCATGTTGTTTGACCAATTCGTCCACCGGCTGATCGGGGACCATGTTCCGCCGCGGGTAGGGGTTCTGATCCCCGGCGCAGCCCATCATGAACATCGCGGTGGCGCCCGGGTAACTGGTTTCCAGATACTGCTGGGCGTAGCCGGCATAGTCCCCGCTGACGCGAAAAGCGCTCAGCGTCGTGTTGTGGCAGGCGTAGCCGAAAACGACCGCCTTCATTTTGCCATCGGCGCCGGTCACCTTCAGCACGGGCACTTCCTGATCGACCGGGCCGTCGGGGAACGGATTGTTGCTGTACTGGCCGTTCTTCTCCGGCCGGCGGCGGTTCATGGCGAACCCGGCGCGGCCATGTGAGATGTCCAGGTGCACGGGCTGCGGTCCCTTGAGCGACTTGCCAATCAGGTTGACCACGGCCTCCACGAGCCATGCCTGGTACTTGTTGACCGCGTCCACATCCGCTTTTTTCGCGTTCCGGCTGAAGGCGGCCTCCAACGCCATTCTTTCCGGCCGCACCTCGGGTCCCGAATGCGTGTGCGAGGCGTTGAGCAGGATCTCGTGCGGTTTCAGCCCGAAAAGTTCTCCGCATTCGCGTTCGACGTACTGGCGGAGGGCGAGGGGAATGCCGATCAGATCGGTTGTCACCATCACGACGCGCCCGCCCGCCCCGTCGTCCAGGAAGAGGGCCTTGGCGAAAAGATCCAGATCCACCCCGTCCGACGGTTGCGAGCGGGTGGCGTAGCCGGCGAGCCAGATCGGGCCGGCGGGCGTGATCTTGACTGACGCGACGCCGGCCTTCCACCCGGTGGTTTTGTCCGGCTGGCCATGGAGCGGCGCCGCCGTCCAGCTCGCGAGCACTGCTGCGACGGCGCAGGCAGACGCGAGGCGATGGAGCAGGCCGAAGCGTTTGCCGGCGACCGGAAGAGATGGGGTATTTGATTTCATGAGTTGTTCTCCCTGGGTTTTCGAACGGCGCGCAGCGAAGACGGGCGATGCGCCCCGGGCAAGGCGCAAGATTTCGACGGGCCGAGCGCTGCCGAGGCCGAGATACCACCGTCAACAAAGCGGCCTCGACGGAGCTCGGCCTTCATATGCATTAACCCAACCCGGCAAAGCCGGAACCAAGACTTGAAACAAATTGAACCACGAATACCTGGCGCGGCGCAGCCGCAACCCGCCGGAGGCGGGCAAGCCGAAGGCCGTTCCCCTGTTTGTTCTTCTCTGCGTTCCCCGTGCTCTCCGCGCTGCAAGTTTCTGGGGCAGTTGGAGGCTGCGCAGCCACTTTTTCCCGCCGCGGTTCGGGAAAAGGTCCGCAATTCCTTGTCTGAAGATATTGATTTCCTGCGTGCATCTTTTTCAACCAATCCTGTCCGCGGATTACGCGGACCAAGCGGAGGAGGAACCGCTAATTTGCGCTCATCTTCAGAATGTCAGAATCGAGGGCGGGTGAAGACGTGCGTGCTTCGCCTGATCGGCGAAGCGCGGCAGGTGGTTTCCGGGATCTTATCAGCGGAGATAAACGAAGTCTACCCGCCGGTGGCGGCGCCGAAACCGACCAGGGAATAGCGGTTAAAAACTGTCTTGTCCATTCGGTTGCGGCTGCACCGCGCTGGGTCTCTGTGTCTTCGCGGTAAACCGAAAAGCTCACTCATTTTGAGCGAGATATCGTCGGTAAGCGGCTAAGGGAAATGACTGGAGTGCGGCGACAAAACGATGCTCTTTTCATTTTTCTGTCCCCATTTTTCTGACTTGCGCGATGCCAATTACAGGCCCGCCTCATTGAGTTCAACCAGGCAGGAGGAATTTTCGCGGCTGACATGGGGGGCATGGTCACAAACAAAACCACGGCAATGCAGTTACCTGGTCATGCAACTGCATCGGGCGCGGGCAGCGGCACACCATGAACCCATGCCCGGCCGGCCTTGGATGCTCGCGGAGGAAGGCGAGCAGATGCCGTGCATCCTGCACGGTCGGCTTCTCGGTTTAGATAAAGACGAGGAATCTAAAGTCAACTTTCCCAGCCGGTGCTCCTTCAACCCGGGCGCGGCGAAAGGAATGCAGAGGGGGATGGCCAGATCCCGGGAACGAACCCGGACTGTCCGGGGGCGACCGGGGTGCCGGCGGAGCGGGGCCGCGGAGGCTGAGCCGTAACAATTCAGTCGAACGCACTTTTCATTCGTAAGGACGAGAACTGAAAGGTGGACGGCGACCTCCGGGCGCCGTTGAAGCCGCGTCCGAGGGAAAAACGCGCCCGGAGGTCGCGTTCCACCTCGTGCCAACTGAA
>JACQWL010000332.1 GCA_016209255.1 Verrucomicrobiota bacterium
GCCGAACACCGTGAGACCGCGCGCCCAGTGCGGCAGGAAGTTCAGGTTCTGGCGGTAATCGAACTCCGCGCCAGAGACGCGGGCAGTGCCGACGTTTTGGCGCGTGCTAACCTGGTAGCCGAGGGCCTGGCCGTATTCGGCCGGGTCGATTCCATACGGCCCCAGGAGATCGTCGGTGGCCGGGACGAGGGTCGAGCCCCAGAAATCCGTGATGTCGCGGCGATAAAGGCGCGTCGACAAGACGCCCGTGGAGGGTTCATTGAAGTAGTATTCGAGCGCGAGACCGTAGCTGTCGGCGAACCACGGCTTGAGATTGGGATTGGTCAGCGTGATCGTGCGGTTGGTGGACTCGGTGTCGGGGAGATTCATCGAGGGAAGGATGTTGCCGAAGTCCGGCCGGTTGAACGAACGGCCATACGAGGCGCGGGCGATCAGGTTGGGCCGGACCAGGAACGACCCGTTCAAACTTGGGAAAAAGCCATCGTAGCTTTTCGTCGCCTGGGCACCGCGCTCGGTGTAGGCGAGCTTCGTGCCGGCGAGCGTCGCCAGCGCCGCAACGACAACCGGCCGGCCCGCGGCGTCGCGCACAATCTGGCCGTTCGCGTTGCGCTGATAAATCCGCGTCGGATCAATCAGCGGACCATTGCCGTCGTCGTCCGTCCGCTCGTAGCGCACGCCACCCGTCACCTGAAGCCGGCCGTCGAAAAACCTGGAATCGAGCCGCAGGTAGGGCGCGACGATCGTCTCTGTGATCGCCTGCGAGGTGGTCACGCGGCTGCGGTAGGCGTTGACGGCGTCGGTCTCGCTGCTCGTGAAATACTCGGGGTGCGCCCGGAAAGTCTCGCCGATCTTGTCGAGATCGAACCATTGCATGGGGGGACCGAACTTCAGCTCGCGCTGCGAATAGGTCGGGTCGAACCACTGGGCGGCGTTGTCGTCCGCGGTCCGGGCCACGCGGTCCGCGCCAACAAAACTCGTGGCATTCGTGGGGCGAAGCATGTCGCGGCTCTCCGAGCGCAAATCCACGCCTGCCTTGGCGCTGAACGGCACGCGGAAATCGAAGTCGCGCTTCGCGTTGGCGAAGGCCGAACGGACCGTGGCCACGCTTTCGAAGGCCTGCCCGGACAGGGTCTCCAGACGGTAGTTGTCGAGACTGTAGGCATTCACATCGCGCCCGGTCGCATCCTTCACCGACACCACGCCGGGATGATCGATGGTCAGCTGCTCGAAGCGCACGGTGACGTTGCGGAAGAAGGCGTTGTTCGACAGAAAAAACCCCTTGTTCGCGTAGTGGTTGGTGGCGTTGGAAAAGGCGCCACCGGTCTGCCACTGCCACACCGGGCCGTTGTGCTTGTAGCGAAAACTCGGTGCATAGCTGGTGCCGTTCTTCTCGCGGGCATCCGTGAGGATTTGGACAAATCCGGCGCCGGCCGCGCCCTGCGTGAAATCGGGCCCGAACGAGGCCACGCGACCCACGTCGAAATTCAACTGCCGCACCCAAAACTCCGCCATGAAATACGAATACTGGAAGCCGACCGTGAGCACGTCCGCCTGCGAAACCCGCCAGTCCGCGGACAGGCTGAGCGAGTCGCGCACCGTGATCTTGGGGCGCTCCTGCAGGCGATACCGCACCAGATACGGCTTGTCTGGCGTCGTCGCCGGAAAATTTGCCGACTGCCCCGCGACGGTCGGCACCCAGTCCTGCGTGATCCCCGGGCCGTTGTTGCGCGTCCGCGAGACCAGGCCGCTCGCCGTGAATCCGAAATTGCGCGTAACCGGCACGACGGCGCTCACCTCCAGATTCGGCTCAAAGGGATAGTCCTTTTTCGCGAACGGGCCCGGTTCCTTGCTCCAACTGAAGTCACCGCCGCGGAACGAAAGGTGGGTCTTGAACATGTACTGCGGCCGGGAGCGCTCGAACGCGCTCCGGCTCACCAGATTGACCGAGCCGCCGATCGCGTTGGCCGGCGAGTCGGGATTCTGCGAGCGGGAAACTTCCACGCGCGACATGCTGCCGACCGCGATGTTCTCGAACTCAACCGTGCGGCTCGCATTCGACGACGCGGCGCTCGCGATGGCATTGCCGTCGAGCATGATGGGCGTGCCGCTCGGCGGGACGCCCCCGATCGAGAGATTCAGCCCGTCGCTGCCGCTGCGGTTGAGCGTCACGCCGGGCAGGTATTTCGCAAACTCGCCGACGTTGCCATCGGCGATGTCGCCGAATGAATCGGTCGAAACGATGTTCATGATGCCGGGGGCATAGCGCTGCTCGTTCACCGCCACGTCGGAGGCGGCCATGTCGCGCTTGGCTGCGACGGTGAACGCGTCAAGCACAACCGTGGTGTCCGTGGGGCCTTTCCCGGACCGGAGGTTGAAATTCCCCTCGACGCGGCGGCCCGGCGCGACGCTGACGGTCTGCGTTTCGGCCGGGTAACCGGTGTAAGAGACGCGCACCGTGATCTCGCCGGCCGGGACCTTCGGAAAACTGTACCGGCCGGATTGGTCGGTGAACGTCTCGAGCTTGAGCGACTCGATGACGACGCGGGCGTTGTTGACGTAGTTTCCGACGGCCTCGTTGAAAACGCGGCCCTCAATCGCCCCGGTGGCGGATTCGCTGGCGCCGGCAAAATGCGCCCAGAAGAAAACCCCGAGAGACAGAACAAGAACGACACGGACGTGTCGCAGGATGGAAGCAAAGCAGCGACGGAGGCAGTGGTGCATGATGAACGGGGCGTACGGAGCAACGTAGTTTGGTCTCGATGACGCCACTTGTCCAATCCCACACGGTGATCCTTCGCAGACAACGCTGCAGCGCCGGAGGCGGACAAACCTGGCGCTCCCGGGCGTTGCCGGCTACTTCACCTCGATCGCGCCTGCGAGGACAGGCTTCTGCGCGTAAAACCTGAAGTCGTCGAAGTTGAGGTGCCCCCAGGCGCTGTCTGCTTGCTCGTCGATCACGCGGAGGAGAATCTCCCGCCCCTGCCAGGCGCGCACATCCACGATCACCGGCGAAAGGGTTTCGGTCGAGTTGGTTTTGCCGGCGAGCTTGCGCGTGTCGTTGCCCGAGACCTTGAGCAGCACCTTCTGATCCGCGGCATCCACGATTTCGATCCGCGTCGTCTCGAACGGCCCGGCGGCGAGCAGAAACGCCGCCCAGGGCTGCGTGACGCGGAAGGGCTTGCTCGACAGCGTACCGGTGGCGCCGTCGCCGAGTCCGTTTTCGTAGGTGCCGATCCAGTGCTTGCCCACGTGAGCACTCTGCATCGGCGGCCGGCGCGTCAACGGCAAGCCCTCAGGCGAGCGGCGCGCCGGCTGGCCACGGCGACGCTTGAGGCCGTTGGAGAACGCGCCACCTTCCATTCGGCGACCCGCTTGGACCACGGCCATGAAACACAAACAACATTTTTGTTGCTTTCCGCACGCATTGAAGCAACGGTTTCGTTGCTTTATGAAACAGACTCGCAGTTTAGTCGGCCAAATTCCTGAACCAGAAGAACTTTACGGTCGGGAAGACTTCATCGACCACCTCTGGCGCATGCTGGAGGCCAACAACATCCTGCTGCTCGCGCCACGGCGCTTCGGCAAGAGCGGCGTGATGCGGCACGTGCTCCTGCACCCGCGTCCGGGATTCTTGCCGCTCTCCTTTGAGCTCGAAGACGTCGATTCGCCTGAGGAGTTCGTCTGGCGCGTCACAAAGGAACTACTGGCACACGACCAAACACGCGTATTGCTGTCTCACGCCAAGAAGCTCCCATTCGCGATCACGGAATGGGTCAAAGGGAACTTCGAGGAGGCTGAATTCGAGGGCGCCAAGGTAAAATTCAAAGCGTCAATCAAGGAGGACTGGCGTGAGGCTGCGAGGCGGATGCTCACGGAACTGGAAAAGGCGGACAGGACCTTCATATTTCTTTTTGATGAACTGCCTGCGATGCTCGACCGAATCATCGAGAAAAAAGGTGATGCGGCAGCGAGAGATTTCCTAGCTTGGTTTCGTCCCGTCCGCCTCGCGCAAAAGGATGTGCTCCGCCGCCACCGTTTCATTGTCGCTGGCAGTGTCGGCATCGATCAGATTCTAAAGAAACTTGGCGCCACGGATCGATTGGTGGACTTCACTCGCCTCACGGTCGAACCGCTGTCCCCGGACGCGGCTGGCGAATTGGTGAGCGCCCTAGCCGCGAAGTTCGAATTGAACTGGAACCCTTCGCTATCCGCCAAGATTTTTGAACTGATCGGCGCTCCCCGTCCCCTACTTCATCCATGTTTTCTTCTCGCAGCTTGGTCAGTTGCCACGTCCTGAGCGAACCACGCTCGGGCCGGCGGATTTCGATCGGCTCTACGCCGAGCGCGTCCTGGGGCCGACCTGCCGAAATTACTTCGACCACTACAGCACGCGGTTGAAGCGTTATGGCACCGGTGGTCAGAAAGCCGCACAGGCAATTCTGCGTTCGGTTGCCGGGCGCGGGCGTATCTCGCGTCCAGCTCTTTTCGATATCTACCGGAAAGCGCACGGTCGCGGTGCGAGCGAACAGGGCTTTGACGA
Source organism: Verrucomicrobiota bacterium (assembly GCA_016209255.1). Taxonomy (GTDB): domain Bacteria; phylum Verrucomicrobiota; class Verrucomicrobiia; order Opitutales; family Opitutaceae; genus ER46. The sequence continues at coordinate 4,541 of JACQWL010000332.1, forward strand.
CATCATGGCGGATCTCGAATACGATTGGTATCTCCGTCTCGATCCAGACACCAACGAGTTCTACTTCCGGTTGAAGGTCATGCAGGACTGGTGGCGACGCTGGTATCCCCCATCGGCTCCAAGAGCGAGAGCGCCAGGAGGCGAAAAATTCAAAACGGACAATTTGAATGGGCAGAAGCCATGAGTCTCGTCACGCACAAGTACACCCCGGCGGAGATGTCCGAGCACGAACTGGACGCGACGTTTGCGGCGCGGGGCCACACCGTGGAATACCTGCTCAAATCGCTGCGGGATCAAATCCACGCAGGGACGCTGTCGAGCTTCGTCGTCACGGGTCCGCGCGGAGCAGGCAAATCCACGGTCATCCATATGGTCGCTTTGCGCATGAGCCGGGATCCGGAGCTGGGTCGCGCCTGGATACCGGTCGTGTTCCCCGAGGAGCAGTTCAGTGTCGTTTCGCTGCGGGACTTCCTGGCGGCGATCATCCGCGAGCTTTCCTCGGGCGGGCTGCCGGATGCAAAAGGATGGTTGGACAGAGTCGAGGCCGAGTCCAACGACGAACAAAGCCAGCAACTGGCCATCACCGGCTTGAAGGACATCACGCTCAAGGCCGGCAGACGGCTGGTGGTGTTCGTCGAGAATCTCAACCTTTTGCTGGAGGATTGCCTCGATGACCAGATGAAGGGCACGCTGCGACGGCTGTTGATGACCGACCCGTTCATGATGCTCATTGGCAGTGCAGTCCACGTTTTCGATTCACTCAAGCGATACGACGAGGCGTTCTTCAACTACTTCGGCCCGGTGCCATTGGACCGGCTCAATGCCGAGCAAGTCTTCGAGTTGCTCCAGCGCCGCGCCGAGTTCGACGGCAATGAGCGCTTCCTCCGTAAGTTCCAGGAACAGCGGCCGAAGATCCGCGCCATCGTGCACCTCTCCGGCGGAAACCCCCGGCTCATCCTCATGCTCTACGAGCTGTTGAGCCAGCGACAGGTCACGTCGATTGTCCAGTGCCTCCGGCGGCTGGTGGACGAACTTACCCCTCTCCTCAAGGACGAGATGGAGAATCTCCCGCCGCAGCAGCGGAAAATTGTGCATGCGCTGATGGAAAAGGGAGGCACGGCCCAACCGATGGACCTCGTGGAACGGACCCGCCTCCCGCTGAATGCCATCACCACCCAGCTCAAGCGCCTGAAGGATGCGCAGATCGTCGAGCTGCTCGGCGGGGGCAAGGGCCGCGCCGCGAACTACACGGTGCCCGACAAACTCTTCTCCATCTGGTATCAGATGCGATACCTCAACCAAAACCGGCGGCGCATCGAACTCTTCGTGGAAGTGCTGCGCATCTGGTTCGAAGCCGAGGAACGATTTGCCACCATACAGTCGTTCGCGAACCTCGAAGGCGGCGCTTCAGCGAACGTACTGAATGAAGCCGCACTGACGACCGAGTATTTCGCCGCGTCTCTTGCCGAGACACCTTACGCATCGGCGGCCCGTGATCACGCTGTCCGCCAGTGGTTGAAGTCTGGTGACCGCCACGAGGCGGCCCTCGCGCATGCCGAATTCGCCGGGTTATCGATTCGCGAAGGGCTGAGCTTCGAATTCACTGCCGACGTGCGACTCGGACGCTGGTGTGCGGAACATGAGGATTTAAGAACGGCCTTGGAGGTCTTGAATCCAATTATCAGCGACGAGGGCCGCCCCGCTTCGGAACGGGCCGCCGCCTTGCTTGAGCGAGGTTACTGTTTCGGCATTTCGGGTGATCTTCAACGCGCGTTGCTTGACTTTGCGGCGGTGGTAGCCCTGAAAGGCGCGCCCAAGGAGCACGTAGCCCGGGCATTGTTCAATCGCGGCGTCACTAAAGGAAGGCTGGGTGACATTCAAGGCGCGTTGGCCGACTTCACGGCGGTGATGGCGCTAGAAGGCGCTCCCATCGAGCAAGTGGCCCATGCGCTGTTCAATCGCGCCATCGCCAAAGTAAGGCTGGGCGACCATCATGGCGCGATGGCCGACTTCGCGGCGGTGATTGTGCAGGAAGGCTCCACCAAAAAACTAGTGGCCCAAGCGTTGGTTAATCGTGGCGTCCTCACAGGGAGGCTCGGTGACACTCCGAACGAGCTGGCCGACTACACGGCGGTGATGGCACTGGAAGGGGCGCCCAAGGAGCAAGTGATTCAGGCGTTGTTTAATCGCGCCGTTACCAAAGAAAGAGTTGGCGACACTCAAGGCGCACTGGCCGACTTCACGGTCTTGGTGGCGTTGGAGGGCGTGACCAAGGAGTACGTGACCAAAGCGTTAATAAATCGTGGCGTCGTCAAAGGGAGGCTGGGCGATACTCAAGGCGAAATTGCCGACTACACGACGGTCTTGGCGCTCGAAGGCGCACCCAAGGAACAAGTGACCCAGGCGTTGTTCAATCGCGGCGTCACCAAAGGAAGGCTGGGCGACCATCAAGGCGCGCTGGCCGACTACACGGCGTTGGTGACGCTGGAAGGCGCGACCAAGGAGCAAGTGGCCCAGGCGATGGTCAATCGCGGCGCCGTCAACATGGCACTGGATCAAAAAACGAGTGGTATAGCTGATTGGATCGCGGTTCTTGAGTTTGGGTTCAGCTCTGAGGATTACGTCAACGTAGCCGCTGAAAATCTATTCCGTCTATATTGGTCGGATGGAGCCACGGCCGAAGCGAACAACACCTTGGACCGTGTCGCCCAATACCTCGCGACGAAGCCCTCCGATCAACGGGTACTAAGGTTGACGGAGATCCTCGCCCGTCTCGCCACGCCAAACATGCGGCAGGGCTGGCCCCACGCGGCTCGCCGGCTGCTCGGAACCCAGCCACCCGAAGTCGGACACGCCCTGGGTTTTCTCGAACCGGTGTGCGCGGTTTTGGAAGGCGGCGAGAAAAGCCTGCTCGATCCATTGCCGCCCGAACAGCGCGAGTTCGCTCTCAGTGTCTTGGCGCGCTTTGACGCTGAGAAATCCCCGAGTCACCGCCCTGCCGCCACGGGCTCCACCGCTCCGGCCAGGGCCGGCTTTCCCACGTAGAACTTGAAGTCGTCGAAGTTGACGTGACCCCACGCGCCACCGGCCTGCTCGTCGATCACGCGGATGAAAAGATCCCGTCCCTGCACGGCGCGCAAATCGACGATTACCGGCGCGAGCGTCTCGGTCGATTGGTTCGACTTCGCGAGCTGGCGCGTGTCGTTGCCGGAAACCTTGAGAATCACCTTCTGGTCCGCGGCGTCGACCAACTCCACGCGCGTCGATTCGAACGGCCCGGCGGCAAAAAGGAACGCCGCCCATGGCTGCGTGACCCGGAAGGGTTTGCTCGTAAGCGTGCCGGTCGCGCCATCTCCGAGTCCGTTTTCATAGGTGCCGATCCAGTGCTGGCCCACGTGTGCGCTCGTCATCGGCGCACGACGCGCCACCACGGCGTCGCCCACGACCGGCTGCCGGGTGAACGCCGTGCCACTGGCCGTCCAATCCCGCAGGTCGCCGGTTTCAAAATCGGTGTTGAGCGGTTTCCCCTCGCTGCCCGTCGGAAGCGTGCCATTGCCCGCGAGCGGCGGGTTGACGGTGGCGGCTGCCCTGGCCTTCGCCGCGTCCGCGGCGCGCTGGGTGTGGACGATCACATCCCGGGCGCTCAGCGCATTCTTTTCGGCATCGGGAAACTGCACCTTCGGCTGCGCCGCCTCCCATTCCGCCATGGTCACGTTGCGCGCTTGGTTCGTGAAAACGAACGCGCCCTTCTTGTTGCCGATGATGATGTCGGGGCGGCCGTCGCCGTTCACGTCCCCGATTCCCACCTGGCGGCCCACACCCGAGTTGTCGTCGATCAGGTTCGGCACCCAGTCCACGGTGCCGTCTGGCCGTCGGACGAGCTTGAACCAGTACAGCACCGCGGGCGCGTTGGCGTCCGGCGCGCCGGTCGGGCCGTGCGCCCAAAAACATTTGCCGGTGACGATGTCCTTCAACCCGTCGCCATCCATGTCCACGAGCTCGACCGCGTGAATCTCCGAAAACGTCACGCCGTAGCGGTTCTCGGCGGGTTGCTGGTTGAGGAAAATATGCGCCTTGAACTGGGGCGAACCGTTCGCGTCCTTGTCCTTGAGTTGTTCATACCACGCGAAGCCGAATCCATGCGCGGCGAGCGCGGTAATCACGTCCGCCAACCCGTCACCGTTGGCGTCGTAGGCATACATCTGCGCGCTCGCCGGCGCGAAGAAGTACTTGTGCAGCTTCCACGCCGGGTCGCCCGCGAGCGACGGGGGCTGCTCGAACCAACCGTCCTTGAAGAGCACGTCGAGGCGGCCATCACCGTTCAGGTCGCCGACGCCCAGCCCGTGGGTGTAGCGCTGCCAGGTGCCGCCCGCGGAGACGGGCGTGAACTTCCACCTCGCCGTCGGATTTCTAGGATCCGGCGTGGCGTAGCCGAAATTGCCGCCGTTCACGCAGACAATTTCCGGTTTCCCATCGCCCGTCAGGTCGACGAACGTGGGCGACTCGTTGTCGACTTCATCCAGCACCGTGTGGCGGGCCCAATGTCGCTCCGCGCCGGCGGGATTGAGGTAGAGGTAGGCGGGCGTGTGCGGCAGGCCGTAGGTCAGCACGTCGTTCCAGCCGTCACCGTTGAAGTCATGGACGAAGGCGAAGAAGTTGTCCGTCGAGTACGCGTTCTTCTTGCCAAAACCACCCTCGAAGCCGGGAAAGGTCCGCTCCGTGCCGTCGCTCTCCTTGATCGTTGTCGTTTTCGTCGGCGGGTACAGTTCGTGACGTTTCGTGAAACCCGGACCCTCCCACCAATACGGACCGTAAATGGCGTCGGGCTTTCCGTCGCGGTTCAAGTCGCCGAGCATCGCGCCCTCGCTCCAGTAGTATTGTTCCAGATGCTGCTTCTTGAACGAGTGCAGCGTGAAATCGGCCGCGGCGCAAAGGGACACGACGGCCAGGCCGGCGACCGCGAGGGGGAGCAGTTTCGAGGTCATGCCACACCCTGCCCGCGTTGCAACGTGGCGGTCAAGCCGCGCGTGGCGAACGGACAACCTCAGCCCCCGTTCAAACCTGCAAAGATGTCCCGATAAAATTCCGGATGACTCTCCCACGTTTGCGCCGAGACGATTCGCCCGTCCACGACGCTTTGCCGGTCCACCCATGTGCCGCCGCCAAGCTCCAGTTCCATCCGCACATTGCGATAGCAGGTCAGCTTCCGGCCCTTCACCAGATTCGCCGCGATGAGGATTTGAATCCCGTGGCACACGGAAAAGATCCATTTCCCGTGCCGGTGGAAGTCACGAACGATGCGAACGACCTTCGGATCGTGGCGCAGGAACTCCGGCGCCCGCCCGCCGATGAGCAGCACCGCCTCGTAGTCGCGCACGTTGACCCGTCCGAAGGCGAGGTCGCTCTGGATGCGATAACCGGGCCGCTCGACGTAGGTGTTCCAATCCGGTTCGAAATCGTGGATGACGCAGTGGAGCAGTTTCCGCTGGGTCGCGGCAATCACCGGCTTGTAACCGGCTTCAAGGAAACGCTGCTGCGCGTAATAGATTTCCAGCGATTCGCCGGCATCGTCGGTGATGATCAAGATTTTCTTTGGCATGGCGGAGAAAACTACCGCAACCGCCCGGGAGGCTTCGAGACTTTTGCGGCGCGGCGCTTGACTCCCCCAATCTCCTCTGAAACATGGACCCTTTACTCTTCCGACACCCATGGGCCAACAACTGAACAAGTACATCAAACGCAAACGCCGGGTCGCCTATCTCAAGCGCCGGAAAGAGCGCGTAAAGGCCGCCGCCAAGAAGAAGTAAGAGGTTTTTGCTCCGCAAAAACCTCATCCTGGGTTTTCGCGGAACGAAAACCTGCATGCTTAAAGTCAGTCTCATCTCCCTCGGCTGCGCCAAGAATCTCGTCGATTCCGAGATCATGATCGGCCACCTGCACCAGGCCGGCATGGCCGTCATCCCCGATGCCGCCGAGGCCGACGTGGTCATCGTCAACACGTGCTCCTTCATCGACTCCTCCAAGGAGGAATCGATCGGCCACATCCTCGAGGTGCACCAGAACAGCGGCATGCGCAAGCGCCGCCAGGGGCAGAAACTCATCGTGGCCGGCTGCATGTCGCAGCGCTTCTCCAAGGATCTCTCGACGTCGCTGCACGACGAAGTCGACGCGTTCATCGGGCTCGATCAGGTCACACGCGTCGCCCCGATCATCGAGAAAATTTTCGCGCGGGACCGCGGCCGGAACGAGGCGCCCGCCCTGTTCATCGAAGGCCGCTCGACGTTCATCCCCGACTTCGACACGCCGCGTTTCCGGCTTACGCCGAAACATTTCGCCTACGTCAAAATCGCGGAGGGCTGCAATCACCCGTGCACGTTCTGCATCATCCCGCAGATCCGCGGCCGGCACCGCAGCCGCACCGTCGAGAGCGTCGTCGCCGAGGCCCGCCAGCTCGTGAACGAGGGGGTGAAAGAGCTGAACTTGATTTCGCAGGACACGACGTTCTTCGGCATGGACACGTGGGAACAGCGCCCGAACCCGCGCACGCCGGTCGATTCGTCGCGCGGCACCGCGCTTACCACGCTGCTCCGCCAGCTCAACGCCATCGAGGGCGATTTCTGGATCCGACTGCTCTACACCCATCCGGCGCACTGGAGCGACGAACTCATCCGCACGATCGGCGAATGCCCGAAGGTTGCACGCTACATCGACATCCCGCTCCAACACATCAGCGACCACATGCTCGGCCTGATGCAGCGCGAAACCTCGTCCGCCTACATCCGCGACTTGCTCCGGCGTATCCGCGGGGGCATTCCTGGCATCGCGCTGCGCACGACGTTCATCGTCGGATTTCCCGGCGAGACCGAGGCCGACATCGACGAGTTGTGCGAATTCATCCGGGAGACAAAGTTCGAGCGGCTCGGCGTGTTTCGCTATTCGCAGGAAGAGGGAACCCGCGCGGCGAAGATGGCGGACCAGATTCCGAAAAAAACGAAGGAAGCGCGCTGGCACCGCGTGATGGCGCTGCAGAAGGCCATCGCCGCCGACGTCAGCCGGCGCTACGCCGGTCGCAGGCTGAAGGTCCTCGTCGAAGAGCCCGGCGTCGCGCGCGGCGAGGCGGACGCACCCGACATCGACGGGCGCGTTTATGTGCCGATCACCCTGCCGGTCGGCGAATTTGCAGCCGTGAGAATCACCGGCTACGAAGACTACGATCTGCTGGCTTTGCCGCGTGGCCAGGAGCCTGCGACCCGCAAGGTCGCGAAACAGGCGCAATAGCGGCAACCGAAGGGCGGGCGGCAGATTGAAAACCTCCTTACAGGGGTCTTCACCCTAGTACATGCCAGCAACAGGCGCACCTCTGCATATGCATGAGCCCACTCCGTAGCAACACCTAGCCATACGTAAGCGTCGGATAAGTAACAGATAAGTAAATTCACAGTTTGATTTTAAAATTGAGATGCCGATACGGTATAGGGAAAAGCGCCTATGCCGCCCACCCTGGAGATGCTGAATTATTTTCTTTCGTTTCGACTCGATACGCTCGGGTTTGCCGTGCTTTCGCTGGTCGCATGCTATGGCTGCACAGTTCTCGTCAGGCGGCGGCAGGCGCGAACGGAATTCTCCTCCGCGTCCTGCAGGTTGGTCATGGGCGTCATTGTGGCCGGTGCGCTCACGGCGGAGTGGGTCGCCGCACACCGGCGGGAGTCGATCAGGGCCGCCGTTTCGGCCCTTGCGCCCACGTACGCGCACGAACTGCAGAAGCTCGACCATGCCAGCGTAACGGCCGCCACTCCGGCCGACCATCCGATCCACCAGGCGGTTTTGAAGGCCGGCCGAGACTGGATGCGGCTTAATCCGATTCTGGGGCAACTTTTCACGTTTCGCGCGGATAGCGATGGGCGCATCCGAATCGTTGCCGATGTCGCGGCGGGCGCATCTGCCCCAGCCGGCGGACCCTTTCCCGCCGCGCCTCCGAGCTTTCGTCGCGCCCTCGCCGGCGAGGCGATTTTCGACCCGGAGATTCACCGCGATGCGCGGGGCGCGTGGGTGCGATCGCTCCTGCCGATTCGCGACGCGGCCGGGCGCATCGAAGCCGCCCTGGCGCTGAGTTACCCCGCGGCCGGGTGGTTGCGCTCCATTGCGCTGGTGCGCTGGCTGGCATTCTGCGGCGCGGCGTTTCTCGTTGCGACGCTGCTCGCGAGCACAACGTTTGTCGCCCTGACGCGCGCCGACATCCGCGAGCACGCGGAAACCCGGCGTGAGCTGCAGGAAGCCAAGCTGACCGCCGAAAAGGCGAACCGCGCCAAGAGCGAATTCCTCGCCGTGATGAGCCATGAGATCCGCACCCCGCTCAACGCCGTGATGGGTTTCGCCAACCTGCTCGCCAAAACGAACCTCGACGATGTCCAGCGCGGCTACGTCAGCACGATTACGGGCGAAGGCCTGCGGTTGACGTCGCTCGTCAATGACATCCTCGATCTTTCGAAAATCGAGGAGGGCCGGCTGGTGCTCGAGCGGCTGCCCTTCGCGCCCGCCGAAACTGCGCATGAGGTCCTCCGGCTGCTGAGCCCGCGCGCATTGGACAAGAAACTCGAGCTTCGGTTTGAAGCGCAACTGGCCGGCCCGCTGCTCGTCGCCGGCGACCCGCTGCGCTTCCGCCAGGTGCTGCTCAACCTCGTGGACAATGCGATCAAGTTCACGCCGCGCGGAACGGTCACCCTGTTTCTAACCTGGACGCCGCCCGACGCCAGCGCGACGCAGGGCCGTCTCGGCGTGCGCGTCCGCGACACGGGGATCGGCATTCCGGCCGAGAGAATCAAGGATCTTTTCCAGATGTTCATGCAGGCCGACACGTCGATGACGCGGCGCTACGGCGGCACCGGACTGGGCCTGGCGATTTGCCAGCGGATCGTCGCGCTCATGGGTGGCGAGATCGCGGTGCAAAGCACGCGCGGCGAAGGCACGGAGTTCAGCTTTGCGCTGCCGCTTACCCCCGTCGCCCTTCCCGCCGACTCGACTCTGGCCGAACCGGAGCGGGTTGTCGCGCGGTTGGGGCCGGCGCGCATCCTGGTCGTCGATGACATGGAGACCAACCGCATCCTGCTCGAGATGCTCCTCCACCGCAACGGCTTCGAGTCCGAGCTCGCCTCGGGGGGCGAGGAGGCAGTCCGGCTCGCAGCCCAACATCATTACGACGTCATCCTGATGGATCTGCAGATGCCGGACGTTGACGGCTACACTGCCACCCAGCGGATCCGCGCGACCGAGCCACCGGGCCGGCACACGCCGATCATCGCGCTCACGGCATCGATCACCAAGGGCACGCGCGAAAAATGCCTCGCCGCCGGCATGGACGAGTACCTGGCGAAACCATTCGATCTGCGACGATTCAAGAACCTGCTCGACCGGTTCGTCGCGGCACCCGCATCGTCGGAATCGGGAGCGGGAGCGCAGCTTCCGCTCGCGGCCGGCCCGGCGTAACGCGCCCTCTTGACCGCGCCGTACGGCTCAACGCGGCCGTGCCCGGCGACCGAGGAACACTCGCGGCCTAATTTCCTTTTGCCGGCTCGCCGGGCGCGGATTGCCGGGCCGCAGCCTGTTTCGCCATTTCGGCGATGTCCGCCGCGGGCAGCACGACGTAGCCGGTGCGGCGTCCGTTGGCGAAATTCTGGAGCGTGATCCCCAGCACGCGACCCTGCGGATCGAACACGGGGGTCCCCAACGCCTGTTCGGTCAGGAGATAAAACCGGCGCGGCTTCTCGACGATGCCCGTGATCTCACTGGTGCGAACCAACGGCACGCGCTGCAGGACTTTCGGTGCGCGCGCCACATAGAAATAGCTGCCCAGCACGGCGCCCTCGACCGAGTCCTCGAGCTTCACCGCCGAAAAGGTGCGCTTCGTGCCGTCGGCATCGTCGGCCGGCGCCATGAACGCAAGGTCGAGGTCGGCATCCTTCAACACGAATCTGGCCGGCACCTCGCTGCCATCGGCGAGGCGCAGCTTGACCTCCTTGAAATCGGCCCCGACGAGTTCGACCCGGTTTCCGCCCGGCTGCGACGCCCGCATCGCCTCGAATGCCGCCTGCGGATCGACTTCGGCCAGCGAGGTGACGGTGAGACCGCTCGCGGAGATGACCGTGCCGTTCACTTCGACGCGGTTTTCGCGCGGCGGCATCTCGCGGTCGCCCATCTTCAGCTTCAACGTCACCACCAGTTCGACGCCGACGATGGTATCGGCATAGCGTTTCACGAGCGCGCGGCCAGCGGCGGCATCGGTGGCGGAGGTCGCGGGCAGCGGCAGGGCGCACGCCGCCACGGACAGCGCAACCGCGAAAGCGTGGGAGCAGGGACGGTTCATGATTTTGATTTGACCGGTTTGAGGGTGATTTCGACGAACAGAGTCTGGCCACGCCGCCGCACGAGCAACACCCACCATTGCTTTCCGCTCGCGACTACCAGTTCCCGCTCTTGCTTCAGCTCGGCCAGGTTCGCCACCGGTTTGCCGCCGGCGGCTTCGATCACATCGTCGGCGCGCAAGCCCGCAAGCGCGGCCCAGCCCGCGGGAACGGCACTCTCCACCAGCGCACCCTTCGCCTCCATGGGCAACTGCAGGCGGACGCGATCGTCGAACGCAATCTCGCGGGCCGAAAATTCGAGTTGCACATCCTCCCACCACGGCATCTCCGCCGCCGGCACCGGCTGCGGTTCGAGCGTCACCGGCACGTCCATCTTCCGACCGTCGCGCCACACGCCGAACACGGCCTGCGTGCCCGACCGGTATTGACGTATCTGCCGTGCGAGCACGTCGGTGTCCTCCGGCCGCCGGGCCGGAACCTCGGCGCCGTCCAACGCCACGATGACGTCGCCGACCCGCAGGCCCGCCGCCTCGGCTTGTGTGCCGGGATAGATGCGCGTCAACCGGGCGCCGCCCTCGGCCTTGATGCCGAGCCGCGTCGAAAGCTTCGGGGTCAAGGGCTGGGAGGACGCCCCGAGCCACGCCTTCCGCGCCTCCTGCGGGGGATTGCGCTCGCTGGTGGTCCGCAGTTCGACCACCGAGGTCAGCACCGCTCCCTCCCGACGCACGCTCGCCAGAACGGTTCGCACGCCCTTCGGCGCCCCAGCTAGGAGCGTCGCGGTGAGCTCGCGCAACGCCGCCACGTCGCCGATCGGAGCGCCATCGACGGCGATCAACACATCGTTGCGGCGCAGCGTCGGCTCGGCCTGGCCGCAGGGGCCCGCCGGCCGGATGTTCTCGAGCCACACCCCACGGGCGTCCGGCAGCCGTTCCTGCCGGATCAACTTCTGGGTCAGATCGCGCACCACGGCTCCCCAGCTCCGCAGTTCCACGTCGTCCGCCTGCGCCAGTTCGCGCCGCGCGAGCTTGAGGCGGGCCGACTGCTTCTGCCCGGCACGGACAAACTCGACGAGGAAATCGTTGCCGGGCATCTGGCTCGTCTCGAGCCGGTTGAAATGCGCCACCGCTTTCTCCTCCGCGCCCTCGATCGCGTGACCATCGCACGCCACGATCACGTCGCCCGGCTGGAGTCCCGCCGCGCCGGCCGGCGAAGCCGCCGCCACGTCGCCCACCATCACGCCCGCGCGGTTGCCATCCGCCTCGAGCCGCGGCTGCACCGTGAGCCCGGACCAGCCGCGCGTGACCCGGCCGGTGCCGATGATTTGATCGGCCACCACGCGGGCGAGATTGCTCGGAATCGCCCCGCTGAGATTGAAGACGCCAATTTCGTTGATCCCCACCACGTCGCCACGTTCGTTCACCAGCGGCCCACCGCTGTTGCCGCCGAAAATCCGCGCATCGTGCAGCACCCAACGCACGAGCGTGCCCACATCCTCACCGCGCAGGATCATCTTGCCCGCGGTCTGCTCCGGCAGCACGAGGGAGGGATTCGAGACCACGCCGCGCGTCACGGATTGGGCCAGAAACCCGGGGCTGCCGAGCGCGAACACCGCGTTGCCGGATGCGAGTTGGGACGAGTCGCCGAATTCCGCGACCACCAGCGGCGGCGCGCCCTTCGCCCGCTGCGCGAGGTCGATCTGCAGCACGGCCAGATCGGTCAGCGCGTCCTGCCCGACGCGCGTCGCCTCGACGTGCGAACCGTCGAACAGATGGCAGCGGAAGAAATCGCCGTCCTCGGTCACATGGCAGTTCGTCAACACGTGCCCCTGCGGCGAAATGATCACGCCGCTGCCGCCGGTCCACTGCTTCGTCAGCCGCCCGTCGCTGGGTCGCAGGCGGATTGCCTCGATGCGCACGATCGAGGGAAACACGCGGGTGAGCATCGCGTCGACGGACGGCGCACGTTTGGCGGCGGCGGGCGGCGCCGGGTTCTGCGCGAAAGCGACTGCGCCCAGCACGCCGGCCAGCACACAGCACCCGCACACCCATCCGCCAAACCTCCGGCCGAGCCATGAATTCATAGGGGAGAAATGTCCCGGGAGAGAGGCGATCCGCCGGCCCGACGCAAGCGGCAAAACCGGCCGCGGCTACCGCGGAGAACCATCCGCCGCTACCTCAGGGCGGCCGCGGCGACATATTTTCCAATAATGCCGTCGAAGCTGCCGTTGGTGAAGAAAACGACCACGCGCGGTTTCCCCGCCGCCGCGGTCGCCGCACCGAGAGTGTTGGCGACGAGCTTTTCCAGCAGGGCGGCATTGGTTGCCGCAAAGTGCGCCTCGACGCCCTGGCTCTCGAGGTTCTGTGCCACGCCTTCGGGATCGAAGCGCTCGTCCTCCGCGAGTCTCTCCGGGCGGCTCACCGGGCCGAGGTAGACCTCGTCGGCTTGCGCGAGCGCACGCATGAAACCGGCCTGGAGCATCTTCGTGCGTGCCGTGTTGCTGCGCGGCTCGAACACCGCGGTGAGGAGCGTGCCCGAAAACCGCGCGCGAAAAGAATCGAGCGTCTCCGCCAGCGCCGTCGGATGATGACCGAAATCCTCGATCACCGTGAGCTGCGGCTGTCGCAGCAAGACCTCCTGCCGCCGCCGCACGCCGCGAAAACGCGCCAGCGCGGCCAGCGGCAAGACCATCGGGTTCGCGGGATCCAGCGCCAGCCCGGCCATCGTTGCCGCCATCGCGGCATTGCGGGCATTGAACAGCCCGGTCAGCGACCACGTCACGTGCGCCCAGAGCCGGCCGCGCCACAGCAGCTTGAATTCCGCCCCGGCGGATGCCTCGGTGAAGTCGGCGATGCGGGCATCGTTCCCCTCGCCGGTTCCGACGCGCACCACCCGCGTCCAGGGCATGGAACCGAGCGGACGCAGATTGGGATCGTCGCCATTCAACACCACGAAACCGTTGCGCGGCACGATGCGCGCGAGGTGGGTGAAGGTCCGTTGCACGTCCGCAAGATCCCGGAAGATGTCGGCGTGATCGAATTCCAGA
>JACQWL010000337.1 GCA_016209255.1 Verrucomicrobiota bacterium
GCTCCGGCAAGCTCACCCTCGCCACCGGCGGTCAGGTGACCGGCGCGAGTACCGCCACCGCCAGCTTCGGCTCGCTCGAGTGGACCGGCGGCAACCTCAACGCCAAGGTTACCGCGACCGGCAGCGCGAATGTGTCGGGCGGAGCCAAGACGATCGGGACCGGCGGCGAGCTGACCGTCGCCGGCGGCACGACCACGGCCAACGCCTGGACCGGCGCCGTCACGAACCAGGGCAAGCTCAATCACAGCGCGGGCTCAACCGATATCCAGACCGCGTTCGGCAACTCGGGCACCGTCACCGCCGCGGCCGGCACGCTCAGGCTGTCCGGCGGCGTCAGCAACGCCGCCAATGCCGCCATCATTGTCGAGGCCGGGGCCCAGCTCGAATTCGCCAGCGACGCAATCCTGGCCATGAACTCCGAACTCAAGGGGAACGGCCTGGCCCGTTTCTCCGGAGGGATTCTCGACGCAAATGGCACCGTCGCGATCAAGGCTTTTGATTTCAACGCCGGACAGCTCACCGGAACGAATACCTTCACGGGCAACCTCAATTGGAACGGGGGCGACTGGAACGCCAGCGCGCCTGGCAATACCACCACCATTGGCGACCTTGGCGTACTGAACCTCGGCAACACCACCGGTCACCACGAGTTCAACTTCCGGAATATTTTGAACAATGGCACGGTGAATTGGATTTCCGGTCGCATTCGCGGCGGCAACGGCAGCATGTTCGACAACGTCAATCGCTTCAACGATCTGAACACCGGTGCCAACACGATCGAGAATCCAGCCGCATTCGGAGGCACTTTTACGTTCACGAACAATGGCCGCTACGACAAAACGGCGGGTGGAACCACCACGTTCGCCGTCGAGTTTACCAACAATGGAGCGTTGAACATCACCGCGGGCGCGATCGTGTTTTCGGGTGTGTTCACGAACAATGACAAAGGCAGCATCCAACTGGGCAACGGCGCCTCGGCGCAATTCGCGAGCGCACTTTCATTCGGGGCCAACGCACCGCTCACGGGCACCGGCACGATCAATGCCCCGAAAGTCACCGCCGGCGGCCTCGTCTCGCCGGGTGTTTCGCCCGGGTCGCTCACGCTCACGGGCGACCTGACGCTGCTCGGCACCAGCGAGCTGCTGATTGAACTCGCCGGGGCAACCCAGAGCGTGACCTACGATTTCCTCAGCGTTGGCGGCACCGCGGCGCTTGGCGGCGCCACCCTTAAGGTCAGCTTCCTCAACGGCTATCAGTCGAGCGTCAGCGCAAATGATACGTTCACCGTCCTCACCGCCAATGGCGCTGGCGGGCTCACCGGGCTGTTCAACAACGTCAGCAACGGCCAGCGGCTCTTCACGATCGACGGTTTCGGCTCCTTCCAGGTCAACTTCGGCGCGAGCAGTGCCTTCACCGCCGCAACGAACAGTGTGGTGCTTTCCAGTTTCGCCCCCATACCCGAACCGTCGACTTGGGCGCTGATGGGCATCGGCGCAGTGCTGGTCTTGCTGAATCTTCGCCGCCGGAAGGCTTAGGCAACGATTCAGTCGGCCGTAGGCCAGCGCGCGCGCGCTCTGATACCGCGCCCACAAGCGAGCTGCCTCCCGCCGCACCATTCGGTTTTCAAAGCCAAGGGCACCTTCGCGGCCGGGCTGTCCGCGTGCGCTTCTGGCCTCGACGCACCGGGGCAACCGGGCCAATTGTTCCGGCCTGTGCCCATGCCCCCAGCCACCGTGCGAGCCGTCTTCCTTAGCTACGCTTCTCAGGATGCCGAAGCTGCCAAACGCATTTGCGAGGCGCTGCGCTCCGGCGGGGTCGAGGTGTGGTTCGACCAGGAGGGCGGACTCGAACACGGTGACGAGTGGGACGCGAAGATCCGCCGTCAGATCAAGGAGTGCGTGCTGTTCATTCCGCTCATCTCCGCCAACACCCAGGCGCGGCACGAGGGCTACTTCCGCATCGAGTGGGACCTCGCTGCCGAGCGCGCGCGCGGCATCGCGTCGGGTGTGCCGTTCATTCTACCCGTCGTGATCGACGACACCCGCGAGCCCGACGCGCTCGTGCCGGATCGTTTTCGCGCGGTGCAATGGACCCGCCTGCGCGGCGGCGAAGTCCCGGCCGAGGTGCGCACGCGTTTTCTCAAGCTCTGGTCGCATCGCACCGGCGCGCTGTCGCACGAGGCGAAAGTAGGGCGGGTTTCCAACCCGCCCTTGGAGCGTGAAGAGGCGGGTCAGAGACCCGCCCTACTGCGGAAATGGGCGCTCATCGCATTGCCGGTTGGCGTGGCGGTCGCAGCCTTGGGGTGGTGGATATTCCACCGGTCCGCACCGCCGGTCGTGCCCCTTGCACCGGCCACCCCGGCCATGGCGACCTCGAGCCAGGCCGACCAGCTCGTGACGCGTGCCTACGCGCACTTCGAGAAGATGAATTACACGCGTGCCAACCTCGCGGCGGCCGAGGACCTCACGCGCAAGGCCACCGACCTCGCCAGCGACTCAAACCGCGCGTGGGCCGCGCGCGCCTACGTGCAATCCTGCTTCATCCTGCGCGGCTGGGATGTTTCGGAAAAACGCCGGCAGGACGCGCAGGACTTCGCCAACCGCGCGCTCGCGCTCGATCCCAATGCGACCGAGGCAATGCTCGCCCTCGCCTACGTCCTCATCAACCAGAATGCCCACGCCCAGGCCGAGGTCGTGCTCCGCCGGGCGCTCGCGCTCCGCGCCGACGACCCCCGCCTGCGCCTCGCACTGAGCGGCGCAATTGGCCGCCAGGGCCGCACCGAAGAGGCCATGCGCATCGGGCAGGAAACGGTTAAACTGTTTCCCCGCGACCCGCTGGCCTATTATTCCGTCGCCGGAAGTTTCCTCGCGCGAGCTGACTTCGCCGCCGCGCTGGAGAATTTCGACGCGGCCATCACGGTGGAACCATTCGCGGGCGCTCTGCTGGCGAAGGCGTCGCTGCTCGCCGCCTGGCGTGGTGATCTCGCCGCGGCGCGGGCGGCGCTCGGCCAGCTTGCGCCCGACGATCGCACGGAGGATCGCGCGGTGGGTGTTGCCATGTGGCTGGGTCTGCTCGAACACAATTCCGCCCGCGTCCACGAAGCGGCGGCGCTGACCGCGCGAAATTATCTCGATGACAGCAACATCGTCGCACGCGGACCGAAGGCGTCGTCGGTGGCGCTGGCCTTTCATCTCGACGGCAAGGAGAGCCTGGCACGGCAGCAATGGCAGGCGGCCGAATCCGTTTTGCGGCAGCGGTTGCGGGAACATGCCGAAAGCACCGGCGATCAGGCCCTGCTCGCCACCGTGCTCGGCTGGCTCGGGCGGACGGAGGACGCGGCGCGCGAAATCGCATCCTTCGAAGCCACGGCGCGCGAGCAGCCGTCCGTGGCGAATGCGATTCCACTGGCGAAGTTTTACGCGTCGGTGGGCGACGCCGCCAAGACGCTTCCCTATTTGCGGCGGGCGCTGAACAAGCAACCGGCGATCACCTACAAAACCGTCCCGCTCGACCCGTGGTGGGACAAGCTGCGCGGGCAGCCGGAGTTCGAGGCGCTGCTGGCCGAGACGAAGGCGCGAAGCGAAGCGGAGAAGAAATGAGCGCCGGTGGAAAAGCGCCCGACGCTCCATGCTGAACGCTCAAGTTTCCAGCCGAGGATCAACCACGGGACGTCGCGTCGTTGAGCGTTCAGCGTTAAACGTTGAATGTTGAGCGGTTGCTCGCCTCCGGCGAGTTCCGCCGCCTCGGCGGCGATCTTCCGTTTCATTACCTTGACTCCCGATTAGTAAGCTTTTTAAGGAGGGGCTGTCATGTTCGGCCGCCTCTACACCGCGCGCTTCGCCGCCCAGTCGGCCAAGCCCTACGTCAGCCTGCTCTTTGGCGCGCGGCAGACGGGCAAAAGCACGTTGCTGCGCGCGGTTTACCCCGAGCCGGCGCTGCGCATCGATCTCGCCAACGTCGAGGACCGGCTGCGCTACGGCACCGCACCGGCCGGCTTTATCCAGGCCTGCCGAGGCCTCTCGGCCGGAAAGCAGCCGGCGACCGTGGTGATCGACGAGGCGCAAATGAGCCCGGAGATTTTCAACACCGTCCAGCATCTCTACGACGAGGACAAGCAACGTTGGCGCTTTATTCTCTGCGGCAGTTCCGCCCGCAAGTTGCGGCGCATCGGCGCCAACCTGCTGCCCGGGCGCTCGCTCTATCACCGGCTGTTTCCGCTGGTGCAGGACGAGATCGCCCCGGGGCGGGACGACGCCTCTCCTGTGCCAACACCGGCTTGGACAGAACCGGTGGCGCGCCCGTTTCCGAAATGCGATCTGGTTGACCGGCTGGCCTATGGTGCGCTCCCGGGCATCGCGGCCGCACCCGCGGAAGATCGGGCGGCGTTGCTGCGCTCCTACGCGGCCATTTATCTCGAGGAGGAGGTCCGGCGCGAGGCCGCCACCGTGAACCTGGCGAGCTTCGCGCGTTTTCTCCCGCTGGCCGCGGGCGAGTCGGGGCAGATCGTCAACTATGCTGCGCTGGCGCGTAAGACCGGGCTAACAGGCAAAACCATCCAGTCTTACTACGCGCTTCTCGAAGACATGTTTGTCGGTTTCTCGCTGCCGGCGTTTTCCGGCAGCGTGCGCCAGGGCGTCCTGTCGACGCCGCGTTTCTATTTGTTCGACCTCGGTGTCCGTCATGCCGTCGCCGGGCTGCCGCCCGAGCCGACCCTTGTGCAGGCGAATCCCGGACCCCTGCTCGAACAATGGGTCGCGATCGAACTCTGGAAACGCCTCGGCTACCTCGGTGAAGGGCGGCTCAGTTACTTCCGCACGAAAACCGGCGTCGAGGTGGATTTGATTCTGGAGCATCGGGGTCGAATCACCCCGATCGAAGTGAAGTGGACCGACCGGCCGGACGCCTCCGATGCGCGGCACCTGCGGACCTTCCTCGATGAGCACAAGAAAACCGCGCCGATCGGCTACATCGTCTGCCGCTGCCCGCGCCCGTTGGAACTCGCGCCCCGGATCCGGGCGATTCCGTGGTGGATGCTGTAGCCCGGATGCAAGGGCGCCTGCCTCTGCCGGACGCATCGCTGAACACCCTGCGGCCTCAGCGAAGCCCGGCTCGCCACGAGCGAAAGAAATTCGCGATGGCGCGTGTCATCGCGCGGGTCGTGAAATTTTCAGTAACGTTCATTTTGACTCGCGCGCACCCCATGTGTGTTTTCGGGCACCTTTTTCGGGCTCCACCTAATGACCCTTTCTTCGCTGTCTCCCATCCGCTCCGTATTCCACTCCACCGCCGCTGCGCCGGCCGAGCTGACCGCGGCCACCGAGCTCGGTCGTATCGCCGGCGCGACGGTGGCGGCGAGTGCGGCCCGCGGTCTGGGGTTGAACGTCGCTCTGGCGGGCCGCGGCTGGGCCGTGAACCTGCCCGACGCCGCAAAGTCCGCCGCCGCCTGGATGTGGCTGCGGATCGCCGACGACGGCACGGGCGAGATCGTCGCAAGCCACGGCTCGTTTCTGTTCACCGCCGTGCGGCTGCTGGCAAACGGCGTCGGCGACCTGACCCGCGAGAAACTCGCCGCCGGGGTTTTCCTGCCCGCGACCTTCGGCTGGCACCGGCCGCATTGGGATGCCTGCTACACGCAATACTGGCGTTCCGCCCGCGGCTTCGACCCCGAACGCTATGTCGCCGCGCTCGCCGAGGCGGGCTTCACCCATTGCGAGGTCAACAGCCTGCAAACCCACATGCCGCACGAGGACCTGGTCGCGTGGGAATACTACTCGCAGTTCTACACCTACGCGCCCGGCTTCAACCACTTCGTCGACACGCCGCTGACCAAGGGGCTCTGGCCCGCGCTCTATCTCGACGCCAATCTCAACCACCTGCGCAAACTCGCCGACCTCGGCCGCCGCTACGGGCTCAAGCCGGGCGTGTGCATGTTCGAACCGCGCACGATGCCGGAGCGGTTTTTCCAAAAGCACCCCACCCTGCGCGGCGCGCGGGTCGACCATCCGTTCCGCTCGCGCCTGCCCCGTTTCACGATGGCGCAGGATCACCCCATCGTGCAACGGCACTACCGCGAGGCGCTCCAGAAACTCCTGCGCGCCGTCCCCGACCTCGGCTACATGTCGGTCTGGACCAACGACAGCGGCGCCGGCTTCGAGCACACCGCCTCGCTCTACGTCGGCCGCAATGGCGGACCGTACATGATCCGGGAGTGGCGCAGCCACGACAAGGTCGCCGAAGCCGCCGGCAAGAGCATCGTGCGCTACCTGAAAAATCTTCGCACCGCCGCCGCCGAGCTCAACCCCGACTTCGACATCATCCTGCGCATCGAGCCGTTCAAGGTGGAGCACGATCACATCAAGAGCGGCCTGGGCGGGCATATCACGTATGAGGCGCCGTCGCTCCTCGTGCGCGGCTACGCCCTGCCCTACCCGCATCCCAAGTATCCGGAAAACATGGGTGTGGCCGGCAGCATTTTCCATTCCTGGCTCGACGCGTCCGAGAAAACCGCGCTCGCCGAAGCCCGCGCCGCCGGCATCGAGCCCGTGCTGCACTACTCCGTCTCCGGCGTGATGTATCACGAGCCGCTGCTCGGCGCGCCCTTCCCCCGCCTGCTGCATGCCTAGCTCACCGCGATGCGCGAAACCGGTGTCACCCGCATCAGCGCCCTCGGCGGCCTCGCC
>JACQWL010000338.1 GCA_016209255.1 Verrucomicrobiota bacterium
GGAAACGGGCGTCGGCAAGCGACGCCCCTACACTCACCAATTAGTTTGAACGTTCAACAGGTAAACGGGGTTCTACTGCATGGATACGGCTAAGAAACGCATTTGAAACCACGGATTCGACGGATCGACACGGATGAGGGCTGGATTCCATCCATGTTCATCCGCACAACGATTAACGAACTGCGACGCCCCAGGTTGGTCGCAATGATCCGGACCGGTCTTAAACGCGGAGGACGCGGAGTTCGCAAAGAGTCATTTGATCCCGCCGAAGGCGGGCAAACCTCTGCGTTCTCCGCGCGCTCCGCGTTTCAAGGAGTTTCGGTTTGGTACGCGGCTGCGCAGCCTCCATTTCCCTGCGCAGTCCTGCAAAAGGCCGGCGGTCACTATACACGGCGTCGTTAAACCTTGCGCATCCAAAGGAGGGCCGAATCCAGCCTCAGGGCACGACGTCCGAACGCTGGCTTTTTCGGCCCCGCCGAAAAAGTTCACCCCTTCGCCGGCGCAATCGTAAGATCCACCATCAAGTCGACCGCGATCTTTTCCAGCTCCGCGCGCAGCGCCGCGATTGTCACGCCCGCCGGCACGAAGACCGTGGCCCGCGCCTGAAACAGCGTGCCGCCGCCCATCGGCGCGCTCACGCGCTCCGAGCTCAGTTCCTCGACATTGACGGCATGCGCCGCAAGCACCCCGGACACGCTGCGCAGAATTCCCGGCCGATCCTGGCCGACGAGTTCGAGGAGGGCCAGCGATCCGCCGGTGGGCGCACCGACCGCGATGCCACTTTCGGCATGGATGATGACGCGCAAACCATCGACCTCGAGCAGGCGCAGCGCGTTGACCAGCTCATCGCGCCGGTTTGCCGCCACTTCGACCCGGAGGATGCCGGCGAACTGCCCGCCGAGCCGGCACATCCGGCTCTCCAGCCAGTTGCCCCCGTGGTCCGCGACGCGCGCCGCCACCATTTGCACCAGCCCCGGCCGGTCCGCGCCAATCACCGTCATGACAAGAGTTGCGAGCATGGTGGAAGAATTGGGTCCTTTGCGCGTTCCCGCAATCTTTCGCTCACGCTCAACAGCCTGTCTCGACTATCCGAAGGCGAGACAAACATGTTTGTCTCAGTGCTCGGGATGAATTCTCACGCGGAGCTCGCGGAGGCGCGGAGAGCAACGCTGCTTCCTCCGCGTCTCCGCGCGCTCCGCGTGAGAGATTTTCCGAGATTGGGGTTCGCGGCTGCGCAGCCTCTTTTTCCCGGCGTAGTTCAGGAAAAGGCGCCCGACCTGCTCTCAAAGTTGCGCCTTCGGACGAGAATTCTATCGCGAAGATGAACAATCGGTCCCCCCAGCCTGCTACGCGATTCTTGTCCTCACCCACTTCTCGACTAGCGGCACCGCGAACCGCCCTTCATCGTCGAGCACGTCCATCTCGCGTAACCGCGTCCGCGTTGCGCCGGCTAGCGCGGCCTGCCTCTGCGCCAGCCGCCCGAGCAGGGACTGTCCGTCGCTCTCAGCATCGTCCCAGAGATTGTGAAAATAGGCCTCGCCGGATTCCATCGCCTTGTCGCCCGCGTGCTCGACGTCCGCCACCGACGCCTCTTGCCGCCGCTCACTGTTCAGTTGGTCCACCAGCTCGTAAGCCACCGCTTGGGTGAGAAACGGCTGCCCGTGCGTCAGCCCCAGCAGCGCGTCGAGCGCGCCCTCTCCATAGCGCAGATTGAACTCCGGCACCGGCCGCTCCAGCAGCGGGCGGCACTCGTCCGCCGTCAGGAAGCTCACACGGGTATGCCGCACTGCCACGAAGCGGGCTGTCCACTCGCGCCCCAGCGCGGGAAACGTCTTCATGCCGGTGAACATAAGCACGATCTTCTGGTGGTGCTGCTGCACGTGCCGCAGAAAGTCCAGCAATGGCCCACCCCAGCCCGCTGTAAGTGCGCCGTTTAGGGCCTCGTATTCGCCCAGGCACAGCAGCACCTTCAATCCCAACGTCATCTACATCGGGGCCCTGCGCGACCGTCTGCGAAACGATGTCATGAACGACCTGGAGCGCCAAAGCGCCTTCGAATCGCTCGACAAAACGGAACGGCACTTCGAACACATGATGCGAAAGTTTCATACGGACGTGGCCGCCCACGATGACGAACGGTCCGCCCCGATCGCCACCGTCGACTCGATCGGAGTAACTCGCGCCGCGGGACAACTTGTGTGGCTTTCGCCCACGCGACATCGCCTGCAAGCAGGCTCCTACAACTGGATCGGGTTCGGCGCTTCGAGGCGCCGCGGATCTTCCTTCACCGTCTGAACGCTTCCGCCGCGCCGATCATCAACACGGGCAGCAACGGCGTCTCGAATGATTCCTCGTTGTCCACAATCCGCACCGGCCTCGCCGCATCAATCGTGAAATCGTAGCGGTGAATTTGCTCCAGCACCGGATCGATGAGCCATTCTTCCTTCACGCCGTGTCGTGCGTAGAGCGGCCGCTTGCGCTTTTTTTCGAGCGGGCCGTTCGACGGCGAGACAATCTCGACCACCAGGTCCGGTGCACCGTGCACCCCATCTTCTTTCTGCAAATGCAGGTTCTGGTTCGAGAGGAAAAAAAACGTCGGGCTGAAACACGTCGATGTCGGACAGATACACGTCGAGTGGCGCAATGCAGACCTTGCCGAGCCGGTGCTTCATCACGTGTTGCCGGAGCATGAACGCCACATTGAACGCTACATCCTGATGAAAGCTGTTTGGTGATGGTGCCAAGATGAGTTCCCCCTCCACGAGCTGGTAATACGGCGGCCCCTCCGGCATCGTCCGGTAGTCCGCCACCGTGAAAAGCTCGGTCGCCACGCGTTGCATCAGTGGGATCGTGGCCCGCCGCCGCCCGTTGTCAAAGCCGCGCTCGACGCTCCCGGCCGGCCAAGAACCCAAATCCAAGGTTTTTGCGCCGCAAAAACCTACTCCTCCAGTTCCACGTTCCAGTAGGCGACGTCGAGAAAATCCTTCCACACCTCGTGGTGCTGGTGGCCGAGCACGAGCGAGATCACCGGGCGCCACTTCGGCCGCACCGGCTTGCGAATCAGCCGCATCCCGGCCTCGTGCGGCAGGCGGTTCGTCTTCTTCGTATTACACTTGACGCACGAGCAGACAATGTTCTCCCACGTCGTCTTCCCGCCGTAATCGCGCGGGATCACATGGTCGAGGTTCAACTGCTCCCGCGGCATCCGCCGCGAACAATACTGGCACGTGTTCTTGTCCCGCTCGAAGACGTTGTTGCGCGTCAGCTTCAGCTCCTTGCAGGGCAGCTTGTCGAAAAACGTCAGCAGGATCACGCGGGGCAGCCGGATCGTGCGGCTCGGCGTGTGCACGGTCTCGAGTTCGGCCAGCGGCGGGTTGCTCACCGAAAAGTCGATCCAGTCGAGCAGCGCGAACGTCCGGAAATCGTCGTCGTGATGATGCACGACCTGCGCGTGTCCGCGCGCCAGCAACCCGAAGGCGCGGCGCGCGCCCACGACGTTCACCGCCTGCCACAGGCGGTTGAGCACGAGCACCGGTTGGTTGAGCGCGGCTTCCATACGAGGCACGGCAATAACGGTGTCGGCAACCGACTGTCAAGGGCGCGGGCCGGCCACTACCCTGGGCGCGTCTCCCGGTTGGCGGTGAGTCGAACCCTGTTGGCCTGACCGACTTGGTTTTGGGTCTCCTCCAACTGAGAACATCCAAGTTCCAACCTCCAAGCTCCAATGAAGCTCCAATCGCCCAATTTTTCGCTGGTCGCCTCTTTGGAGTTTTCCTCCTTTGCAGCTTCACTGGAGGTTGGAGCTTGAAATTTGGAGCTTTCGCTTTCCGTCGGCACCAACAACTCGGAGCTGCGCCCCCCTACCCTTCCGCCCCCGCCAGCGCCGGCGCCAGGGTCTCTCCCTTCAACTTGATGCCCGCGAGTTTCTTCACGATCAACTCCGCCTCCGCCGTCGCGACGTCCGCGAGCGTATGGCGCTGGTGAATATCGATCGCCCCGACCACGGTCGCCGGCAGCCGCGTGACACCCGCGATCTTGCCCACGATATCGGCCGGCGTGACGAGCTGCTTCCGGCCCACGTTGAGAAAAATCGTGACCATGCCTGGCTCGCGGCCCGTGCGCGCGGGCCTTTCGTACTTGGACCTGCGCGACACCTCGCTGGCCGCCTCGGGCGACTCCTCCGAATCGGCGCGCGCGCCCGCGGCCGGACTTTCCTCCCGTGCCGAATGTGCCGGCGCCACCGGTGCCGGCGCGGCTTTCGATTTCGGCTTCGGTGCCGCGGCCAGTTTCGCCCACGCGGGGGCGGGCTTCACTTCGGTCCGCCCGGGCCTCGACGCCGCGGCCGGCTTCGGTGCCGGCGTCTGAGCCGCGGCGGGCTGGCCCCACGCGCCCCCCGCCCCGCCCTGCTGCAGCAAGTGAATCAGCGCCGAGCAGATATCCGTGCTCGCGTAACCCTGATCGAGCAAACGGTCGATCATCTGGTCGCGCGGCCTGAACTCCCGGGCTTCGAGCGTCGCCCGGACCTTTTCGAAAAACACGTTCGTACGCGCCTCCTCGACCTGGTCGAGCGATGGAATCCTGCCCCGCTGGATATCGAGCTTCGCCCAGCGCACCATGCTCTGCAGTTTGTAGATCTCCTGCCCCGAAACGAACGTGAAGGCCTGCCCCTTGCGGCCGGCCCGGCCCGTGCGGCCGATGCGGTGCGTGTAGTCCTCGGCGTCGTTCGGCAGGTCGAAGTTGAAGACCACCTCGAGATCGTCGACGTCGAGCCCGCGCGCGGCCACATCGGTCGCCACGAGAAACTCGAACGCGCGCCGGCGAAACTTCTCCATCACCCGATCGCGCTGCGTCTGGGAAATGTCGCCGTGCAGGCGATCGGTCAAATAGCCGCGCGCGTGCAGGTGCTCGTCGAGATCGTCGACCATGATCTTCGTGCTGCAAAAGACGATCCCGTAGCGAAAATCGTGCACATCGATCAGCCGCGTCAGCGCCTCGATCTTCGAGCGGCGGTCGACCTCGAAGTAAGTCTGCTCCACCTGCGGCGCGTTTTGCGCGACCGACTCGATCTTGATCCACGCCGGATCCTTCGAATAGCGGCCGATCAGCTCCTGAATCGCGCGCGGGATCGTGGCGGAAAAAAACATCAGCTGCCGCGTCGGCGGCACGGCCTTGAGGATGTGCTCGATGTCGTCGCGGAAGCCCATGTCGAGCATCCGGTCCGTCTCGTCGAGGATGACCATCTTCAGCGCGTTGAGCTTCAGGGTGCCGCGTTCCATGTGGTCCATCACGCGCCCCGGCGTGCCGATGACGATCTGCGTGCCGGCGGCGAGCGCCCGGAACTGCCGCTCGTAGCTCTGGCCGCCGTAGATCGGCACCTCGCGCACGCCGGGCTTGAAGAGCGCGAGCTTGCCCGTCTCCTCGGCGACCTGCACGGCCAGTTCGCGGGTTGGACACAGGATCAGCACCTGCACCACGCGCTGGCGCGCCTCGACCTTTTCAATCGCCGGGAGCGCAAAAGCCGCCGTCTTTCCCGAACCGGTCGACGACTGGCCGACCACGTCGCGCCCCGTGAGCGCCACCGGGATCACCGCCGTCTGGATGGGCGACGCCTCTTCGAAGCCCATTTTGTCGACCGCCTTGAGGGTCTCAGGCGAAAGGCCGAGCTCGGAGAAAAGACGTTTTTCCATGTTCCACGGTGGAGGCAACTTCACGCCACCGCCAGCTTGGGTTCGATTAATCCCGGAGCGCATCTCAATTCCCTGCAATAATCCGTTTTCGGTTCTGTCGGGCCGCCGCTTGTCGGCGGGCCGGAGCGGTCGGAGACTCCAAACCGGCCGGCCGGCCGGCGGCTGCCCTACATCGTGCAAGGAATTGAGAGCCGCTTGAAAACGCCAGCCGGCTTCCGCTGCGCCGGAAGCGGGTTTCCGCACGAGTCTCGCACTTTGACGGGAATGGGTCTATTCTGGTGTTAAGCAGGTCAAAGATTCGCCATGAAAACATCCATGACGTTCGTCCTCGCCCTTGCCGCCTCGGCGCTCATGGCCGAGCCCGCGCGGCGGCCAGAATTTCAGTCGGCGAAAATCATCCAGACGGTCTCGCCCGTCTTTCCGGAGTCGCTGGTTGCCGTCTGCCGCAATGGTGGCCAGGCCCGGGTCGTGCTCAGCGTTGATGCCGACGGCAGGCTCAATGAGTGGCTGGTCATCAGCCACACGCGGCGCGAGTTCGCCGAGGCGGCCGTGAGCGCGCTGCGGGAATGGAGCTTCGAGCCGGCCCGCCTGCGCGGCGAGGCCGTCTCGGTTTCCATCGAGCTGACGTTTCATTTCGAGGTAAGGGGCGACGTGACCGTGAGCTTCTATATCGATGAACAGGGCGCCGTGCGAATGCCCTACGTTCTCGGCCAGCCAAATCTCGAGCTCGCCGACCTCGCGGTCGAGGCCGTGCGACAATGGAAATTCGAGCCGCCGACGCGCCAGGGCAGGCCCGTCCTCGTCCACGCGCAGCAGCTGTTTCGCTTCAACCGCGCCACCGCGCCGAAGGGCTGAGGGTCACGGCGATGCCGGTTCGTGGAAGTGCGCCGCCAGCCGACAGAAAAGCCCTTCAAAAAGTCGCCGGGCAGAAACTGGCCAGCCACGCTTCAATGTTTTCCCGGGGCACCGCGAGCTTGCGCGTCGTCATTGCGGGTTTGGGATAACCGCCGACCTGCTCCTGGCTGTCGATGATCCGGCCTTTCCCTTCGATCACCTGCCGCACAATCCGTCGATCAAGCTCGTCGCGGTCCCACGGCCGGGCGCCGGCCTGCTTGAGGACCTCGGCCTTGACCTGGGCCGCCGGCAGAGCCCGGAGTCCCTCCGGCCAGAGCGGGGGCGCGTCCAGTTTCCTCAGGCTCGCGGTCCTGCTTTGGGACGTGATCGCCGCCAACCTCGAAGACGACGATCCTCGCGCCCCTGGCCTGGAGGGCCTCGGCGAGCGACCCGGGGCCGGTGGCGTTGAGATTGGTCACCTTGAGCACCCGCCCGCCGCGGCCCGCCGGGGTGTTGGCGCCGAAACCCACATTGCCGGCAGTGGCGGGCTGCGCCGGTGCGATCGCTGCATCCTTTGCGGCGTTCATCGCCGCGGGCAACAGAGGCGACGTCGCGAAACCGAGGCAGAACCGAAGCAAAGAGGTCGGGCGCAATTTCATCGTGGCAACCATGCTGCCGAAGAATAACCGTGGCGGAAAGAAAAAGCCGCGTGTCACCAAATCCTGCGCCTACAACCAGCCGGCGCACACCGGTTTCTACCTCGGCGCCGACATGCCCCCCGCGCCGCGGCCGAACATCAGCGTCGTTTCCAAAAAGTAGGAGGAACGAATTCAACGACGCTGGGCACCGTCTTTCTCCGCGTTTTTCTGGTCCGCGATGAACCGCTCCACCTGCCGCTCCAGCGCCGGCAGCGGCACCGAGCCGTTCTTCAGCACCGCGTCGTGGAACAACCGGACATCGAAATGCCCGCCCAACTCCTTCTCGGCGCGGGTGCGCAATTCGCGGAGCTTCAGGTAACCGATTCGGTACGAGAGCGCCTGACCGGGCCAGGAGATGTAGCGATCGGTCTCCGTCCGAATCTCGTGCAGCGAGAGCGCGGTGTTGGCCGCCAGGTGGTCGAGCACCTGCTGCCGCGTCCAGCCCCGGGCATGCACGCCGGTGTCGACGACCAGACGGCAGGCGCGCCACATCGCGTAGGTCAGGCGGCCAAAGTTGCTGTACGGATCGGTGTAGAAACCGGCCTCGAGGCCGAGCCACTCCGAGTAGAGGCCCCAGCCTTCACCGAACGCGGAGATGTAGGAGTATTTGCGGAAATTGGGCACGCCGGCCGCCTCTTCGGCGAGCGCGATTTGCAGGTGATGGCCCGGCACCGCCTCGTGGAAGGTGAGCGCCTCGAGATTGAACAGCGCCCGCGTTTCGAGTGCATACGTGTTGATCCGGTACTCGCCGGGCTGCCTCGAACCTTTCGGGGCTCCGTTGTAGCGCCCAGCCGTATACTTCGGCGCCAGATAATCGGGCACCGGGGCGACGGTGTAGGGCTGGCGCGGCAGGGTCTTGAACAACGAGGGCAGCTTGCCGTCCATGCGCTTGGCAATGAATGACGCGCGCATCAGCAGTTCTTCCGCGGTCTTGGGATAGAAACGCGGATCCGTGCGCAGGAACTTCAAAAACGCCGCGAAATCGCCCTGAAAGCCGACGTCGCTGATGACCTTCTCCATCTCCATGCGGATCGACTTCACGTCGTCGAGGCCGATCTGGTGAATCTGCCCAGCGGTCAGGTCGAGGGTCGTGTACTGGCGGATCAGGAATTTATAGTAAGCCTCGCCGTTCGGCAGCGCCGTTCCGGCGAGAGTCTCGCGACACCCCGGAATGTACTCTCTGGTCATGAAGTCGAAGAACTTCGCATACGCCGGCACCACCGCTTCGCGAATCGCCCGGCGTCCCTCCGCGCGCAGCCGGTCGCCGGCGGCGGCGGGAAGCTTTTGCGGAATTCGACCAAACGGAGTCCACAGCGGACTCTTCTCCGGATCGTCGGCCGCCAGCGTTTTGACCGATTCTTCGACCCCCGCCAGCGTCGCCTTGGGCACCGTGATGCCGCGTCTCACGCCCTCGCGCATCAACGCGATGTTCTGATCCATATAGCGCGGAAAGGCCCGCAGCCGGGCGAGATAGTTCTCGTAGTTCTTCACCGTCTCAAACGGCATCGCCTGCCAGATCTGGGCGAAGCCGGAGTGGAACCCCGAGTCCGCGTTGATCGTCAGGAACTGCTCGCCGAAGCCATGGGACTCGACGCGTTCTTGGAGTTGGGTCTCGAAAATGTCGTAGTTGACTTGGTCGTCGCCCGAGAGCCGCTCGCGGTCGACGGCTTTGAGTTCAGCGAGAAAGGCCTGCGTGTCCCTGGTCTGGCGCGCCAGGTTCGCCAATGAGACGTCCGAAAGCTTGTCGTCATCATCGTGCACCGCCACGGAGGTGGCAAACTCGGGGTTCTCCTTCAGCCGCCATTGCCACTCGCGCTCGAACAGATCGTGCAGCCGCTTCGTGATCGCCGTACCGTCGGCCGATGAGGGCCTGTTCGCGTCAGGCGCGGCAGACGTGGAGAGACCGACGCCAGCGGCAAACACCAGGACTGTACATACGTTGGAGACGGATCGCTTCATCGGGGTCTGTGGATTGGGCGGGCGCAAATCACATTCCTGCCTGGGATTTCGCCATTTCGCGAGGTTTTCCATTTGCCGAACTTCGTTCATCCGACGGCCTGTTCTCAAACCTGTTTGTCATTCTGAGCCGTAACGATGCAATAAAGTGTAGGGCCGTCGCTCGCCGACGCGCCGCTTTTCGACTGAAACATGCGGCGTGGCGACAAGCGCCAGCCCTACACCATTTGGTGACCGTCCGTTCATTCGTGAATGTGGATTCGACTGCATGGACACGGCTGCGCGAAGCGAGGAATCCATCGGGAGAAGCGAGGCCGCTGCGAGCTGCGGATGTCCAAGCGGGCGGATCATCCGGAACAGGAAGTTGCCCACGAATCACACGAATTAACACGAATGTCGGAGAAGACCGATGGTTTGATTCGTGTTTATCCGTGGTTAAAGACTCCTCTTCCTTCATTCGGCTGTGGCGTGCGCCGCGCTGGGCAATCCGTGGTCAGTTTGAACTGCGGAATCTGGGTTATTCGCCGTGGTCCGGGCCCTCGACGATCAGCCGGATCGAATCGAGTCTCAGCCTCGCTTGTTCGATCGCCGCGTCAACGCGCTGGAGCTGCTCCTGGGCCAGCTCGATTTCCTCGGGGCGCACGTGATTGTTGATCTTCCGCAGATCGATGAGGCGCTGCCGCTCGGCGCTCAGCGCGGCGCTGGCCCGGGCTTGGGCGGCGCTTTTCAGGGCGCGGGTCTGGACCTCGGCCCGCTCAGTCGCGTGGTCGAGCAGCGTTTTCAGAAGACCGGCGTTGAATCCCGGGCGCTCGAGAAAGCGCTGGATCGTACCGTCCTCCACCTCGGCCGCCAGCGACGCCGCGTCCCGTTCCCCGCTCAGGTCGTTGCCCCGGAGGTCGACGACCACGCGCACAGGCATCGGGGCGAGAAACTGCTCCACGTGCCAGCGGGAGTCAGCCATGGCTTCGAGGACGAAAATCGTTTCGAGCAGGAGATTGGGGGTCCGCGACTCGATGAAGCCGAAGGCGGACGTTCCGGATCGCGAGTCGATCAAGAGGTCGACGGCATCCTGCACGAGCGAGTGATCCGGTGAAATGAAGCGGATGTCCTCCCGGACGATCGCCCGCTGCCGGTCGAAGGTCGCGAGCATGCCCTCGTGCGGGATGGAGGGAAAGCTCTCCACGTAGGCGTGACTCGGATCGAGAAACACATCGCCCTCCTCGTGCTCCTTGATCCGCACGCCGAAATGATCGAGCAGCTCGATGAGGAAGTTTCTCAGGAACGGATCCGCATCCACGGCGCGGATCCGCTCGACCACCCGGGCGGCGACGTCGCGATTGAAGGAGTTGAGTTCGAGCAACCGGTCGCGGCCTTTCTTCAACTTGAGCGAGAGGGCTTTTCGAAACAAGACGGTCTCCGCGATGAACTCCTCCAGTTTTTTCCGCCCGCGGCCGCCGCCCCTGCCGTAAGCCAGCGCCAGGGCCAGCAGGCGTTCCTTGAATTCATTCTGATAATCGTTGCCACCGTGCAGCGGAGCTTCGATGGCATCGAGCCCGCGGTGATACCACTCGAGCACGGCCTCTTCGCTGCTCCCCGCAATATAGGGCACGTGGATTCGGATGGTCTGCGTCTGGCCGATGCGGTCAAGGCGGCCGATGCGTTGCTCGAGCAAACCGGGATTCAGCGGCAAATCGAAAAGAACGAGATGATGGGCAAACTGGAAGTTGCGGCCCTCGCTCCCGATCTCGGAGCAGAGGAGGAGCTGCGCGCCATCGGGCTCGGCGAACCAGGCGGCATTCCGGTCGCGGTGGATCAGCGGGAGCCCCTCGTGAAACAGCCCCACCTTGACGCTGATTTTCTCCTGTAGCGCGGACTCGATGGCCGCGACCTTACGCTGGGATTTGCAGATGAGCAGGACCTTGGCCGGGCGGTGTTTTTTGAGCAAGGCGACCAGCCAGTCGATCCGCGGGTCGTCTTTGAACGAGTAGTGGATGCTGGCGTCGTTGCCGGTTTCCTCGGCCTGCAGCTCGCGGGCGATCCGGGCGGACAGTTTCCCACTGGCGAGCGCGGGAGAAACTTCCCGCCCAGACGGATTATCGCCGTCCCTCCAGGTCGGGGCCTGAAGCTCCCCCGACCGCTCGTCCGTAAGCGGCGCCGGGCAGAATTTTCGTTTCGGAAAACCGGTCATCGTGGCCCGGGTGTTGCGGAACACGACGCGACCCGTCCCGTGCTGATCGAGAAGCGTCTTGAGCAACGCCGCCCGCGCGCCCGGCCTGCCCTGCGCCAGTGCATCGAGGAGCTGGCCCAGGCGCTCCGGATCCTGGTTGAAGATTTCCTTCAGGACCGCGTGGTCCTTCGGCTTCAGCGCTTTCTGCTCGATGATCTTTTCGGCGATCCCGGCCACGGCGCCGAAGCTCGCGGCCTCCTCCTGGAATTTCCCAAAGTCGTCATAGCGATCTGGATCGAGCAGCCGGAGGCGCGCGAAGTGGCCGGCGAGGCCGAGCTGCATGGGTGTGGCCGTGAGCAGGAGCAGCCCCGGACAGCGCTGGGCCAGCTGCTCGACCAGGGTGTACTCTGCGCTGACGCGCTCCGGCGTCCACTCCAAGTGATGCGCTTCGTCCACCACGACGACATCCCAGCCGGCTGCCACCGCCTGCTCGCGGCGGCCCTTGTTGCCCGCCAGCAGTCCGACGCTGCAGAGGGCGAGTTGGTTGGTCAGGAACGGATTCTCGCCCGGGTCGCTTTGTTCGCAAGCGAGGCAGCGATCCTCGTCGTAGATGCTGAACCACAGGTTGAATCGCCGCAGCAGTTCCACGAACCACTGGTGCGTCAGCGACTCGGGCACGAGGATGAGCACGCGGCGGGCCTTGCCGACGGCCAGCAGGCGTTGGAGGATCAAACACGCCTCGATGGTTTTTCCCAAGCCCACTTCGTCGGCCAGCAGGACGCGCGGGATCTGCCGCGAGGAGACTTCCTGCAGAATATAAAACTGATGCGGGATCAGCTCGAGCCGTCCGCCGAGAAACCCCCGGACGTCCGATTGCCGGAACCGCCACTGCGCCTGCAACGCCCGAAAGCGCAGGTCCCACACCTCGCTGGGATCGACCTGGCCCGCCATGAGCCGTTCCTGCGGCAGGCTGACGCTGGTCACATCGGAAATCGCATCCTCCCGCACGCGCCGCCCCTGGCCCGCGTAAACCAGCACGCCCGCCTCCTCGGCCACGGACTCGATGAGCAGCGCCACGCCCTCGCGGGTGACGATGGTCTCACCGGCGCGAAACTGCACCCGTTTGAGCACGGGGGTGCCCAGGGCATAGAGGCGCTTTTCGCCGGTGGCGGGAAACGCGATCCCGATCCGCGAGTGCTCCACGCTCGCGACCACCCCGAGACCCAGCTCGGGTTCCCGTTCACTCATGCAACGTTGTCCAACGACGCCAAAAGCCATGCCGATGATCAGGCCCGTGACCGGCGGCATTTCAAAGGGATTCCATACACGACATCACAAATCGCTTCCGTTCATGGAGGGCCGAGCTCCGTCGAGGCCATTTCCCTGGCGGTGCCATTTCGGACTCGGCAGAACTCGGCCCTCGTTTGGTCGCGCTGTTGGATTCCTCGCTGGCGCTCAAAATGACAAACCGGGTGTTGCCGGCGAAACACTCGGAGTACACAGAACCCCGATCCCTGGTCGCCTTCGGCGCCGCCAAAGGCGGGTGAATTTCTGCTTCCGTGTGTTCCGTGTGTTCCGTGGGCCACAGGTTTGAATGCCTTGGAAATCTCGGCGATGCGCCCGGCTTCTGCGTGCCCGCCGAAAAGGAATTGCCTCGAAGAGGCCAGGCAGGGGAAAGTCCTCCATCACCCCGATGTCTGCATTCGCCTCATCGCACCGTGCCCCGGCACTGGCGTTACTGTGTTGCGCGCTGACGGCGGCGATCTTCGGCCAGGCGGGACTTCAGCCTGAGATTGCCGCTCCGCTGCCTCCGGCCGAAGCCGCCGCGACCATGGTCGTGCCGCCGGGCTTCAAGGTGACGCTCTTCGCCGGCGAGCCCGATGTGCTCCAACCGATCTCGTTCTGCATCGACGACCGCGGGAGGCTCTGGGTGGCGGAGGCGTTCAATTATCCCAGGCACGGGTTGGCTCCGGGCGATCGCATCGTCATCTTCGAGGACACCGATGGAGACGGGCGCTTCGACCGGCGCACCGTCTTTTGCGAGTTCTTGAATTACATCTCCGGCATCGAGGTTGGGTTCGGCGGTGTGTGGGTGATGTCGCCGCCTTATTTCTATTTCATCCCCGACCGCAACGGCGACGACCGGCCCGATGGAGAACCCGAGGTGTTGTTGGACGGGTTCGGCACTCACGCCAATTCGCACAACATCGCCAACGGATTCTCCTGGGGACCCGACGGCTGGCTCTACAACACGCACGGACGGACGAACTGGTCTCTCATCGGCCGGCCCGGCACGCCAAAAGAGCAGCGCACCCGTTTCGACGGCGGCGTCTGGCGCTACCATCCCGTCCGCCGCGTCTGGGAACCCTTCACCGATGGCACGACCAATCCGTGG
Organism: Verrucomicrobiota bacterium; assembly: GCA_016209255.1. GTDB lineage: Bacteria > Verrucomicrobiota > Verrucomicrobiia > Opitutales > Opitutaceae > ER46. The sequence continues at coordinate 13,738 of JACQWL010000338.1, forward strand.
GCCATCGACTGAGACGACCACGGCCAGGCTTTCACGACCACGGCCGTCGATCCCCACCTTTATCACGCCATTCAGGGCGCACACTACGAACCGTGGCGCAACCGCGATTCGAGTCAGTTCGCCTATGAGCGGATCGCCACGATTGCCGACCATCTCCATTTCGTCGGGCAGGGACGCGTGCAGGACGGACTCGGCACCGCGGCGGAGGACGAGGCCGGGGGCGGGCATGCCCACTGTGGCGCCATGATCTACCTGGGCGACAACTGGCCGGAGCGTTACCGCAATTCGATTTTCATGCACAATCTCCATGGGAGGCGGATCAACCAGGATGTTCTCCGCCGCTCGGGGTCGGGCTTCGTGGCGTCGCACGCGCCCGATTTCATGCGATCCCGCGATCCGTGGTTCATGGGCGTCATCCTGCGTTACGGACCCGACGGGGCCGTCTACTCGATCGACTGGTCCGATACCGGCGAGTGTCACAGTGTTCGCAATACGCGGAAGGAGACCGGGCGCATTTACAAAATCGCCTACGGCACCCCCCGCGTCCCGGAGGGGCGGATCGACCAACTCGACGATCTCGGGCTCGTCGCCCGCCAGCTCCACCGCAACGACTGGCACGTGCGCCATGCCCGCCGGCTGCTCCACGAGCGGGCCGCCGGGGGACGGGACCTCTCGGCGGCACGCCACGAACTTCAACGGCTATTTGCCGAACACCCCGACGTTTCCCGGAAACTGCGGGCGCTCTGGGCGTTGCATGTCACCGGAGGCGCCGGTGACGATTTCCTGACCGCGCAGCTCGAGCACGAGAATGAATACGTGCGGGCCTGGGCCATCCAACTCCTCTGTGAGGACCGCGAACCGCCGGCCCCCGCTCTGGCCGGGTTCAACCGACTGGCGGCCCGCGATCCATCTCCGCTCGTGCGGCTCTACCTTGCCAGCGCCTTGCCGCGACTCGGGCCGGGCGCGCGCCGCACCATCGGCGAGGCTCTCGCCCTGCATGGAGAGGATGCCAGCGACCAGAATCTGCCGCTGATGATCTGGTACGGCATCGAGCCCATGCTCCATGAAAACCGCGCAGGGTTTCTGTCTCTCGCCGCGACGGCCCGAATCCCGTTGCTTCGTCGGCACATTGTCCGCCGGGTCACGGAGGAGGCCCGGACCGCGGAGGCCTTGGAGCCACTCATCCGCCTGCTCGCCGACGGCAACGATCCCGCGGCCCAGGGCGATGTTCTCAGCGGACTGCTCGCCGGTCTGGAGAGCCAGGGCCTGCGCAACCCCGGTTTGCCGCCATCGTGGCCGGCGGCCTACGCCTCACTGGCCAGAGTTTCCGACGCCAATCTGCGCGGGCAGACCCTTCGGCTGGCCTTGATCTTCGACGATCCGGCCGCCTTGTCCGAGCTGCGACGGCAGGCCGCCGACGCCGCCGTCCGTGCGGAACAGCGACGCCAGGCGATCGACGCCCTCGTGGCCAAAAGACCCGGCGACCTCGCTCCGTTTTTGATCACGCTGCTGCCCGATCCTGCGACCGCCGGAGCCGCCGCCCGGGGACTGGCCGCGTTCGAGCATCCAGATACCGCCGTCAGACTGCTCGGCCAGTTGGGCCAATTCGATGCCGCCGCCCGGCAGGACGCGATCCAGACCCTCGCCTCCCGCCCGGCGTGGGCATCCCGCCTGCTCGATGCGGTGGAAACCAACGCGCTGCCTCGCACTGAACTCACCGCCTACACTGCCCGGCAATTGACAAATCTCGGCGACGAAGCGATCGCGAAGCGCACCGCGGCGCTCTGGGGAGAACTGCGCAGTACCCCGGCCGAGAAGACGCGACTCATCGCCAACTACCGCGGGACCCTCACTCCCAGAGCGATCAAATCCGCGGATCGGTCCGCCGGCCGGGCCACTTACCAAAAGCTTTGCGCCAGCTGCCACCGGCTTTTCGGGGACGGTGGAGAGATTGGACCGGAACTCACCGGGTCGCAGCGCACCAATCTCGATTACCTGCTCGAAAACATCATCCACCCCAGCGCCGCGGTGTCGCGCGATTTTCAACTGCAACTTCTCGAAACGACGGACGGGCGGATCATATCCGGATTCGTCATCGCCGAGACGAAGAGCGCGGTGACCGTGCGGGCGATCAATGAAAAAGTTGTCGTCCCGGCAAACGCGATCCGGAAGCGGACCGTGTCGCCAGTCTCGATGATGCCGGAAGGCCTGTTGCAGGGATTGTCGCCCCGCGAAACCCAGGAGTTGATCGCCTATCTCTCCAGCCCGGGGCAGGTGCCTTTGCCCCCCGGCCTGCCCGCGCCAGACCAACGTTGAGGTGTGGTGGTCGAGCGCAGCGTGAGGGTGCCATCCGGCGCCAGTCTCGAAAGCAACTTGCCATCCGAAGAATAGTTCTCCCGGGTGAGAATATTGGAGGGATCGTTCCAGCGGCCAACGCCAGTGCC
>JACQWL010000339.1 GCA_016209255.1 Verrucomicrobiota bacterium
ATACGAGGTGGAAACGGGCGTCGGCAAGCGACGCCCCTACACTCACCAATTAGTTTGGACGTTCAACAGGTAAACGGGGTTCTACTGCATGGATCCGGCTTAATCGGCGAAATCTCACGGGCCGGGTAACCCAATAGGTTACTCCCGGGCAGGGCGGTCTTGGCGCCGGCGGGGGACAGAGCAGGGCCGGGCGCAACCGCCGGAAGCGGGCCCGGGTGACCCAGCGAGGGCCGCTGCTCCGGTGCCCGCCTATCTGGCCGGCGCCTTGAGCTCCGCCCGCAACCGGGCGAACTCGGCCTCGAGTTGACTTTTTGGCTCGACCTTCAGGATTCGCCGGGCGCGCTCCAGCGCGTGCGAGGCTTCGGCGGGCTGCTGCAGCCGCAGCAGGTGCTCGACGAAGATTTTCACGACCTGATCGAAGAATCCGACGCCCCCTCCGGGCCCATACCGGTCCACAACCGAGTTGTACGTGCGAATCTGCCCGGCCAACGGCTGCGTGGCGATCGCGCGCAACACCAGGTCGCGCCCCTGTTGCACGCTCAAGTCTACCCGGTCTCCCCGGTTCCTGACGGCGATCCTCGCCACCTCGGCGTCAGCCGCGCTCGTTTCGCCCCGCGCGCGCAGGCTCTCGCTCACCCGCTTGACATAAAACGCCTCCAAATCCCGATAACGCTGAAACGCGAGCGCGGCCTCGCGCAGCAGGTTCTCAATCGTCTTGGCGTCGCGGCCCTGGGTTTTCGCCGCGGCGAGCAGGATTTCCCATCCCTCCTGGTTGCGCCGCTCATAGTTGACCGCCTTCCGGGCCGCCGCCGCCGCCGCCGGGACGTTGCCGGCCGCAAGATATTCGGCGGCAAACAGGGCGTGGAGGCGCGACTGGCGAAAGGACGGCAGGTCGCGGAAGTGCTCGGATAAAAACTGCAGTTCGTGATCCGAGAACTCCCGCCAGGTCTGGGGATCGCGCGCGTAGCCGGTGACCAGCCGCTGCTCGGCATAGCGGCCCGCGTCGAGCTGCCATTTCTGATTGCCGTCGAGAAAGCCGAACCACGCATGCCGCCCGTTGTCGCCCGCGCCATAGATGAAGAGCGTGGGAACGCCCCGGGCCTTGCCCACCTGCGTCGCAAAATAGGCCTGATCCGCGCAGATGCCGCCCGCGGCCAGAATTTCCGGCAGCTTGTACGTGGAGCCGGGCCAGGTGGGAATGTTGTTCGTCGCGCGCTCGCCGCGATAGCGCACCATCGTATAGGCGCGCGCCAGCGAGCCGAGCGGCAGGCCGGAGAGGCCGTGCGACCATTCGAGTTCGGCCAGCGGCGCAACCGCGTCGACCACAAACTTCAACTCGTTCGCGCCGAGCCGCGAGAGCTTGTGATGCATGCGCCCGAGCTGCTCCTGCTTGATCCACCACGCAAACGCCTCGGCCGGCGGCGCGAACTCGCGCGGCAGCGCCTTCGCTGTCACCTGTCCGTGCGGCCAGATTGGCGGCGGGGGCAGGTCGTGGACGACGGCGATGGCCAGCGCGAGGTTTGCGTTGGCCTTGAAGCGCGCAGGATCGGATCGATGCAGATCGCCCAAAATTTTGAATACATTCGGCAGGTAGTCCACCGGCGAGAGCAGGGCGAAGAACTCCTTCGAAAATGCCGCGTTGCCCACCAACCAGGCCTGCAACTCCGGCGCGATCGCCGCGCCGAGCGGCTTCGGATCCAGCGGGTAACTCGCGGACATGTTCGGGTGTCCGACCCGGGCCGCTTCGATTGCCCGCAGCCAGCGCGTCACGAAGCCGGCCTCCGTCTCGCCGAACAAGCCCGACCAGCGGTAGACATGGAACCACGCTTCGGCCGCCGACGATTTCTCGCGTTCGTAAGCCTGCAGCGCCGCCGCGCGGAGCATCGCGGTTTGCGGCGCCCAGCCATCGCGCTGCGCCGCCGTCTGGACGGCGGCCAGCCGCCGCGGCGAAGGAGGATAGATCGTCTCGTCGGCGGGAATCCCGGCCGGCTGCGCCGCCAGACGCACCCAAGCCGACAGAACCAGCACCAGCCACGAAACCCCGCGCCCGGGCGTCGCTCCGGAGCGACCGGAGAATCCCCCGCAGCGAAGGGAGGCGGCGCGCGGACTCATCGTTTCGCCTGGGAGGAGAAAGGATCTTCGCCCAAAAAACCCCGCGCCCTTTGATCTCGGGGCGCGGGGTTTCATAGGCGACGGTTGATCGCCGTTTTTTAGGGCGCCACGCCGCTCGGGGCGGCAGGCGGCGTCTTTTGTTTGAAAACGATCTTGTCCCCATCGCGCGCCACCAGGCACGGCTCGCCTTCCTTCACTTCGCCCCGGAGCAGGGCCTCGGCCAGCGGATCCTCCAGGTAGTGCTCGACGGCCCGGCGCAACGGACGCGCGCCATATTTTTCGTCGTAGCCCTTCTCGATCAGCAGTTCTTTCGCCTCGGGAGAAAACTCGAGCGTGATCTTCCGATCTGTCAGACGCTTCGCGAAATTCGCCGTCTCGAGCTCCACGATCTTGATCAGGTCGCTCTTGTCCAGCGGCCGGAAGAAAACGATGTCGGAGATGCGGTTCAGAAACTCCGGCTTGAACACGCGCTTCGCCTCCTCGAGCACCTTCTCGCGCATTTTTTCCGCGTCGTTGAAACTCGACCCCGCGGCGGCGAATCCCATCGTGGTCTGGCGCTGCAGCAGCGCCGCGCCCACGTTCGACGTCATGATGATGATCGTGTTGCGGAAATCCACCGTGCGGCCGAGCGAATCGGTCAACCGGCCGTCCTCGAGGATTTGCAGCAGCAGTTGAATGACGTCCTGGTGCGCCTTTTCGACTTCATCGAAAAGCACGACGGCATAGGGCTTGCGGCGCACCGCCTCGGTCAGCTGGCCGCCTTCCTCGTAACCGACGTAGCCCGGAGGCGATCCGACCAGCCGGGAAACGGCGAACTTCTCCATGTACTCGGACATGTCGATCTGGATGATCGCGTCCTGGTTGCCGAACATCTGGGCCGCGAGCTGCTTCGCGAGCATCGTCTTGCCGACGCCGGTCGGGCCGACAAACAAGAACGAGCCAATCGGCCGGCGCGGATCCTTGAGGTCGGCCCGGGAGCGCCGCAGCGCCCGCGCGACGGAACCCGCGGCGATATCCTGGCCGATCACGGCCTTCTGCAACTCGGACTCGAGGGCGAGGAGTTTCTCGCTCTCTTTTTTCTCCATCCGGTTAAGCGGAATGCCCGTCCAATCGGCGACGACCTGCATCATGAGGTCCTCGTCGATCGCGACGCGTTTTTCGTCACGCTGCCTCTTCCAATGCTCGGTGATATGCTCCTGTTTCGCCCGCAGCTGCTTCTCCTGGTCGCGGAATTTCGCGGCCTCCTCGAAGTGCTGCTCGCTGATCGCCTTTTCCTTCTGCGCGCAGACCGCCTCGATTTCCTTGGTGAGGCTTTCGATGTCCGGCGGCCGGCTGAGCGCACTGATGCGGGCGCGCGAGCCCGCCTCATCCATCACGTCGATGGCCTTGTCGGGCAGGAAGCGACCGGTGATGTAGCGGTCGGAAAGCTTCGCCGCGGCGTCAAGCGATTTGTCGGTAAACGTCGCCTTGTGGTGGTCCTCGTACTTGCTGCGGATTCCCCGGAGGATCAGAATCGTGTCATCGACCGACGGGGCCTCGACCTTGACGGACTGGAAGCGGCGGTCGAGCGCGGAGTCCTTCTCGATGTACTTGCGGTATTCATTGAGCGTGGTCGCGCCGACACACTGCATCTCGCCCCGCGAAAGCGCCGGCTTGAAGATGTTCGAAGCGTCCATGGCGCCGTCCGCGGCGCCCGCCCCGACGATCGTGTGCATCTCGTCGATGAAGAGGATGATGTTCTTCGACCGCTTGATCTCGTCCATCACCGCCTTGATGCGCTCCTCGAACTGGCCGCGGTATTTCGTGCCGGCGACCATGAGGGCGAGATCGAGCGTGATGACTTTCTTGTCGAGCAGGATCTCGGGCACGTTGCCGCCCGCGACTTCCTGGGCGAGACCCTCGACGATGGCCGTCTTGCCCACCCCCGCTTCGCCGATGAGCACCGGGTTGTTTTTCGTGCGCCGGCAGAGAATCTGGATGACGCGGCGGATTTCAGTTTTCCGGCCGATGACGGGATCCATCTCGCCCTTGCGCGCAAGTTCGGTGAGGTCGCGCCCGAAAGCCTTGAGCGCGGGGGTCTTTACTTCCTTCTTGTCTTCCGGCTGGGCGCCGGGCCGCTGCGGGGTGCCGGCGGCGGCTTCCTCGCCGCCTTCGCCGCCCTGGACGCCGGAAAACTGCGGATCGAGTTCGCGGAGAATTTCATTGCGGGTCCGCTCGATGTCGATGTCGAGCGACTTGAGCACACGGGCCGCCACGCCCTCGCCCTCGCGGAGGAGGCCGAGGAGGATGTGCTCGGTGCCGACATAGGAATGGTTGAGCGTCTTCGCCTCCTTGCCGGCGAGGGCGAGAACCTTCTTCACGCGCGGGGTGTAGGGAATGCTGCTCTGCGTCTTCGTCTCCTGGCCCGTGCCCACTTGCTTTTCGACGGCCGCGCGGACCGTCTCGAGATCGAGACCCATCTTTTGCAGTACGCTGACCGCCACGCCCTGGCCCAGCTTGATCAGCCCGAGCAGAATGTGCTCGGTGCCGACGTAGTTGTGATGGAAGCGGTCAGCTTCCTTGCGGGCCAGCGCCAGCACCTGCTGCGCGCGCGGCGTGAAATTGTTCATCGGTTCCTGCGACATGTGGTAATTTAAAGAATCAGGCGGATCAGTTTTTCCCGTTCGGAGTGAGATTGAAGTCGGGTCGCGCAAAATTGGCAAACTCCGAACGCAGTCGCTCGGCGCGAAGGACGTCGCGCTGGCTGGGCTCAAACTGCCCCTTCCGGGCATGCTGCAGGTGGCCGGGTTGGGCCTCGATAAAAAGGCGATCGATGACCGAACGGTTGCCGTCCGGGAACACGCCCAGGTCAATGCCCAGCCGGATGAGCGACAGGAGATTCATCGCCTCGTTCGAACTGAGCAAATGGCTGTTCTGCAGGATGCCGTAGGCGCGGCCAACCTTGTCGAGCAGCTTGCCCGCGTCCGCCTCGAGCAGCTTGGCGCGGGCGTTCATCTCGTGCTCGACGATCGACTGCAGGACGCTGCTCAGGCGCTTGATGATCTCGTCCTCGGATTCGCCGAGGGTCGTCTGATTCGAGATCTGGAAAATGCTTCCGCTGGCATCCGAGCCCTCGCCAAAAAGGCCGCGTACCACCATGCCGAGCTGGTTCACGGCGCGGACCACCTTTTCCATCTGGTTCGAGATCATGAGCGCCGGGAGATGCATCATCGCCGAGGCCCGCATGCCGGTGCCCAGGTTCGTCGGGCACGCGGTCAGGTACCCGAGCGTCGGGGAGAAGGCGAAGTCCAGCGACCCTTCGATGGCCGAGTCGAAGTCGTCGATCGCATTCCACGCCTTCTTGAGCTGAAAGCCGGCGCGCAGGACCTGAATCCGCAGGTGATCCTCCTCGTTCATCATCACGGAAAACGCCTGGTCTTTGCTGATGACCACTGCGGCGCCGGCCTTGGCCCCGCTGAGTTCGCGGCTGATGAGGTGGCGCTCCACGAGAATCTGTTTCTCGAGTTCCGTCAGTTCGCCGATCGTGACGTTGAAGCAGCGTTTCAACTGCGGAGTGGCCGTCACCGCCGCGCGGCAGATCCCGAGAATCTCCTCGCGCTGGGCCGCCTTGGCCCAGCCCGGGAACGAAAAACCCGCCAGGTTGCGCGCCAGTCGCACGCGCGTCATCAGGACGATCGCGGACTTGCTGCTCGTGGAATCGGTCAGCTCGGAAGGGGTGTCGATGAGCGACGAGATCGTCATGGCGTCAGTCCGGGATCTTGGCGTTAAAAGCTTGTTTGACTTGGCTGATTTCATCGCGGGCGCGGGCGGCGTCTTCGTAACGCTCGGACTTGATGGCTTCGTTGAGGTCGAGTTCGAGCTTCGTCAGACGGTCGTAGAGGGATTTGCGTTCGAGGGCGCGGTGCGGAACCTTGCCCGTATGCGCGGTGCCGTTGTGCATGCTTTCGAGCATGGGTTCGACGATGCTGCGGAAGGCCTCATAGCAGAGGGGGCAGCCGAAGCGGCCGTGTTTCTTAAAATCGTTCTGCGTAAACCCGCAATTTTCACAGCGCATTCCGCCCGCGGTTTCCTCGGGATTCAGCGAAGCTTTGAGCAGGAGATCGGCGAGCGAGAAGCCACTCGGATCGGTCACCCCCTTGGCCTGGGCGCAGGATTCGCATAGATCCACTTTGTGGACCTTGTTGTTCACGATCTGCGTCAAGTGCACCGTCGCCGGCTTTGAACAAAGATCGCATTTGAGGGGATTGGCCATTGGTTGGAGAATGTTTCTGCACAGAACATGCCACAGACATCCCCGCTGGCAAGTGCGGGCGTATGCATCCCTGCGACGCGCCCTTTCGGCCCGGCGCACTGCGACAGGGGTGCAATCGTGTCGCAGTGCGGAAAAACTCGCGCCCGCGGCGGCTGCGGACAGCGAAAATCTCAATCTGGCGGGTAACTACTCAGGAGGCATTTTAAGACGGGATGTCGACTGAGTTGTTACGATTGAAAATTGAAAATTGAAAATCAGGAATCGCTGATTGCGACATGCCGCCCGAGCCGGGTGTCCGTCAACGCATCGACGACCTTCCCGATTCGTTCCGCGAAGCGCCAAAGCCGCTCCGACAGTTCCTTGTGGTTCATTTCGGCGATCGCCGCGCAGCGCCATCGGAGATTCAAAATCCCAGATTTTCAATTATCAATTTTCAATTCTCCGCAAAGTCTCAGAAGGCGTCCTGGTCCAGGATGGCGCCGGAGCAGTTAAATTGGCGGGTGTGATTCGCGCGGCCGCCCGGGCTAGATTCGTGTGCCCTCGACGAGCACGCGCTGCCGAAAGGCCGCCAGCACGCGCTGGGTGATCGGCCCGGGTTTGCCGGTCCCGATGACGCGGCCGTCGAGTTTGACCACCGGGATGACTTCGGCCCCGGAACCGGTCAGGAAGCATTCGTCGGCGCACCAAATGTCGTAGCGGGTCATGTCGCTTTCGCGCACCGGCACGCCCAGATCCTTCCCGATGTCAAAAATCGTCGACCGCGTGACCCCCTTGAGCGCCCCTTGGGAGGCGGCGGGGGTGATCACCTCGCCTTTGTGCACGAGGAAGACGTTGTCCGCCGTGCATTCCGCCACGTAGCCCTGGTCGTTCAACATGATCGCCTCCAGGGCGCCAAACTGCCTCGCCTCGATTTTGCCGAGGATGTTGTTCATGTAGTTCAGCGACTTGATGGTGGGCGGCAGCGCGGCGGGGTTGATGCGCCGCGTCGGCACGGTGACGATCGCCAGGCCGTTTTCGTAGTATTCCGGCGGGTAGAGCGAGATCTTGCTTGCGATGATGAAAAGCGAGGACTTCGGACACAGCCACGGCGCAAGCCCGAGATCGCCCACCCCCCGCGTGACCACGAGCCGGATGTAGGCGTCGGTCAACCCGTTCTGCCGGCACGTCTCGCAGGTGGCCGCGCTCAATTCCGCCCGGGTGAGCGGGAGTTCCAGCATGATGGCCTTGGCGGAGTATTCGAGCCGCTCGAGGTGCTCGTCGAGCCGGAAGATGTTGCCCCCGTAAAGGCGGATGCCCTCGAAAACGCCGTCGCCATAAAGCAATCCGTGGTCAAACACCGACACTTTTGCGTCGTCGCGGTCGACAAACCTGCCATCGAGATAGACCTTCATCCGGACAGGGTAGCGGCGCGGAAAAAGTTTTGTCCAGCCCGCGACGGGGAAAATCTGCTTGTGCCCGCGATCTTTCGGCGAAACTGTCGCCGCGTCTCGCACGTCTTATCTCTGGCTATTCCCCTTTTACCCATGCGAATCCTACCTTGTGAATCGAGCGCCTCGGGTCTGCTGCGCCGGTCGTGCCGCGCGGCCGCGTTCACCCTGATCGAACTGCTGACCGTCATCGCCATCATCGGCATCCTGGCCGCAATCGTGATTCCGACCGTCGGCACGGTGCGCGAAAAGGCGCAGCGGGCGGTCGACGCCAACAACCTCCGTGAAATCGTGAAAGCCACGCAGATTTATGCGGGTGAAAACGGCGACCGGCTGCCCAATCCGCGTACGATTCCGACCACGACGCTGCAAAACGCCACCCAGGCCCTGCTCTGGCCCGGGATTCTCGCGCGCAATGGCATCCTCACCGATCCGACGTTCTGGTTTTCCAAGAGCGATCCTTTTTTTGCCGGCGTCTATCCGGTTTCGATTATCAACACGAACGATAACACCAAGCGGACGCTCGACCCGTCTTTCGCCGGCAAATCGTTCGCCTGGGAATTCGCCAGCGGGCTCACGATGAGCGACCGCGCCGCGATGCCGATCATCTGGACGCGCGGCCTGCAGACGAATGGCTCCTGGAATCTGAACAGCGGGGTCTATCGCGATATTGGCGGCTACATCGGCTTTCTCGGTGGCAACGTCGCCTTCTACAGCACAACCGGGGTGAACGCCACGGCCGGCATATTCCAATCGAACAACCCGGTGGGCAATCGAAAGACGAACAACATTCAACAGGCCATACCGGTTGCCGGATTCATTTACGGCATCCCTCCGACCGGCGCTGGCGCCGGCACGATCCTCGGTCGTGCAGCGGGCACCGCCGCCACCCGCGGGCCCTGAACCACGCCCCTCCGGTTTCTCCCCGCCCGGTCGCCGCCGCGACCGGGCTTTTTATTTCCCGCTTCCCCCCCAAACCGGCGGAGTTCATGTTGCCGGGTTCCATGACCGCGACCGCGCTCCCCGCCACGCCCGCCACGCCAACCTATGTCGTCGGCCATCGGAATCCCGACGCCGATGCCATCTGTTCTGCCATCGCCTACGCGGCCTACAAGGAAGCACGCGGCGAACCGGGCTACATCGCAGCGCGTTGCGGCAATTCGAACGCCCGGATCGACACCATCCTCGCCCGTTTTCGCCAACCCCTGCCGCTTTACCTGAGCGATGTCTCGCCCCGCGTCCACGATCTGATGACGCCCGCGGTGATTTCAGTGCGGGAAAACGCAACGTGCGCCGAGGCGCTGGAGCTGATCGACCGCCACCACATCCGCGTGCTCCCCGTCACGACCGCCCGCCGGCGGGCCGTCGGCACGGTGTCGCTCGCACACTTGGGCGGCGTGTTCATCCCGCGGGTCAGCGAGCCCCGCATGATGCGGCAGGTGCATACCTCGCTCGCCAGCATCGCCCGCGCGCTGAAGGCCCGCGTCATGCACCTCGTCGGCGAGGAAAAGGTCGAGGATTTCTACGTCCGCCTCGGCACGATGGACATCCGGACGTTCTGGAGCATCTCGGAACGCGAGAAAATCCCGGCCAGCCAGTCCATCATCATCGTCGGTGACCGCCGCGACGTGCAACGCCGCTCCATCGAACTCGGCATTCGCGCGCTGGTGATCACCAGCAATCTCGAGATCGACGCGGAGACCGCCGCCCTCGCCAGGGCGAACGACGTGAGCATCATCATCAGCCCCTACGATTCCGCGACCACCGCGTGGGTCGTCCGCACCGCGACAAGCATTGAACGCGTGATCGAGCGCAAATTCGAGACGATCACCGCCGACGCCCGGATCGCCGATGTCCGGAAAAGATTTTCTGTCACGACGCACGTGCTGCTCGTCACCAGCGACGACGGCGCGCTGATCGGCATCCTCACCAAGACCGACATTTTCAAGCCCGTCCGGACCCGCCTCATCCTCGTCGACCACAACGAGCTCTCCCAGGCCGTGCCCGGGGCCGACGAAGTCACCATCGCCGAGATCATCGATCACCACCGGCTCGGCGCGCTCAACACCGCGCAGCCGATTCTCTTCCTCAATGAACCCGTAGGTTCCACCTGCACGATCATCGCGGATCTCTTCCGCCGCGAGGGGCTGCAGCCGAGTCCCACCATCGCGGGCATTTTGATGGCCGGCCTCATTTCGGACACGCTGCACCTCAATGGGCCGACGACCACCCCCAAGGACGCCATCCTGCTCGCCTGGCTCGGGGAAATCGCCGGCGTCAAATCGAAGGAGCTGGCCGACGAAATCTTCAACTCCGGCTCCGTCATTCTGGCCAGTGCGCCCGACAAGGTCGTTCGCTCCGATTTCAAAATCTACGAGGAGGAGGGCATCCGCTTTGCCGTTTCGCAGGTGGAGGAACTCGGTTTCGGCAATTTCTGGCAGCACGCCAGGCCCATCACCAACGCCATCCAGGAACTGCGCGACGAGGAACGGCTCGCCTTCGCCGCCCTGCTCGTCACCGACATCAACACCCAAAACTCGCTTCTGATCGTGAAAGGCGATTCGGAGGTCATCCGACGCATTGGCTACCCGCACGTCGAACAAGACGAGATTTTTGACCTGCCCGGCATCGTGAGCCGCAAGAAGCAGCTCATCCCCTACCTCACGAGCCTCCTGAAGGAACTGGCCGTCGACGGCGCGCTGTCCCCCACCGGACGGAGTGCTGCGCCGTTTAAGAAAAAGCGGTAGCGCTGATCAAAACCATTTTGTCATTCTGAGCGCAGCGAAGAATCCAGTGGTATGTCCGCATGCGGTTCAACTGCTGGATTCTTCGCTGACGCTCAAAATGTCACGCAACGTGGCGTAGGGCCGGTGCTCGCCGCCGGGCCGAAGGCTCGGCGAAGGCGGGTCGCCGTGCCTCCGGGTAAAAACGGCCTTGCCGACCGCCGGCAGCCCTACCCCGCAGTCAAGAGCTGATTTGCCCCCGCCACCTGTAGCAGGGCCTCGTAAACATCGTTGGGGAAAACCCCGAGGCATTTGATCCGAGGGTAGGAGCCTGCTTGCAGGCGATGGATCGTCGGGAGCGCGACCGCCCACGGTCGCAAATGGCCGAGCGACCGAGGGCGGTCGCGCTCCCAATCGCCTGCAAGTTTACCCGCCTTTGGAGGGCAGGCTCCTACAAAAAACCTCCGATGCCCTCCAGTCACCCACGTTCTCCTGCAATCAAGCCGAAGCGAGCGTCGGGGGATCAAACCCACCGCAAACGAAAAAAAGGATTTCGCGCAACGAAATCCTCTCAGATATGGATCGCCTCGCCGGTCGTCGCCGCCGCGGCCTCCATCAGCGCCTCGCTCAAGGTCGGGTGCGCGTGGATCGACTGGTGCACCTCGTCGACGGCGCCCTCCATGTTCATCGCGAGGATGTATTCCGCGATCAGCTCCGGCGCCTCGTTGCCCAGGATGTGCACACCGTATATCTCGCCGGTCTTCGCGTCGCTGATGACCTTGACGAAGCCTTCGGAGTCGCCGGCCGCCACGGCCTTGCCGGAGGCGGTGAACGGGAACTTGCCCACCTTGTAGTCGAGTTTCTTCTCTTTCGCGGCTTTCTCGGTGAGCCCGGTGCTCGCGATCTGCGGCTGGCAATACGTGCAACCGGGAAACACTTTCACGCGCCCCGCGTGGCGATGGCCAAACATCGCGTTGACGGCATTGATGGCCTCGAACGTCGCCACGTGAGCCAGCCACGGCGGCCCGATGATGTCCCCCGCCGCGTAGATCCCCTTGACGCTGCTCTCGTAGCGATCGTCGACCTTCACGTAGCCGCGCTCCAGTTCGAGCTTCACTTTCGATGAGACCGCGCCCTCGAGATTCGGCACCAGGCCGATTGCCACCAACAGGGTCTCGGCCTCGATCTCCGTCGCGTTGCCGTCCTTGACGAGCGTCAGCTCGACGCCGGTCTTTTTCACCCGGACGTTTTCCACTTTCGTGCCGGCGTGGATCGTCATGCCCTGTTTCTCGAACGACCGGTGCAGCGCCTTCGCGACATCCTCGTCCTCGACCGGCACGATCTGTGGCAGCATCTCCACGAGCGTCACCTTCGAGCCAAATGCGTTGTAGAAATAGGCAAACTCCACCCCGATCGCGCCTGCGCCGATGATGACGATCGACTTGGGCGGATGCTTGCGCGGCACCAGCGCCTCGCGCGACGTCAGCACCTGTTCACCGTCGACGGGAACGCCCGGCAGCTCCCGGGGCTTTGCCCCCGTCGCGAGGAGAACGTTTTTCGTTTTGAAGAACTTTCCTTTGTGCTCGCCGGCAGTGATCTCGACCATGCCCGGCACGGTCACCTGCGCACGACCGACGAAGTAGTCGACCTTGTTCTTGCGGAAAAGGAATTCCACGCCCTTCGCCATCTGCCCGGCGACGTCGCGCGAACGTTCCATCACCTTGCCGAAATCGAAGCCCACCTCCTTCACTGAGATGCCGAATGTCCCGGCCTTCTGCAACGAACGGTAAAACTCCGCGCTCTTCAGCAGCGCCTTCGTCGGAATGCAGCCCCAGTTCAGGCACGTGCCCCCGGCGCGCTCGAACTCGATGCACGCGACCTTTTTCCCGAGCTGTCCGGCGCGAATCGCCCCCGCATAGCCAGCCGGTCCGCCGCCAATAACGATGAGATCGTATTCCACAGTTTCAGCCATGCCGCGAACGTCGCCACGCGGGATAGCACGTCAAATGGAATCGATTGAGTTCTGCGACCTGAGCCGACGCGGCATCTTGGTGGGCCGGGCGCTCCGCGCGCGGCTTCAGGCAAGGACCGTAACCGAAGCGAGCCGGCGCACGAGGCCGCGCGCGGAGCGCCCAGCCCACCCATCAGGCTGCAACGCAAATCAAATATCAATCACGTCGTCTCGCTTGGGCTTCGGTGCCTGCACCCCGCGCCCGGCCGGCTTGTTGGTGCGCACGAAAGAGCTCACGAGCAGGTTTGTCACGCTCACCACGACCGCGCCTCCCACCGCCGACCAGAAACCCGCGACATGAAATCCTTGCACGAGCCGTCCCACGAGGAGAAACAACAAGGCATTGATTACGACCACGCCCAACCCCAGCGTCAGGATGATGAACGGCAGGGTGAACAGCAACAGGAGCGGCTTGAGGATCGCGTTGCAAAAACTCAGCAGCAGAACCACGGCGACGAGGGTCGCGCCGTCCTCGCATGAAATGCCGGGGACGATTTTGGTCGCGAGCACCACGCCCAGCGCGAGGATGAGCCAGCGCACGAGCAGTTGCATCAAGGGAGAGGTCATGGCGTGAGTCGGCAACCTTCGCGCCGTCGTCCCGCCGGGCAATGAAAATCCTCCTCATCCAGGACTACCTGCGGAGCGGCGGTACCGAACGGCAGTCGGTTCTCCTGGCGAACGCGTTTGCCGCGGCCGGGCATGCGACCATCCTGTGCACGTTTCGCCCGGGTGGCGCGCTCGCGGGCACCGTGGACCCCCGGGTGGCGCATCGCGCCCTTCAGCCCTTCGACCTGGGATTGGATTGGTTCGCCCCCCGGCTTTTCCGTCTCAGCGCCGCCGCGCGGCCTGACGTGATTCTCTGCCTGGGCCGGATGGCGAACTGTTACGCCGGAAGCCTGCAACGCCGGCATCCCGGTGCAGCCGTGGTCGCGACCATGCGCACCGGGAAGACCCTCCCCGCGCTCTTCCGCCGCTCGCTCGGGCGCTGCCGCCACATCGTAGCCAATAGTTACGAAGCGCGCGAAGCGCTGATCAGCGACCACGGGATCCGCGCGGAAAAAATCGCCGTCATCTACAACTCGCTCGTCTTCCCGCCCGACGCCCTGGTTGAGGGCACGAGGTCCTCGCCGCGCGAGTCGCTCCGCGCGCATTACGGCGCCGGAGCGGCCACCTGCGTGATGCTGTGCGTCGCCATGTTCCGTCCCGAAAAAAACCAGCGCGAACTTGTCGAGATCGTTGCCGGCCTCTCCCCGGACCTTGACTGGCATCTCTGGCTCGCCGGCGACGGCCCCGCCCGCGCGTCATGCGAGCGACTCGCCGCCAACCTCAACCTCACCGCCCGTGTCCGCTTCCTCGGCTTCCACCACGACCCGTCGCCGCTCTACGCCGCCGCCGACCTTGCCGTCCACGCCTCGTGGAGCGAAGCGCTCTCGAATTTCCTGATCGAAGCCCAGGCGCACGGTCTCCCCGTCGTGGCCGGTGAGGCGCAGGGCATCCGGGAATGTTTTATTCCCGGGCGCACCGGCTGGGCGATCCCCCGCGGTGACCACGCCGCTTTTCGGGCCGCGCTCACGGCCCGCATCGCGGAGCCGCCCGGCATCCGCGCCGCCTGCGCCGCCGCTGCCCGCACCTACGCGCGCGAAACCTTCGACCCCGCCCGGCAGGTCGCCGCCTATCTCGACCTCTTCGCCCGCCTTGTCCAGGCCGTGTCGATTCAGACTGATTGATCCCACGAATGAACACGATTCAGGGCATCTACCTTCTCCGCCGTTCGTCCTGATTCGTGTAATTCGTGGGCGACCTGCCTTGGCTTCTCTCCTCCCCCAAAACCACTCACTCGGAATTCTCCCCACGAATGACACGAATCAGCACGAATCAATCTACCATCACTATGACTGAACTACTCCTGAAAGATGAAGTTTACCGCGTGATCGGCTGCGCGTTCGAAGTTTACAATGATCTCGGCTGCGGTTTCCTTTCGGCGCCCATCCCAAGCTCGAATGGAAACGCCTTGTGAACTGACCCGGAATTCTCCCCACGAATCCCACGAATGAACACGAATCAGGTCATCTGCCTTCTCCGCCATTTGTGCCGATTCGTGTAATTCGTGGGCTGGTCTTTCGGCGTATTTCGCGTACTTGATCGCCACGACTTGGTTCCGTAATCCACCTTCCCGGCCGGCCCGTAGATGACCAACAAGCAGCGCACCCATCTCATCGAACGATTCATCAGCGAGCATAAGTTCGCCGACCTGCGCACGCTCGCGACTCGCTTCGGCGGCTCGCTCTCGACGGTTCGCCGGGCGCTCGATTCGCTCGAAGAGCGCGGGATCGTCCGGCGTCATCACGGCGGCGGCTCGCTGATCGAGACCGACGCACTCACGCAGGAATACGACTTTCCGTCCCGGCTCGAACGCCAGGCCGACGAAAAGTTTGCCATCGCCAGCCTGGTGGCCAGGCAAGTCCAACCCGGGATGACCATCATTCTCGACGGCGGCAGCACGACCTACGCCGTCGCCCCGCTCCTCGCCGAGAAACGGGTGCGGGTCATCACCAATTCGCTGCCCGTCGCCAGCCTGTTTGGCGAAATCGGCAACGTTGAAACCACCGTCACCGGCGGAAGCATCTATGGCCGGCTTGGCATCCTCGTGGGACCGCTTTGCGAGCAATCGTTCGAACAGGTTCACGCCGACCTCGCCATCCTGGGCGGCACCGGGATCACCGAGAACGGCATCTGGAATCACAACGCGCTCATCATCGCCGCCCAGCGCAAGATGATCGCCGCCGCGGAACACACCATCTTCGCGTTGGACGGCTCCAAATTCGGCCGCAAGGCCCTGAGCCTCACGACGCCCTTCAAGTCGCGGTTCACGATTGTCACCGACACGCGCCCGTCGCTCGTGGTGATCATGGCGATCCACGCCGCCGGCGCGAAACTCGCCCTCGCCGAAAAGAAGCCCGCGCACGGCTAACCCGCATTTTTCACACTCTGGTTGGTTTTCACGCTTGGCCGACGATGGACGTGGCGGTGTTTCTGCGTTTTCTGCGAGTACATGCGGGTTAAAAGCAAAACCGCAGCGGTTTACCCGCCTCCGGCGGCGCCGAAGGCGACCAG
>JACQWL010000349.1 GCA_016209255.1 Verrucomicrobiota bacterium
GGAGAAGTCATGCGCCTACGCCGTAGCCATGCAATAGAACCCGTTCACCCGTTGAGCCGTGCAACCATTTGGTGAGTGTAGGGGCGTCGCTTGTCGACGCCCGTTTCCACGTCGTAGGCCGGGCGTCGGCAAGCGACGCCCCTACATCTCGACTGCATCGTTACGGCTGAGGCTGGACCACCCGCTGCGCCCGCGCCCAGCCGCAACGCGTTCAGGAAATCTGCCAGCGCGAACACGATGAGGAACGTGCTGCGCGTGGCCTTCATGGATCGATGGCGGATAAGTGGTAGCGGGCAATCGCGAGTGCGGCATGGCTGCCGAGCGCATCGCCGAGCGCGGCGGGGACAATCCTGCAAGCGGCGACACCCGGGCCGAGCGCTTCGCGCCCGAGCGCGATCCGCATCGCCGGTGCGATGAAGCGTTCGCAACGGGCGTAAATGCTGCCGATCACGATGCGCTCGGGATTCAGCACGTCGATGAGCAGCGCGAGGCCTTCGCCCAGGCGCGTGCCAACCTCCGCCCAGAGCGCGAGCGCCAGGGCATCGCCCCGATCGGCGGCGTGCGCGACCGCGTGCGCGGTGAGTTCCGCGGGCGGGAGTTTCTTGAGCAACGAGTCACCCGCATGCGCGGCCACGCGGGCGCGGGCGAGTTGCGCGATGCCCCCGCCGGAGCAAAAACCCTCGAACGAACCGGCCTTGCCGAAACCCACCGGACCGTCCGGTGCGAGCCGCAGGTGGCCCACTTCGCCGGCGTCGCCCGTGGCGCCGGCGTAGAGCCGCCCGTCGAGGATGAGGCCGCCGCCCATCCCGGTGCCCATGGTGAGAAAGATCATGCTGCGGCACCCACGGCCCGCGCCGGACTGCCACTCGGCCAGGGCGCAGGCGTTGGCGTCGTTCATCAGAAACGCCCGGCCGCCGAAACGCGCGGTCAGTTCCCCGGCGATCGCGACGCGGTTCCAGCCCGGAAGATTGGGCGGCGAAAGAATCACCCCGCGCGCCGCATCCAGCGGCCCGCCACACGACACGCCGAAAATCCGTTCACCTGCGATCGGCAGCCGTTCGATTTCCACCGCCAGACGCGGCAGTGTCTCCTGCGGCCCGCCCGTCGAAAAGCGCGCCACCTCCGCGACGCCTCCGTCCGCGGTCTCGACGGCGACGGCACATTTGGTGCCACCGATGTCGAGGCCGATGAGCTGCGGCTTTGGTGTGTGGCGCTGCGGTTTCGTGAACCTGTTGTGTGCCGGGCGCCGGGTGGATGTCAGTCTGAAATGTACTGAACATCGGGACGGTGGTACGCTTGACGCGGTCTGGATCCTGTCCGTAATACCGCGTCGTATGACACCAATGATCACCTTGCGCATCAAGCCAGCCTTGCTCGCCAAGGCTGCCGCCCGTGCCGCCGAACTTGGACTCGACCGCGGCAAATATGTCCGCGATTTGATTGAGCGCGACGTGAGCCAGGGCCGCGGCGATACCCGGCGGCAATTTGCCTCTGAGGATTTTATCGGTTCGGCGAATCTGGACCTGGGGCCCTACACCAACAAGCGGGTGCGCCAGCTTGTTCGCACACGACTTCGCGCAAAACGTGAAAAGAATCGCTGACACGGGTTTGCTGGTGGCAGCAGCCGATGCCCGGGATCGCGACCACGATTGGGCGACAGCCGCGCTGCGAACTCACGCGCCGTTCCATACGTGCGAGGCCGTCGTGCTGGAGACCGCTTGGGTGCTGGGGTCGCCTCGCGGCGTCTTGGGGCTTCTTGTCAACGGCGATCTGGTGCTCGATCCCGATTTTGATTTTGCGACCGAACTGCCACGGCTGCTTGAACTTTGCGCCAAGTACGCCGACCGCGAGATCGATTTGGCGGACGCCTGCCTCCTGCGCATGACCGAGCTGACCGCCCGCTGCAAAATCTGGACGGTGGACCGGGCCGATTTTACGGTCTACCGGCGCCACGGCCGGCAACCCGTGCCCTGCGAATTCCCGCCGTCGAAATGAGGAGCGGTGGAAAAACGCTCAACGCTCAATTCTTTGCATCTAACGCCCAACGACCGCACCCGCGAAATCTGACGAAACATCGTCGCTGATCGTGCGGGCGCGCGATTTGATCTACGATCCCGATTCCGGCCGCAACGAATTCGCGCTGGCCGAGAATATTCTCAAACGCGCCACCGACCTCGCGCCCGATTCGGCCGCGGCGTGGGGTGCGTCGGCTTTGCTCAACCATTATTTCTTCTCGCGCGCCAACTTCCGCCCACAGCGCGAGCGCCAACGCATCGCCCTGATCGGCGGCGGGCGCGACCGCGTGCGCGGTTTCGACGGCAACGGCACATTTGGTGCCGCCGATGTCGAGGCCGATCAGCCGCCGGGTTGGAATGTTGCGCGGGGATTGCGTGCCCCAGTTGTGTGCGGAGCGCCCGGCGGCTGTCAGTCTGAAACGCGGTGAAAATTAGACATGGGATCGTAATTTTCCGGCAGCTCCTGGATGACCGGGCTCCGTCGAGGCGGAAAAGGCAGCCTGGACTCCGTGAACTCCAAAACTCGTTGCAAACAGGTCACGTTTTTTGACCGTCCGAGATTTTCAATGTCCGAGGCGGAGCCGCGTGATACGCGGTGTCATGGTTCGTTCCCGATCATGCAGGGCCGATGTCCCGGCCCTTCAGGCCGGACCGACCTTTTTGCTCCAAACCCAGGCCGTTGGCCTGGGCTGAAGGATGACGCGCCTTTGGCGCTCGGAAGAATGGCCAAACTCCTGGGTCCGCGCAGCGGACCTTACTAACGAGGCGCTTGCTTGCCACGCTGTAGCTCGGCGAAGGCGGGCCGCCACCCAGTTCGTTATCCCCAGAGTTCCGATGGCCTCGGCGGATAGAACGGTCTGGGACTGCGCCGCGTTAGCATTACTGCACGAAGCGCGCCTCGGCGAGTCGCCGGCCGGCGGCGTCCCGCAGGCAGAGCACGCCATGGCCGGTCGGGAAGCCCGCGGGAAAACGGTCCGTCACCAATTCGATTCTCACGAGGCCCGACGCGGAGAAAGGAAACGTGACCGGCCGCGGCGCGCCAGCGGGCCGGCCCGCCGAGTTGAGCGGCGTGACCGTCAGCCGGGCGTCGGCGTTTGTCCACGACGTGACCGGCACGGTGATGGCGTCGTCGAAGCGGGCGAGCTCGATCGCGGTGATCCCGGTCAGGGCCGCGGCCGCCAGCGTGAGGGAAAGCTGGTAGCGCGGGGCAACGCCGGGCGCGGCTTCCCGCGCGGTCGCGGTGCCGAGGGCGGCGATGGAGCGGCCCTTCCGCACCCAGAACTCGTACGTTTCAAGCTCGAACGCCGGTTCGTAATTGGCCTTGAGCCAGACGGTGAGCGGGCTCTCGGTGGCGATGCCGGAGCGCACCAGAAAATCGTAGACGTTGCGCTGCACGATGACGCAGGAACGCGGCGCGCCAGCGAGCCGCGCGCGAATCGCCTCCTGCTGCGCCGGCGAGAGCAGCGTGAACCAGTGGGTGGCGTTGATCGAGGTGGGGGGCGGCACGTCGGTCCAGAGATGGAAGCTGTGCATGCCCGGCAGGCTGAACACCATGTCGGCATGGACGGTGGTGTTTTGCGCCAGCGCCCGCAGCGTGGTGGTGAAATTCTCCGGCAACCGCAGCGCGCCGGCGCCGGGCAGCCCCAGCGAGTCGCTCGTGCGCAGCCGCGTGAGGCCGAGCCAGACGTAATACCCGCCGTTGACCGTCGTGGCGATCGTCATGGCCGCGGCGGCGATCGCCACGAGCCGCCGGCGGGTCGTTGCCCCCTCCGGGGCCAGCACTCTCGCCGCGTCGTATACGCCAATCGCGGCGAGAGGAACCCACAAGAACGTGCCCCAGCTAATCTGGCTGCCGGCGACGGGAAACGCGTGCAGGGCCTGGGGCACGAGCAGCAGTGCGAGCCAGGTCCGCGCCGGCTGCGTCGCGCGGTCGCCACCGATCGGCAGGACAAACCACCAGACGGTGCTCAACGCGTACGACAGCGCAAACGCGTGGGGGTCGAGCGGCAGCTTCGCGTTCAACCGCACATAGAACTCCACGGCGTCATACCACCCATGTTCTTTCGCGAGGATGACCACCAGCGTCACGGTAAGCGAAACGTAAAACACCACGGCCGCGACTGTCCGGCCGGTGGCGACGACGCGCCGGACCATGGCCGACGGCCTCGTGACGGCCCATAGGGCGAACGCGAGCGAGCCGAGTGCGAGCGGAATCGCACCGCCGCGCCACTTCACGAACGCGGTATAAACCTGGGGGTGGCGCAGCGGGCCGAGCAACACGCCCTCGAGCAAGCCGCGCGGCGAGGTGCCTTGGGCGACGATGGCGCCGCCCGTGACCAACGCCACCAGCGCGCCCACGCCGAGCGCCAGCCGCAGGTCGCGCCAGCCGGTCGTCGGCGGGGCCGCGCGCGTGGCGCTGGCCGCGGCCAGGACGGTGCCGGCGCCCGCGCTCGCGACCACCAGGGCAAATACGACCACCCAGTTCTGGCCGAGCTGGCCGCGCATCAGCGCCACAGGGAGCAGCGCCATGGCGCCGCCCACCAGCCAGGCCCGGACGCGGAAAGGCGGCACGCGTAGGTCCGCCTGCAGCGCCCACCAGGTGCCGGCGCCGGCGACGAGGAAGACCCCGACGTTGATTTTCGTCAGCAGCAGCGCGCCGCCGATCAGTCCCGCGGCCGCGGCGAGCTTGCGCGGCTGTTCGCTCCACTGCACGCCGCACCACGCCATGGCCGCGGTGGCGAACACGATGAAACCGCCCGGGTGCGAGGGCTCGCTGACCATCGGCCACAGGTGGAGAAACACGCCGCCCAGCGTGAACACCGTCGCCGCGGTCGAGCGCGTGGCCCGCCAGACCAGCGCACCGCAGAGACCGGTCGTGGCGAGCCAGTAGATCAGCGTGAGCAGCCGGCCGCCGGTGTTGGTGAACTCCAGGCCGGCGAAATGCAGGCCCTGGTTGAACAGGAAAAAAAACGGCCCGTACTGGCTGTAGATCCGTTCGTACAGCCCGCCCCCCGTGATGAATTCCTGCAACGAAAAGAGCACGTAGCCCTCGTCGTCATACATCATGAACGTCGAGAACAGCAGGCTGCCGGCGGCGACGGCGAGAATCGCGCCGAGCAGCGCGATGGGCAGCCAGCGCAGCAGGTTCATCGCTTGCCGACGGTGCGGCGCTTCACGACGAACAGCGGCCGCTGCTTCACCTCGTCATACATCCGGCCGAGATATTCGCCGAGCACGCCGATGCCGATCAGCTGCACGCCGCCGAGGAAGGTGATGAGCGCCGCCAGCGTTGTGAAGCCGGTGGGCGATTGCTCGAACCGGAACAACCGCCACAGGATGAAGAACAGGCCGGCCGCAAACCCCATGAACGCGACGAAGATCCCCGCGTAGGTGAGCATCCGCAGCGGCATGTGGGAGAAGCTGAACACCCCGTCCAGGGCGTAGCGCACGAGCCGCCGGAACGTCTGCTGCGGCTGGCCGGCGGCGCGTTCCTGCCGGTCGTAGTGTACGTCGGCGGAGGGAAAACCGATCCAGGCGCGCAACCCGGGAAAAAAGCGGTGCCGCTCGGGGAGTTGTTGATACGCCTCGATCGCGTCGCGCCCGAGCAGGCCGAACGTGCCGGTGTTGGGCTCGATCGGGAAATCCGACAAGTGCCGGAAAACCGTGTGAAAAAGATCGAAGCCGGCGCGGCGCATGCCGGTTTCCGCCCGCGAACGCCGCGTGGCGCGGACCACCTCGGCGCCACCGCGCCACGCCGCGACCAGCGCCGGGATGACCTCCGGGGGATCCTGCAAGTCGGCGTCCATCGTCACGACGGCGTCGGCGCCGCGCGCCTGGGTGAGGCCGGCGGCGAGCGCGCTTTGAAACCCGAAGTTGCGCGACAGTTCGATCACCTCGAAACGCGGGTCGCGCGCCGCCTGCGCGCGGAGGAGCTCGGCCGAGCGATCGCGGCTGCCGTCGTCGACGAGCACGGCGCGCCACGTGCAGCCGTGGCCGCCGTCGAAGAGCGCGGTGAGCCGCGCGCAGAGCTCGGGGATCACCGGCTCTTCGTTGAAGACGGGAATGACCAGGGCGACGACAGGAACCGGACCGGGATTCAAGGTCATGGGGCGGCCGGCGTGGCGACTGGCGTTGGCGCAGGAACGAGCCAGGGGCCGGAAAAAAAACCGCCGTTGGACTCAGGGAAAACCGATAGCATGGCGCCAGGTTGGTCGATTTCGGGATAAACAACAAACGTCAAAGTGGCGGTTGCAAATGGCGGCGGGCGGCGGCCCGCGCCCGCGCGAGCGCAAGCAGGAAGATGGCAGCCACGCCGGCGGACACGAGCATGGGCGCGGCGGCAAAAATATCACCGATGAAGGCGAGCCGATGATGGATTTTGCCGGCGAAGTTCATGATCGCGCTGGAGTTGAAATCTGCGAACGCGGCCTCCGTCGAGCC
>JACQWL010000353.1 GCA_016209255.1 Verrucomicrobiota bacterium
CAATTCTGCTTCCAGGCGGCGCGCGAGGGCTGGCTGGGAAAGATCTTTTCCATTGAGACCGTCATCGGCAAGGCCATCGGCGCGGGCGAACGGAACAAGCTGCTGCCGTATCGCGGCGGAACCATGTTCGAACTGGGCGGCCACGTGATCGACGCCGCGGTGACGCTGCTCGGTCCGCCGCGGCAGGTCACCGCCCACGCTTGCCACTCCGGGAATTTCCCGGACGACCTGCTGGACAACCAGCTCGCCACGCTCGAATACCCGAGCGCCCTCGTGACTGTGCGCAGCTCGCTGGTGGAGGTGGTGGGTCAGGCGCGGCGGCACTTCGTCGTGTGCGGCGACGCCGGCACGGTCGATATCCGGCCGCTGGAACCACCCGTGCTGCGGCTCGCGCTCGCGGAGGCCCGCGGGGAGTTCAAGAAGGGTTATCAAGACGTGAAGGTGCCGGCCCTCCCGCGCTACGAAGCCGACTTCGCCGACCTCGCGCAGGTCATCCGCGGCGAAAAGAAGTTCGAGTGGCCGCCCGCCCACGACCTCGCGGTGCAGGAAACGATCCTGCGTGCGAGCGGCCTGCCGGTGGCATGAGCGGCCGTTGGGGAGCGCGGGTCCAGAGTCCTTGAACGCCAAAACTCGTCGTGAACAGGCCAAATATTCACCCACTGCCCCCGGTCGGTACTGAATCCTGCAATCCATGGACCATTGAACCACAGCCACCCAGCACGGCGGAGCCGCAACCGAAGGAACGGAGAGATCATTGCCCACGGAACACACGGAATACACAGAAACCAAATCCCTGGTCGCCTTCGGCGTTGCCAAAGGCGGTTAAGCTTCTTCCGTGTATTCCGTGTGTTCCGTGGGCCAAAGGATTGAAGGGTTTGGAAATGACCGGCATGTTTATCGTAATGACCCGTGCAGGTCTTAAACGCGGAGGACGCGGAGATCGCGGAGAGTCGTTTGGTCCTTCGCGTGCTCCGCGCGCTCCGCGTTTCGATAGATCTGGGTTAGGCACGCGGCGGCGCCGCATCAGGACTTCTGTGACGAACTGCCGAATCTGCGCCGAATCGGCCCCGCCAACCCCAATGAACCTCCCACGCCGCGCGAAGCTCCTCACCACCCTGGGCGCGCTTTTTCTCGCCACCATCCCGGCCGGTGCGACGGCCGACCCGCCGGCCGCCGGTCAACGCGTGCGCGTCGCGGCGATTTCCTTCGTTCCCCGGAAACTCGATCTCCCCGGCAACGCCGATCGGCTGGAGCAGGCGTTCCGGCAGGCCACCGCGGGCGGAGCGAAGATTGCGGTGGCGCCCGAGGGCGCGCTGGATGGCTATGTGGTCAACCAGATGCTGGCGGGGGAGATTCCGGTCGCCCGGATGCACGACGTCGCGCTCCCGGTCGATCACGCCGTGATCCAGCGGTTTCAAACCCTCGCCAAGGCGCTCGAGCTCTGCCTGGTCTTCGGCTTCGCGGAAAAAGTTTCGGCGGACGTGTTCAACACCGCGGTGTTCATCGACGGCGCCGGGGCGATCCGCGGCAAGTACCGCAAGATGCAGTTTGCCGAGGGCTACCATCCCGGCTGGTGGTTCAACCGTCTCGGCGCGCAGAGCCGGGCGTTCGACACGCCGTTCGGCCGCTGCGGCATTTTGATTTGCAACGATCGCTGGAATCCCGCGCTGGCCCGGATTCCGGCGCTGGACGGCGCGCAGTTCCTGGTGATCCCCTCCTTCGGCTCCAAGTCCGAGTCGCAGGACGAAGCCGTGCTGAGCCGGGCCCGCGAGAACGGCCTTCCGGTCATCGAGGCCAACGTCGGCGTGAGCCTGATCGTCAGCGAGGGCAACGTGGCCGTGGTTCAGCGGGAGCCGGAGTCGATCGCGTTCGCGGACATCGTCATTCCCGCTCCGCTTGCGAGCAAGCCGGCGGAGCGGGACGAAGAGGAACGAAAGTTTCTGGCATGGCGCGCCGGGGAAATGCAGCGCCGGTATGAATCAAAGTACCATCGCTTCGGCCGGACCGGCGGCCAGCCGGGCGAGGCGAAGTGAACGCGTTCCTCGGGTCCTCGCTCGACCCCGCCCGGAGAATCGAGTTTCCTCCGCGTCAGTCAGCCCGCACGATCCTCTCCGTACGGGTCCCATCCCGCACTGCGGCACGCGGCGGCAACAACAGGATCCTTCGTGCTCGTAATCTTGCTCGTAATCGTGCTCATAATCGCACCGGTCGAGCACGAGCACGATTACGAGCACGAATGAATCACGCGCACGTTGCGGTTTCATAATCGTCGCAGACGTGTCGATCCGGATCGACATTAGCACAACGGCCGCGCTTCGACTTTCTCGTGCGGCCGGTAACGCCGCGTGCCGGGGTAAGTCACGCCCAGGCAATCGAGCTTCACGTCCGCCGGAACACGCTGCTCCGGGGGCACGGCCTCATTCGCATGACCGCAGACCGCCCTGCCACCCCACCCTGGACCGCGAACGGATGATTTGCGGATTGCGTCACGGCAAGGGCAACGGACAGCGTCCCGGGGCATGAAATTGTCGGGGGCGAGCCTTCTTTTGCTCGAGGACGAAGCGCTGCTGAGGCGCCGGATCGCCGCACACCTCGCCCGACTGGGTGTGGAGGTGACAACGGCCGGGACGCTCGCGGAGGCGAAGCAGGTGGTCCGGAACCTCGATCTCGATTTCGCGTTGCTCGACGTAAATCTGCCGGACGGGCGCAGCCTGTCGCTTTTGAAAGAAAAAGTAATTCCGGCGAGCGTCGTGATCGTGGTCATGACCGCGGAAGGCGGCGTCGCGGGGGCCGTCGAGGCGATGCAGCTCGGAGCGGCCGACTACCTGGTGAAACCGTTCGAGCTCGACGAGCTTGGCGTGCGGCTGGCGCGCGCGCGACGGGATCGCAGCGCGAAACGCGGTGAGCAGCACCGCCGCGAGCAGACCGTTGAGAGTGCGCAGTCGTTCTTTTTCGGGTCGGCGTTGGGCGGGATCGAAAAGCAGCTCGAAAAAATCATTGCCGCGGATCGGCGCGCCCAGGGGCCGTTGCCGCCGGTCTTGATCGAGGGCGAAACGGGCACGGGCAAGACGACACTCGCGCGGTGGCTGCATCGTCGCGGACCGCAGGCGGACGAGCCGCTCGTCGAGGTCAATTGCTCCGCGCTGCCGGAAAACCTGGCCGAATCGGAGCTCTTCGGGCACGAGCGCGGTGCGTTCACCGATGCGAAGGAAGCGCGGATCGGGCTCCTCGAAGCGGCGGAAGGGGGCACGTTGTTTCTCGACGAGCTGCCGAGTTTGTCACTGGGGATTCAGGCGAAGCTTCTGAAGGCGGTCGAAGATCGCACGATCCGCCGCGTGGGTGGCAACCGCATGCTCGCGATCGACGCCCGGATGGTGGCGGCGACGAACGCCGATTTGCGGGCGTTGGTCGCGAGCGGCCG
>JACQWL010000354.1 GCA_016209255.1 Verrucomicrobiota bacterium
CCGCGAGCGATGCCACCGAACGAGAGCAGGAGCAGTCCGACGCTGAGGATGACCGGCGTGGCGGCATGGGTAGTTTTCATGCAGGGAATGAATTTGGGACAGCTGATCAGCATAAGAAACGACCAGGCGATTTCGGCGAGCGCAGCGGGCATGGCGAAAGCCGGAATTGGCCGTCCGCGATCGCCGGTGCACAACGCGCGACGCGCGTCCCACGAAATGCATCCCGCGCCCACCTCGGCGGCGAAAAGAAATTTTTGCATGCCCTCCGAGAGAAATACTCCGCCGACCATCAGCCGGATAAGCAGGGTGGCCGCGGGGGCGGTCGTGGCGGAGGGAAAGCGGATCTTCATGATCGCAGGAGCGGCGGTTCAGCGCTTGCGGGCGGCGTGCACCTCGCGGATGAGTTCGCGCAGGCGAGCCTCGACCTCGCGCAGGGCGCGCCGGCCGGCCGCGGTGGCGCGATAGGGCCGGCCATCCTTGGGCGCACGCCGGCCCTTGGCTCCCACCCGCTCGAGCCAGCCGAGTTGCACCATCCGCTCCAGCAGCGGATAGAGCGTGCCCGGGCTCACCCGGTAGCCGTGCTCGCGGAGCTCCTCCAGCATCCAGTGCCCGACGATCGGACCCTCCTGCGCGTGAAAGAGGATGTGCACTTTCCACAGGGGTCGGAGAATTTCGCGTTCGAGCGGCTCGTTCGGCATGGTTTCCGGCATTAGTTTACGGCGGCCGTAATGCAATGACGAATTTGGCGCGGATAATTCGCCCGGCGTCGAAAGAATTTCTTGCCAGCAAAAAATAATTCGTCACCAATCGCCGCTTTCTCCGTCTCAGCACGCGCCCACTCTCTGCCGCCCCCTGCATGAATTTTCTTCAACTCGTCCTGCGTCGCCCCCTCACCGTTGTTGTTTTGGTTGTTGCCGTGACGCTCGGAGCGTTGATGGCGATCAAGAAGATGTCACGGGACGTCTTCCCGCCGCTCGGCATTCCGACGATTTACGTGGCGCAGCCCTACGGTGGCATGGATCCCGCACAGATGGAGGGTTACCTGACGTATTACTACGAGTATCACTTCCTCTACATCACGGGCATCGAGCACGTGGAGTCGAAGTCGATCCAGGGCGCGTCGGTGATGAAGCTGCAGTTTCACCCTGGCACGGACATGTCGGCCGCGATGTCGGAAGTCGTGGCGTATGTGAACCGCGCCCGTGCCTTCATGCCCGCGGGCACGCCGGGTCCGTTCATGATGCGTTTCGATGCCGGCAGCGTCGCGGTGGGCTATCTGGTGTTTTCGACCGATAACCCGAACATCACGCTGGGGCAAATGCAGGACGCCGCGCTGAACCGCGTCCGGCCGCTCTTCGCCACGCTGCCCGGCGTCTCCGCCCCGCCGCCCTTCGGCGGCAGCGCGCGCTCGATCGTCGTCAACGTCGACCCGGAGCGGATGCGCGCGTATGGCCTGTCGCCAGATGAGATCGTGCAGGCGATGTCGCAGGGCAACCTGATCAGCCCCTCGGGCAACATGATCCTCGGCGACAAATACCCGATCGTGCCGATCAACTCCGTCGTCAAGAACATCAAGGACCTCGAAGCCGTGCCGCTGCGCACGGCGGATGGACGCGCGGTCTTCGTGCGCGACGTGGCGAAGGTCGAGGACGCCTCCGATATCACCACGTCCTACGCCCTCGCGAACGGCCTGCGCACGGTCTATATCCCGGTGACCAAGCGCGCGGACGCCTCGACGCTCGAGGTCGTCCGGCTCGTGAAGGCGAACATCGGCAAGTTCCAGAGCGTGCTGCCGGAGGGCGTGAAAGTTTCCTTCGAGTTCGACCAGTCGCCGGCGGTCGTTCGCGCGATCAATGACGTCACCGGAGAAGGCATGCTCGGCGCGGTCCTCACTGGCCTGATGGTGCTGCTCTTCCTGCGCGACTGGCGGAGTTCGCTCATCGTGGTCATCAACATTCCGCTGTCGCTGTTCTTTGCGGTCACGGCGTTGTGGGTGATGGGATACACGATCAACCTGATGACGCTCGGCGGGCTGGCGCTGGCGGTCGGCATTCTCGTCGACATGTCGACCGTCGCGATCGAAAACATTCACACGCATCTGGCCATGCACAAAGGCGTCGCGCGCGCGGTGGCCGATTCCACGCGTGAGGTCATGCTGCCGCTGCTGATCGCGATGTTGTGCGTGCTCGCGGTGTTCATTCCAGCCCTATTCATGACGGGCGCCGCTCGGGCGCTCTTCATGCCGATGGCGCTCGCGGTTGGGTTCTCGATGATTGCGGCATTTGCGTTCTCGGCCTCGCTCGTGCCGGTGCTGAGCATCTGGACCGTGCGCGCGCACCGCAAGGGGGATCTCGCCAGGGCCGAGCACACGCACACGGCATTCGCGCGGTTTCAAAACGCCTATGCGCGCGTGTTGCGCGGTGTGGTTGCAGCCCGCTGGGTGGTGGTGATTGCCTACATCGTCGCTTCGGTCGGAGTCGTGTGGTTTTTCGGCCGGCAATTGGGGCTCGAAATCTTTCCGAAGGTCGACACCGGCCAGATGGCGATTCGATTCCGCGCCCCCACCGGAACGAAGCTCGATATAACAGAAGTCATCGGCAAAACGGTGCTCGACCTCGTCGCCCAAGAGGCAGGACGCGACAAAATCGCGATGACCATCGGGCTCGTCGGCGTGCACGCATCGAATTATCCGGTAAATCTCATTCACCAGTGGAACGGCGGCCCCGAGGAAGGATGGCTCGCCATCCAGTTGAAGTCCCACAGTGAGCTTGATACGGACGATCTCGCCGAGCGGCTCCGCACCGTGTTTGCGCGCGAGTTGCCAGACGTGAAGTTTTCCTTCGAGCCCGCCGATATCATCAATCGCGTGATGAGCTTCGGGTCGTTCACACCCATCGAAGTTGCGGTTTCAGGCCCGAGTCTCGCTGCGAGCAAGGCGCACGCCGACAAGCTGTATGAGAAACTGAAAACGATTCCGACGTTGCGCGACGTGCAGATTGCGCAGGCGCTCGATTTTCCGACCATGGACGTGAACGTGGACCGCGAGCGCGCCGGATTGCTCGGCGTTCGTGTGAGCGACGTCGCCCGTTCTCTCGTGGCCGCCACGACCTCGAGTCGTTTCACCGTTGCCAACTTCTGGTCCGACCCGAACTCCGGCGTCAGCTACAATCTGCAGGTGCAGATTCCGCAACGGGAAAGTTCGATTGAAGATCTCCAAAACGTTCCCGTGAGCTCCCGCGGGGCATCGGTGCTGTTGCGCAATGTCGCGACGGTTACACCCGGCACCGCCGTGGGGACCTACGAACGCTACAACATGGCCCGCGTCGTCAGTATCACCGCGAACATCAAAGGCGCTGATCTTGGCACCGTGGCGCGGCAGATTTCAGCCGCGATTGCCGACGTGGGAGCACCGGCCGACGCCCGCACGGCTGTCGCGCAACGCGGCCAAATCGTGCCGCTCCAGGAACTCCTCAATGGTTTCCAAGCGGGCCTTATCGTTGTCGTCATCGTGATTTTCCTCCTGCTCGCAGCCAATTTTCAGTCCCTGCAACTGGCGTTTGTAGTGGTTTCGACGCTCCCGGCCGTGCTCGCGGGGGTGGTCCTCACGCTCTGGCTCACCCGCACGACCTTGAACATCCAGTCTGCCATGGGTGCTATCATGACCATCGGCGTCGCGGTGGCCAATGCCATCCTGCTCGTGACCTTTGCCGAGCGCAGCCGTATTCAGAGTGGCGATGCACTCGCCGCCGCCGTCGATGGTGCGCAAAGCCGGCTGCGTCCGATCCTGATGACGAGCCTGGCGATGATCGCCGGCATGACGCCGATGGCGCTCGGAATCCACGCCGAAGGTGGCGGTGGTCAGTCGGCTCCTCTTGGTCGCGCCGTTGTCGGCGGGCTCGCCGTGGCGACCGTCGCAACGCTGTTTGTGTTGCCGGCCTTCTTCGCTCTCATTCGGAAACGCTCCAGCACGCGCTCACGTTCGCTCGATCCTGACGACCCGCTGAGCGGGCATTTCGTCTCACCCGTTGGGCACAATTGAATCTCTCTTCCCCCGCTCACCCCGCACTCCCTTCGACTTACATGAACATTCGATTTGTCACCCCCGTCGCGCGACCTCTGAGCGTGCTGTTTCTCGGGCTTGCCGCAGCGCTACCGTTGGGTGCGCAAACCCCTGCGGGTCCGGCCGAGGTCAGGACCGCGCGACCCGAGCGCGGCGAAATTCATCGTTACGTGACGCTGCCCGGCACTCTCCGCGCCAATCTGCAAGCGACGCTCTATCCGAAAATCGCCGGTTATCTGAAATCGGTCGCCGTCGACAAGGGCGATCGGGTCCGCGCCGGCCAGCCGCTCGCCGAAATCGAGGTGCCCGAATTGATCGCCGAGCAGACGCGTTACCGTGCGGAAGTCGAGGTGGCTGAGGCCGCCGCCCAGCGCGTCAACACCGCTTTTTCCAAGTCACCTGATTTAATCACCCCCAGCGCGGTCGACGAGGCGAAGGCGCGGGTCCGGATTGCCCAGGCGAATCTCGACCGCGTGGAAACGCTGCTGAAGTATTGCCAAATCAATGCGCCCTTTGCGGGAACGATCACGATGCGCTTCGCCGATCCCGGCGCGTTCGTCGCCGCGCCGTCGGCGGGAGGCTCGGCGCAAAATGCCGCGCTTTTCACCCTGATGGATTTTTCCGTCGTTCGGGTGTACCTGCCGGTGCCCGAGTTCGAAGCGTCCCGGGTGCAGGTCGATCAGCCGGTGAAAGTCTCCGTTGAAGGCATTCCTGGAAAAATATACTCCGGCGGCGTCACCCGGTTCGGTTACGTGCTCGACGAAGCCACGCGCACGATGCTCGTCGAGGCTGACATTCCCAATCCGGGCGGCGAATTGCGCCCCGGCATGTATGCCAAGGTGCGGATCGGCGTCGAACGCCACCGGGATGCCCTGCTCATCCCGGCCGGGGCGTTGGTCATGGAAAGGGCCGCTGCCTCCGCGTTCGTGGTGGCCGACGGCAAGGCGCAGAAAATTCCGCTTACGGTCGGCTTCAACGACGGCGAGCACGTCGAAGTCCTGAAGGGACTCGAGGCGGGTCAGGCGGTGATTCTCGTCGGCAAACTCGCGCTCGCCCCGGGCCAGCCGGTGAAAGTGGTTGAGAGCCGATGAAACACCCTGCCTTCATCCTCCTGGCATTCACCGTGGGCGTCGCATTTGGGGCCGAGCCGGCCGCTTCGGCGCCTGGCACGATCGATCTGTCCACGGCATTGCGGCTTGCGGGTGCCAGCAATCTCGACGTTGAAATCGCGCGCGAAAAAGTCGTGGAGGCGCGCGCCGCCAGCGATTCCGCTCGCGCGCGTTATTTCCCATGGATTGCGCCCTCGATTGCGGTCCGGCGGCACGAGGAAAACATCCAGGCGGTCAACGGCCCGATTCTCGATGCCGACAAGCAGTCGCTTTCCGTCGGCCTTGCCATCAACGCGCAGGTGGATCTGGGCGAGACCTATTATCAGAACCTCGTGGCGCGTCAGATCGTGCGGGCCAACGAGTCCGCGCTCGCCGGCCGGCAGCGCGAAGTCACCTACCGCGCGGCCTCGGGCTATTTCGATCTGGCGCGGGCCCGCGCCGCGGTCATTGCGGCAGAGGAAGCCGCGCGCATCACCGGCCGTCACGCCGAGCAGATTGCTGCCACCGCCGACGCCGGCCTTACGTTCAAGGGGGATGCCACCCGCGTCCTTGCCGCCCGGGAGCGCGCCGAGCTGACTCTTGTGCGCGCACGCACCGAGCAGCGCGTAGCCGCCGTCCGCCTGGCCGAAATCCTGCGCCTCGACCCGTCGATCGACCTGGCACCGGTCGACAGCGAACTCGCGCCCATGGCCGTCGCCGCCCCTGACGATGACCTCGCCGCGCTGGTTTCCCGCGCCCTTGCCCGCCGGCCGGAGCTCGACGAGTCCGCCGCCCGCCTGGAGGCAGCCCGCACCTCGCGGCGCGCGGCCACGCAAGGTCCGTGGATTCCCACGCTCGGCGCCCAGGCCGCGATGGGCGGTCTCGGCGGCGGTCCCGGTTCCACGGCGATCGGACACGATTTTGATCTGAGCGGCGACTACTCCTTCGGCGTCAGCTGGCGCGTCGGCCCGGGCGGACTTTTCGACAAGAACCGGCAGCGCGAGACCGCCTCGCGCGAACGCCAGGTCGAGCTCGAGCTGGAGAAGACCCGCGATGCCATCCGTCGCCAGGTGGTCGAGCAACACACCCGGCTGCGCGCGCTGGGGGAACAAATTTCCCTGGCGCGAAAAACCCTCGAGGCCGCCGACCAGACCGCCAGCCTGTCGCGCCAGCGCCGTGAAACCGGCGTGAGCGCGGTGCTGGAGGATTTGCAGGCGGAAGAGGAGCTGACCCGCGCCCGGCGCGACTATCTGGCGACGGTCGTTGACTACAACCAGGCGCAATACGCGCTGCGCTTCGCGGCGGGCGATTAGGTGCGCGATAGAGCGTATGATCGCGCAGAGCGATTCCGACCAGGCGGATGGTTGCAAGCGGTGGCCGTGTTGAAGAGTGTGACGAATTGCATGTCCAGTGGCGGCGTCCTTCGGCCTGTGATCTACCTCGTCATCTGCACGACCGCATTTCTTGCGTCAGGTTTGACGTTCTTTTCGGGTTTCGGATTGGGAACGCTGCTCCTGCCCGCATTCGCTGTTTTCTTTCCGGTTGAGCTGGCCGTCGCCATGACCGCCGTGGTGCACTTCGCGAATGGACTGTTCAAGGTGGTGTTGGTAGGGCGGCACGCCGCGAAAGCGGTCGTCCTTCGGTTCGGTCTGCCGGCAATGGTGGCGGCGTTTGGCGGCGCATGGACGCTCGGCGTGCTCGCCGATTTGCCGCCGTGGTTCGATTACGAATTGGCCGGCCGGACGGTGGTCGTAACACCGGTCAAGTTCGTCATTGGGCTGCTGCTCGTTGCGTTCGCGTTGATCGAATCATTGCCCGCGCTCCGCGAGAAATCATTTGATGCGCGGTGGCTTCCTTTCGGCGGAATGCTGAGCGGCTTTTTCGGCGGTCTCTCCGGCAACCAAGGGGCATTGCGCTCGGCGTTTCTCGTGCGCGCAGGATTATCGAAAGAAGCTTTCATCGGCAGCGGCGTCGTTATCGCGTGTCTCATCGATCTAAGCCGGCTCGGGCTATATTCGCGGCAGTGGATGCGGGCACAGGAACCGTTCGACTACGGTTTGCTCGGTGTGGCGATGGCGGCTGCATTTGTCGGCGCCTTGATCGGCAACCGGTACCTGAAGAAACTCACCATGAGAGGCCTGCAACGGCTGGTTGGGGCGATGCTGTTCCTCGTTGGAATCGGACTGGCGGGCGGGATTTTGTAGCGGCTCACGCGCACGGACTGCACCGACCCTATGCGCGAGTTTTGGACTGAACCCTGAACCGAGTTTGTGTTGAACACGACGAACCGGCGAACGTCGAATACGATATGTCAAAACTCCGCGCAGCGTAACGGCGCCTGAGCCGCACTACGAACGCGGCGATGTATTGAGCCCTCCCCGATGGAAAAAACCAGCCGTCGCGAATATTCTCGTTTCGTTGTTGGAGTTTGGAATTTCCCGGTTAGTCGAATACGGGCTTCGAAACAACGAAGCGACCCTCAGCACGTCAAACCACGCAACCCAACAAACAAAAATGCCCGATATTCAAACCCTCCAGGAATCGCTCGCAAAGAAACAGGCCGAACTGGCAACCCTCCAACGCGAGTTGGAAGCGGCCCGCCAGGCCCAATTCTCGGAATTGCCGGCAAAAGTCGGCTTGGGATCGGTTGACGCCCTGATCAAGGCGCTCGCCGATTTTGCCTCGCCACGCCTGATAGGCGCACTCAAGGGCGTGTTCGCGGAAAAACCCGTGAAAGCCGCGCCGAGGAGCGGGGCAAAAGCCGAAGCGCCGGCGAAAGCGGGCAAACGCAAACGGGCGCGGATCACCCCCGAGTTGAAGGACCAGATCGTCAAGGCCCTCAAGGCGGCCGACAAGACGGTGAGCGCGGTCGCCGCGGAATTCGGCGTTTCCGGCGCCACGGTGAACAATATCAAGAAAGAGGCCGGGCTGACCCGGAACAAGGGAAAGAAATAGGCGTTGAATGGTGAACGGCCGTTCACCATTCAAACCGGGTGCGCATCCCGGCCCGATTCGGAGGGCGAAACGATGAAATTTCACCGTGACCGGGTTGCGAACGCCGGCCGCGAATGTCCTCGAGGTCTCGAAAGATAGAAGGGTGAAGCGGTAGGCAGCGCGCTTGGGCGCGCCCCAACAGCGCCCGCAAGCGGGTGCCTACGATTGACGGAGGTAAAACAAGACGCACTGACCGCCTGCGCTCGTCCGATTGGATTTTTCGCTGCGCTCAGAATAACACACTGGGGAGAGTTGATTCCGGGAACCGGTGAATTGTCCGCCACGGCGGACAATGTTTAGGTCAGCTAACGTCTCCCTTGACATTCGAATATTAGCCGGCAAACTTGCCGGCTAAATGAGTGCCCCGCGATACCCTGATCAACTGGGATTCAAGTCCGGCGAGAGCGGGACCCACACCAGCCGCACGCTCATGCTCGACGAGCTTTCCGCCTTGCTGGCGGCGGTTGGCCAAGGAGCTACCCGCGAGGAATTCGTTCGGGCCATCGTTGAAAACAATGTTCTCAGGAAATCGACCGCTTCGACGCGCCGCATCAGCGCTCAACGCCTTACCGAACTCTACGCCCTTGATACTACGGTTCCGATCTTTCGCGTGCTCCAGCGTCTCTGGCCTGTCCACCCGGACGCCCATTCCCTGCTCGCCCTCTTGAGCGGGCTCGCACGTGACCCCTTGCTTCGCAGCACCGCGCCTACAGTTTTGGGGCTGCGCGAAGGCCAAAGCTTCGACCGTGACGCGACCACCGAAGTGCTGCGGATTCACGCGGGTAATCGTCTCAACGAGGACATTCTCGACAAGGTCGTTCGCAATACTGCGGCAAGCTGGACGCAATCCGGCCACCTAGTCGGCCGCACCTTCAAAAAACGGCAGCGAGTAAAACCCTCGCCGACGGCAGTCACCATGGCCCTCTTCCTTGGCTATCTTCAGGGTTTTCGCGGGACGGGGTTACTTCGCACCCTATGGTGCGAAGCCTTGGATTCGACACCGGAAGCACTCGCCGGCATGGCAACGCGGGCGTCGACGGCGGGCGCCATGCGCTTCCGGCAATCGGGCGACGTCGTCGAGATTGGCTTCCCCGACTTCCTCACCAAAGCGGAAAACGAAATGGCCTCCCATGGGTAGAATCGAACAACTCGCCAAACGATTCGAGGACCACGTGTCGCTGCCCTGGACGCAGCACCTCGCGGCACCCGAGAAAACACTTTTCGTCGTTTATCCGAAAGAGGAGGAGCGCCGCCTCCGCGCCAAGCGCGACCTGTTTCGTCAAGCCGCCGTCCGACATGGCCATGGTTGGCATGATGTGGACCTCGATTCGGCGTTTGCTGACTGGATGAGCGCTCAAGATTACGCGGCGGATTATTTCACCTTTCCGGAGGACATCCGGCAGAAGCTCGATACCGACTTCACTGCATGGGTCGGCGATCGCATCGCCAAGACCCTCGCCCGCGCTGAATCAAATGATGTCGTGGGTGTTTTTGGCGTCGGCACTCTCTTCGGATTCGCCCGCGTCTCTTCCGTCCAAAAGCAGCTCGAAGGCTGCGTTCGTGGCCGCATCGTGTTCTTCTTTCCCGGCAGTCACGAGAAAAACGTCTACCACCTCCTCGATGCCCGCGACGGCTGGGGCTACATGGCGGTTCCCATCACCCTGCACGAGGTAAGCTACACATGAAAAACCACGAGTTGTTCCGCCGCGACCCCAAGACCGCCAACCTCGTCAACGATGGCCAGGTGCGAATCATCAATGACGCCGATGATGCTCGGGCCATCACGATGCTCCGCTACGAGCTGGAGCACTTTGTCTGCGAGGGCCAATATGCCGCCGGTCTCGAACGCGTCCTTGGCTCGTTCCTGACCAACCTCGGCTCCCCCGCGCAACGCGCCGCTTGGGTAAGTGGTTTCTACGGCTCCGGAAAATCCCACCTCCTCAAGATGCTCTGCCATCTTTGGATCAATACCGGTTTTTCTGATGGTGCGACCGCCCGCGCGCTCGCCCCGGACCTACCCTCCGACCTTATCGCAGATTTTAAGGAGCTGGATAACCAAGGGCGGCGAACTGGAAGTGGAGTATTCGCGGTGTCCGGCACCATGCCGGAAGGCTCGGGCGAGAACGCACGCCTCACCGTCCTGGGCATCATCTTTCGTGGCTGCGGTCTGCCGTCCGCTTACAACCAAGCCCGTTTCTGCCTGTTCCTTCGCGACAAGGGTTATTACGACAAGTTTGTCGCCGACGTTCGTGCCGCGGGACGGGATTTCCGCCGCGAACTCACCGATCTCTACGTAAGTCCGCACCTGCGCAAGGCACTCATCGCCTGCGATGCCGGCTTGGGCGACGACCGCGAGGTCCGCGAACTGCTCCGCAGCCAGTTCCCCAACCAGACCGACCTCGACACGCCCGAGTTCATCCGGGTCACCCGCGAAGTCCTTCGGATGCAGGGCAAGGGCGAGATTCCGCTCACGGCCATCGTCCTCGACGAGGTGCAGCACTACATCGGCGACGACAAAGACCGCTCACGCGCCGTCACCGAGCTAACGGAGGCGCTCAACAAACAGATGGACTCCCGCGTCCTCGTCGTGGCCGCGGGCCAAAACGCTCTAAGCACCGATACTCCACAGTTCGCATGGCTGCGTGACCGCTTCACCATCCGCGTCGAGCTTTCCGATTCCGACGTCGAGACCGTCACGCGGAAGGTGCTTCTCGCCAAAAGACCCGAAGCCGTCGGCGCTCTCGATGCCGACTTGAAGAAAAACTCCGGCGAGATCGAGCGCCAGCTCGTGAAGAGCAGCATCGGCCCCAACACGCGTGACCGCGACTGGCTCGTGCCGGACTACCCGATTCTACCGACTCGCCGCCGCTTCTGGGAGGCAGCCCTCCGGGCGGTGGATCCGACGGGCAGCAGCTCTCTCCTCCGCACCCAGCTTCGCATCACCCACGAGGCGCTTCGCCAAGTGGCCGAGGAGGTGTTGGGCCACGTCGTTCCGGCCGACTTCATGTTCTTCCAGCAACAGACGGCGCTGGTGCAGCAAGGCATTCTTTCCCGCGAAATCAGCGACCGCATCCTTCGACTGGCAAACGATGGCACCCCCAGCGGTTCACTCAAGGCCCGCGTTTGCGGATTGATTTTTCTCATCCGCAAGCTCAGCCGCGACAAGGGCACCGACACCGGCGTGCGTGCGACCGACGAAATGATCGCCGACCTGCTGGTCGAAAACCTCGTGAGCGATGGCGCCAAACTCCGTCACGAGCTTCCCACCGTCTTGAAGGAACTCGTCGATGCCGCGGTCCTCCTGCACGACGGCAACGAATACAATCTCCAGACTCGCGAGTCAGCCGAGTGGGACGATCAGTTCCGCGCTCATCTCGCGAAGATTCGCCAGGACGTTTCAGCAGTTTCGACGGAACGGAAAGCGCGTCTGCGCGCCGCCGTGGATCAATCGCTGAAGACTCTTCGACTCCAGCAAGGCGTCAGCCGCACTCCGCGTGAAATCCAATTCCATTTCGGTTTGGAGAACCCGGAGGACACCGGCCAAGTGGTGCCGGTCTGGGTCCGCGATGGTTGGGAGGCCGACGACAAACAGGTGCTGGGCAAGGCCCGCGAGGCCGGTTCGGACAGCCCGACGATTTTCGTTTTCTTGCCGCAGAACCGCGAAGAGGTGTTCCGCGAGAACATCATTCGCCTGAAGGCCGCGCAGGCCGTGCTCGATCTCAAAGGCGTGCCGACCAGTGCTGCGGCGGAAGAAGCGCGCGATGCGATGGAAGCCCGCCGCCGTGACGCCGAGCGCAACATCGAGGCGATTGTCCGAGACATTCTTGCTGGGGCAAAGGTCTACAAAGGCGGCGGCACCGAGCTGCACGCCCTTGAATTGGTGGACAAGGTACAAGACGGTGCCAACGACGCGCTCACCCGTCTCTTCCCGCGCTTTGGTGAGGCCGACAACAAGGGATGGGAGGTGGCTGCCAACCGCGCCCGCCAGGGCGACGACTCTCCCCTCCAGGCCGTCGGCTGGAAAGGCGGCACGGAGGAGCATCCCGTCTGCAAAGAGATTCTCTTCCATATCGGCGCCGGCAAGGAGGGTCGCCATATTCTCGCCCACTTCCAGCGTTCCCCGTTCGGCTGGGACAAGGATTCCGTGCACGGTGCGCTCGTCTGTCTCTGCGCCTCCGGCCGGCTACTTGCATCCGATGCCAGATCCGGCGAGTCCCTCGCGCCCAAGCAGCTCGACCACCAGCGGATCGCGAAGGCCAGCTTCCGCACGGAGTCCATCAACTTGACCGCGAAGGACAAGATCGCGCTCAAGGGTCTCTTCCAGACCGCCGGCGTCACGTCCAAGCCCGACGACGACCTCAACCAGAAGGCGGCCGAGTATCTCGGCAAAGTGATCGACTCCGCGCGCGCCGCCGGTGGCGATGCGCCACTTCCACCGCGCCCCAACACGGCCGCCATCGAAGATCTCCGCCGGGTTCCAGGCAACGAGCAGCTCGCCAAGATCCTTGAACAAAAGTCCGCCCTCCAGCAGCAGGCGGGCGATTGGAAGAAGCTCGCGGAACTGGCCGAGAAGCGGCTACCGGCATGGGAGAACCTGCGTTCCTTGCTCGAATGCGGCTCCGGTCTCGATGCCCTCGCCAGTGTTCGCTCTTCGTCCGAGGCGATTCTCAAGGACCGGTTGCTCCTCGAAGCGTCCGACCATGTTGCGCCACTCGCGCGGCAGGCCGCCGACTTAATCCGCGCCGCACTGACGTCCTCCCGTCAGGTCTACGGCGATACTCGCCGGCGTGAATTCGCCCGGCTGGAATCAGCGGACATTTGGAAGCGCTTGCCTGCCCGCCAGCGCCACCAACTCCTGTCCCAGTCCCCCGTGCCGGATGCAGACAGTGCACCCGTCGCGACCGAAGCCGAACTTGTCGCGGCGCTGCGCCGCACTCCGCTGGCGCAGTGGCGGGATCGCACCGACGCACTCCACGGCCGGATCGACAAGCTGCTCGCCGACGCCGCCCGGTTCCTGGAACCCAAGGCTCAACACGTCACGTTGCCATCGGCCACCATCCGCAACGCGGACGACCTCGGTCGCTGGCTGGCGGAGGCGCGCGTCAGCATCGAGGTGAAGCTCAAAGACGGTCCGGTCATTCTGTCGTGAGCGATATTACATCTTCCACTATGAAAACACGCCCCATCCGCTTCCGAGAGATTAGCCTGAAAAACTTTCTCTCCTTTGGTCCAGCGGCCGCACCGATTCCTCTGACGAATCTTAATCTGATTATCGGCCCCAACGGCAGTGGAAAATCCAATTTGATTGAGGCATTTGAGCTTTTGCGCGCCGCGCCCACTGATTTGGTCGTGCCACTCCGCGAAGGAGGTGGAGCCCAAGAGTGGTTGTGGAAGGGTAGGCCTAAGCCGAAGGAAGCTGTGATTGATGGGAAGTTCAGCTCACAACCCGAGCTTCGCTACAAGTTGGCCTTCTCACCCATCGATCAGGGCTTCGAGGTCACCGACGAAGTGCTGGAGAACGCTGCGCCCGGGAAACCCGGAAAGGAAGGCGTCTTCTTCTACTACCGCTTTCAAGAGGGGCGGCCCGTGATCAATACGACACCGATTGTCCCGTCCGACAATCCGAGCGGGCAAACTGAGACATCCTTCAAGCGCACGCTCAAACGCGAGGAAGTTAAGACCAACCAATCCATCTTTTCGCAGCGCAAAGATCCCGAGATCTATCCGGAAGTCACTGCCGTCGGCCAATACTTCGGCAATATCCAGACATTCCGCGAGTGGCAGTTCGGGCGGTCCGCTGCACTGCGCCGGCCGCAGCCTGCCGATCAGCCTACGGAAGATCTGCTGCACAATCTGAATAATCTCGGGCTGGTCCTGAACGATCTGGAACACCGCGATGGAATCTGGCCGCGGCTCCATGATTATTGCCGCCGGTTTCTACCGCGGTTCAGCCACCTGACCACGAGGGTCCAAGCCGGCACCATTCAAATTTACCTCCATGAGAAAGGGCTGAGCGGCCCCACTCCCGCCACCCGACTCTCGGACGGCACCATTCGTTTTTTGAGCTTGCTGGCCATCTTGTTGGGTGCGGATCGCCATCCCCTGATCTGCATCGAAGAACCCGAACTCGGCATCCACCCCGATGCGATTGCACTGCTCGCCGAGCTGCTCGTGGAAACTGCCGATGTGTCCCAGCTCGTAGTCACGACGCACTCGGATGTGTTGGTCTCGGCCCTCACCGACCATGCAGAATCTGTGCTGGTGTGTGAACACGCCAGCGAAGCCGGCACAACGCTCACCCGCCTCGAGAGTGCCAAGCTCGCGTTCTGGCTCGACAAATACCGACTGGGCGAGGTCTGGCGTATTGGCGAAATCGGAGGGAATCTCTGATGGACATATACGTTTATTTCGAAGGCGGCGGTCAGACCGCGGAGGGCAAAGCCCAATTGCGTCAGGGCATGGATGCGTTTCTGGCTTCGCTCAAGGACTTGGCGCGCCAGCGCCGTTGGCGTTGGCAATTGATTCCGTGTGAAGGCCGCGGCCAAACCTGGAACGCGTTTCAGAACGCGCTCCAAGTCCATGCTGATTCCATCAGCCTCCTGTTAGTCGATTCCGAAGACCCAATCACGGCGCCGGATCCCAAACAGCACCTGGCGCAGCGAGACAATTGGCCGATGGCAGGGATGGACGTTAACCGGGTTCACCTGATGGCGCAGTGTATGGAAACGTGGATCGTCGCCGATCCCGAAGCTCTCGCGGCCCACTACAAGCAAGGTTTCAACACCAACGCGCTCCCTCGTCGTCAAAACTTGGAGGAGGAAGCGAAGCCTGCGGTATATCGAGCGCTGGAAAGCGCGACCCGCCAGACGCAAAAAGGGGCCTACGTCAAAATCAAACACGCCGCGGCAATCTTACCCAAGTTGGATGTCGGCAAGGTGAAGGAACGGTGTCCTCACGCCCGCCGGTTCTTCGATACCGTCACCGGTTTACTCAACGCTTAACAACTGTCCTCGCTTCCTCGCCGAACCATGCCACCGCTCCGCAAGTATCTCAATCTCAACCGGATCGAATTCGATCAGGATATTTCCGGCGGGATGTGTCCCTTCTTGAAGGAGTCCTGTCGCCAGTTTGATCCGTCCAAGGTTCAATCGGACCTTGATGCCCAGGCTGCGGTGATTCTGGTCCTGGAGCAAAAAGTGACCGAGACAGCTTCTCTGCACGTCGCGGCGAAAAAGAGCCTGCAAGGACTGGAAGCCAGCGAAACGCGACTCGGCGCGAAGCGTGTCCAGCAGGGCCGCGACATCGTGAAATACGTCGCCGATTTCAACTCTGCCGTGCCCACCGATGTGATCTTGGCTTATGATCGGCTGATCGTCTGGGAGCCGAAACTGGCCGCCGCCGCCCGCATTCCGGCGGTTCCTTCGGCGCCGGTGCAATCAGGTCAGGTGGTTCTCCTCCAAACCAACCTCGAACAGTTCAAATCCACGACGGACGCACGATGGAAAGACGCCGTCACCGAAATTGCGATCCGTCTCAAAATTTCCGACCAGGATAAAACGGCTCGTCAGGCGGATCAAAGCTCCCTCGATCATTTTTCCTTTCAGGCGACGGCGTTGCAGAAAGAAACCGCGAGCCTGTTGAAAAATGCCGAGGCCAAGACCGGTGAGGCCAAGCGCCTCGAC
>JACQWL010000355.1 GCA_016209255.1 Verrucomicrobiota bacterium
GACATGGCTTTCTGAAAAAGGCGGACCGCTGCCGGATCGATTGCCGCCTGGCCTCGCGCAACTGGGAGTGTTGGGTTGCCAGACCTGGGAAACGAGCCGCGGGAAAGTGTCGCTCGTGTGCTTTGTGCGCGGAAACAAAGAGATGATTCATCTCTACGTCTTCGAAAACGCGCGCGATCGGGCGTCATTGCCGGACATGGGTGCGCCGCGCATTGAACGGTCGGGCGAATGGTCCTTCGCGCTTTGGAAGGAAGGTGGAAACGCCTACGCATTGGGCGCGATGGGACCTGACGTGCAGACGGACAAGTCCTTGCGTGCACTGTTTCGCGCGTGAGCCGCGGCGCTAATGCGGGATGATCACAGCTCTGCTCTTCGCCGTGTATGCCGCGGCGTCCGCGGCCCTGGTCATCTACGGGGCGAACTGCTATGTCCTCGTAGTGCTGTTCCTGCGACGGCATCGACTTCGTGCCGCTGAAACCGCGACCCTCATCGCGAAGACGCGCGAGTGCTTCGATTCGTCCGCTCGACTGCCCCGGGTCGCGACGCAGATTCCGCTCTACAACGAGGCGAATGTCGCCGAGCGGGTGATGCGCGCCGCGGCAGCCATCGATTACCCGGCGGAGCTGCATGAGATTCAAGTGCTCGACGACTCGACCGACGAGACACGGGGGATAGTCGACCGCGTGGCCCGGGACCTGCGCGGGTGCGGGCACAGAGTGGCAGTGCTACGTCGGTCCGATCGCAATGGATTCAAAGCGGGGGCGCTGGCGGCCGGCTTGGAGCAGTCGGATGCGGAGTTCGTGGCGATATTCGATGCGGACTTCGTGCCGCCGCGGCATTTCCTGCGCCATGAAGCTCCTCTTCATTGGCTTCGATCTTGGAGTTGTGGCGCTGCTCATCGCGTTGTTGTCGGGGCGTTCACTATCGCCGCGATTGGCGGGGCTGTATGCGTTCAATCCGATCTCCCTCATCGGCTTTGCCGGAGAAGGGCACTTCGATCCGATGCTGTTGTTTTTCGTCTTGCTGGCGGTGTGGCTGCGAGAGCGGCGACACGTCGCGTGGAGCTGGGTCGCGCTGGGATTTGCGGTGCAGATGAAACTGGTGGCCGTCGTGCTTGCGCCGCTGTTTGCGAAACGCGGCGGGTGGCGCACAGCCTGGATCGGCGTGGCTGGCGCTGAGCGGAACGATG
Organism: Verrucomicrobiota bacterium; assembly: GCA_016209255.1. Taxonomy (GTDB): domain Bacteria; phylum Verrucomicrobiota; class Verrucomicrobiia; order Opitutales; family Opitutaceae; genus ER46. The sequence goes on from JACQWL010000355.1 coordinate 1,190, forward strand.
GCGTTGTTTTTTCTCGTTCGAAGCAGCGAGCCCTGGGGTTTGCCGTCTTGGGCGCAGCTTGCGATCTGGAGTTTGTTCGGAGTCGTGTTGCTCCGCGATGCGTTCATTTCGCTCCGGCCCCTGCTACGTCGCAAACCTCGCGCGCCGTTTCCGCCGGTCCGCACGTTGGCGGTTGTGGTGCCCACGTTGAACGAAAGCGAGACGCTGGGCGGATGCCTCGACTCGCTCGCACGGATGTCGCCACAGCCGGAGGAAATCATCGTCGTCGATGGCGGCTCGACGGATGCGACACGCGACATCGCAGCGCAACGCGGAGCGACGGTAGTGCTGTCCGCGCGTGGTCGCGGGCGCCAGATCGCCGCTGGGGTGAAAGTCGCCCATTCGGACGTGGTGCTGGTCGTGCATGCGGATTCGATCGTCTGCGACGATGTTGCCGCGCGGGTCGTCGCGGCGTTGAAAGCGAACCTGGACGCGATCGCTGGCGCGGTCGGCCAGCGCTTCAACGGCGAGGCGATCAAGCTTTGCGCCATAGAAGCGATGAATGAGATTCGCGCGCTCTTCTTCGGCATCTCGTTCGGCGATCAGGGGCAGTTTCTCCGGAGGGAAGCGACGCTCCCGGCCGACGGATTTCCGCCGTTGCCGCTCATGGAGGATGTGGAGTTCAGCCTGCGCACGCGTGCGGCTGGATCGTTGCTCTACCTCGGCGGCGGCATCGTAAGCTCCGATCGTCGCTGGCGACGCGAGAAGTGGCTGCAGCGCTGCCTGACCGTGCTGGCGATGACAGCCGTGTATCGACTGCGAAGGAGCCAGAGAGATCAGATTGCCGCCGCACTCTATCGGAAGTATTATGCTGGCACTCTGTGACGGAACCGATCGCCATGAAACTCGTCCGCTACCTTGCCAATCTCGACCGCAGACGGTTTACCCTGTGGAGCGCGTTTCTCTGGTATGCCGCGATTGCGATCCGTCACGCCGACGGCGATTATGCGGCATGGCTGCGTTCGCTGGGGATTGCGGCGATCGTCGGTTCGATCCTTATGCTCAATGCCACGCCGCCCAACGGGCGTTGGCGCAACTTGGAATTCTGGCCGGCATTTCGCCTTTTTCTCATTCCGTTCTGCGTTTCCAGTTTTGCATCACTGGCGAAGGGACGGGACTTCTTCCTGATATTCCCGCTCAACGCGACCGACAATCTTGTCGCTGCCGGTGTCATCGCGCTTTTCGCCAGTGCAGTAGCCGTGGCGCGGGCGCTTTCCCCCGGAAGCGTGTCTCGCCGGCGTGACGCGTCCGCCAACGCAATTCCCCATCCATGAAAACAAGCCTCGTTGACATCCTCACTCCAGATCGTCGCATCATCGCCGCCTTGGTCGCGTGCTTCGCTTTCGCGGCGCCTCCCGTGCTCCGTGCCGCCGCTGCGCCGCAGGTGGGTGATGCGGCGCCGAACTTCACGTTGCGCACATTGGACGACAAGCCGGTGGAACTGAGAGCGCTGGTCGCAAAACGTCCTGTGGTCCTCGTCGTGCTTCGCGGCTGGCCCGGTTATCAATGTCCGATCTGTTCACGCCAGGTTAATGAATACGTGACGAAGGCCGCCGAATTCGCGGCAAAGAACGTTCAGGTGCTCATGGTCTATCCCGGTCCGGCGGATCAACTGAAGGCGCATGCGCGGGAATTTCTCGCGAACAAGGATTGGCCGGCGGATTTTCTCTATGTCATCGATCCCGAATATGCGTTTACCAACGCCTACGGCCTCCGATGGGACGCGCCCAAGGAGACCGCCTATCCGTCGACATTCATCATCGATCGCGAAGGTCAGGTGAAATTCGCGCACGTGAGCAAGACGCACGGCAACCGGGTGGATTCGGCGGCGGCGATAGCGGCAATCGAATCGCTAAAGTGAGCTGTCGTGGGCGGGTTCGGAAACCGGCCAGGCACGCCGAACCGGATTCGCTGAGGCCGGGTGCGGGGCTCACGCGTAGTGAACATCACGCAAAAAAGCTCAGGGTTTGTTGACGCGCCTGCGTATCACGGGATGAATGCGCACGCCAAATTAGGGACTCATCATGAAAAACGACCACGACCCGAAGCTGCGTCAGGTGCTTGAAACCTGGCAGGTATCGCCACCTCCCGCTCCAAATTTCAAATCAAACGTCTGGCGGCGCATCGCCGCAGCGGAGAAGCGCGTCGGGCGCATGTTCGGCCAGCGACTGCGCGAGTGGCTGGTGTTCGAACTGCCGAAACCGGTTCACGCGGCAGCCCTCCTCGCCATCACGGCGGTGCTCGGCACGACCTTTGCGAGCGTTCGTGCCGAGCGCGCGCGCGATCGGTATCGTATAGAGTCCGCGCGTTTGTATCTCGCGTCGATCGATCCGATGTCGATGGCGACCCGGGTGGCATCGAACTTGTCGCGATGAGACGGCTGTTGGTTCTGCTGGCGCTGGTCGTCGCGGTCGGTGCCGGCGCCTACGCGATCTACTATCATCGCGCGATGTCTGGTGTCGTGGTGACGCCGGACGGGACTGACGCGGAGTTGGGGTGGCTCAAACGCGAGTTCGTCCTGACGCCGGCGCAATACGAAAAGGTGCTCGCGCTGCATCATGCCTATCGTCCGATCTGCGCCGACTATTGCACGCGCTACATCGCAGTGCGCAAGCGACTCGACGGCCTGCTCAAGAATCACGCGACTTGGAGCGCGGAAGCGGGCGCCGCGATCGCGGAACAGGCGAAGATTCAGGGCGAGTGTCATGCCTCGATGCTGAAATACGCCTACGATGTCGCAGCGTGCATGTCGCCCGAGGAGGGCCGGCGGTATCTCGACATGATCAAAATGCAGCTCATGGAGGGCGATCCGGCCGGCATGTTCGCGGCGGCCCGCTGATCGCTCCATGCCGACCAACGACGACGGCGAGTTGATGGCGCGTCTCTGCGGCGGCGAAGATCGTGCGCTCGACGCGCTGATGGACCGGTGGCAAATGCCGCTCCGCCGTTTTCTTTACCGTTACCTGCACAACGAGGCCGACGCCTGCGATGTCGCCGAGCAGACCTTTGTGCGAATCTACCGGCATCGCGAAAAATACCGGCCGGGCGCAAAATTTTCCACCTGGATGTTCTCCATCGCGCTGAACCTATGCCGTGACCACGCGCGCCATGGCAGGTCGCGCCCGGTCGTTTCGTTGGATCACGAGGCGCTTGGCGCAGCGATGGATCGCGCATCCGCGGACGCGCCAAGTTCTTCGCCGGATGTAGATTTGCTCAGAGCCGAAACCGCCGCGGCCGTCCGTTCGGCCATTGAGGTGCTGCCGGAACCGCTGAGGGCGGCAGTGCTCCTCTGCGAATACGAGGAGCTGTCACACAGCGAAGCGGCTGCCGCCGTCGGCTGCTCGGCGAAAGCCATTGAAACACGGCTCTATCGAGCCCGCCAAATGCTGCGGAATACCCTCAAACCGCAAAAGATCTGACCGGTCCAAGGATTTTCCAAGGGGCTGGCGCCCGCCCGGCGTATAACCCTTTCGCAACCGCAACCATCAACTCACCCACCTACTATGACACGGTTATCTCGTCTGATGCTCGCCGCCGGCTTCATCCTCGGTTTCGTCCGCCTCACCGCGGCGGATTCCATGAACATGTCGGGCGACATGAAAAAGGAAATCCTCTCGTCCTACGTCAAAGTGTCCGCGGCGCTCGCGGCCGATGATCTGGCGGCGGCGAAAAAGGCGGCGGCAGATGTCGCCGGACACGCCAAGATGAGCAGCGGCTACAAAGCGATCGCGCCGAAGGCCGACACCGTCGCGAAAGCGACGAAGATCGATGCGGCGCGCGAGGCATTCAAATCACTGAGCGCCGCGGTGGAGCCGCTGGCGAAGGGCGAAAAAGGCTACGTCGTCATGAACTGCCCGATGGCGAGCGCCGATTGGGTCCAGACCTCCAAGGACGTAAAGAATCCCTACTACGGAAAATCCATGCTGAGCTGCGGCGCCCCGAAGGAAATGAAGTAAGCTTTTCGGCGTGGCAGTCATGCCTTTCTTTCGTCACGCGCGCCTGGCAGCTTTGCTGCTGCCGGCTGCCTTGCTCGCGCAGCACCCTGCGGGCATGACCGGTCCCGCGCTGGCGGCGGAGCCACTGCAGATCGACGCGGTCCTAACGGAAATTCGCGCCAGCAACCCGCAGCTCCGCGGCGCGCGCACGCGGGTGGACGCTGCGCGGGAACGGATTCCCCAGGCGAAAGCGTGGGACGATCCGCGCGTGGGGGTGGATCTCGAGCGGACGAATCGGCGGCTGCTCAGCTATAATGACGCAGAGTGGATGGTCTCACAGACGCTGCCCACCGCTGGCAAAATCGCTCGGCGCAAGCAGGTCGCTTCCGCGGAGATCACTGTGGCGGAAGCGACGGTGCGCCAGATCGAGCTCGACCTCGAATC
>JACQWL010000357.1 GCA_016209255.1 Verrucomicrobiota bacterium
GACGGGACAGGTGCCGGGCTTCATCCCCATGGCCGGCAATGTCAGTCTCAGCTGGCGTTACCGGGGCTTCAGCACGCGGGTGCTTTATAATTACACCGGCGACTACATCTCCAGTTACAATGCCACGAACGCCGGAGGAAACATCTATCGTTATCCTTTCAAGACCACCAATGTGGGTCTGGCCTATCAGTTGCGTCCTTCCGTCTCGCTTACGTGTGACGTGGCGAATATCTTAAATGCACCGCAGCGGCTCTATCAGGGGGTTTCTGGGCGGACCCAGGACATCATGTATAACTACGTTACGGTCACGGTTGGAGTGAGCGGTCGGTTTTGAGCGGTGGCGGCGCCAAACATGCCCCGGAGCTTGCTCCGGGGCATTTGATCCGAGGGTAGGAGCCTGCTTGCAGGCGATTCTCGGCCCGCCAACAAACAACGTCTCCCATCGCCCGCCCCACGACAAGCCCGTTCGGCAAGCTCAGGGTCCCGAGCTTGTCGTGGGACTCTGGGCCCTGAACCTGTCGAACGGGCAAGCAGGCTCCTACCTCCAACTAATTCAAGCCGACGCGAGCGTCGGGGTATCGGACCCGTAGAAAATGAAAACGACCCGCAGAGATTTCTTAAGACTCACCGGCATGGCCGGAATCGGCATGGTTTGTGCGAATGGCATAATCGCACACGCTTCCAGCGCGGATAAAAAGGGGAAGCGTAACAAGGTGACGGTGGATCATGCAGTGGCGACCCTGCAGGACGGCAGTGCGCTCGCCACCCCCTTCTGGCGGATCGAGTGCGGGCGGGACGGTCCCTCCTTGGTGCTCATCGCCGCCCAGCATGGCAACGAAGTGATCGGCACCGAGGTGGCGAGACGCTTCCAGGAGGTTTGCGCCGCTCACCTGGTGGCGGGCAGCGTCTGGCTTGTCCCGGTGGCCAACCTGCTTGCCGTGCGCAGCCGGCGGCACTCGTACGGTCTCGGTCCGGAGCAGAACAACCGGATTCATCCGACCAAGGAGCATAACATGCAGCGGACCTGGCCGGGCAACCCCCGGGGCAACGACACCGAACGGGTGGCCCATGCGCTGGATCAGGCGGTGGTTCGACATGGCAGCCACCTGCTGGACATGCACTGCTGGCAGCACGTGAACGCGGCGGAGACGCTCGCGCTGGATGACCATCCGGCCTCCCTCGCGTTGGGGCAGGTGACGACGACGCGTTTCATCAGTCTCCGACCCTCCGCCGTACCGCCGAGCGGACCAATCATGGTCGCCCAACTGATGCGCAGACGCGCAGGCGCCTCCCTCGTGATTGAACTCTCGGGACAATTTTCCATGCCGGAACGGCAGGTTCAGATCGGACTGAGCTCAATGGTCAACTTGGCCAAGCTGCTCGGCATGATTGCAGGGAAGCCCGAGTCCATCCCGGGCCCAAGGGTCGTGCGAACCAAGGCGAACAGTCACGAGGTGCGTGCGCCGTGTTCCGGCATGTTTGTGCCCGCGGCGCACACCGACCGGAGCGTGGGCCTGGCGCCCGAGGACCGCGTGGAGCAGGGGCAGCCGCTGGGACACATCATCCGGGAAAAAGATCTGGTAGCTGTACCGATAGTGGCGCCGGTGACCGGGTACTTGTGGCAATATGGCCTGTGTCATTGGAGCTTGTGCGATGCCAGCCTGCCGGCCCTGCACCCCTACACGGAGGAGCGCGAGGTGATTGCGACCGTGGTGACCGCGTGATTCGCGCCGACCATTTAACCACAGAGGCACGGAGACACAGAGAACGGCAACGGATTCTTGGAGTGGACCTTTGTGCCTCTGGGCCTTTGTGGTGAAATCCTCCGGCATCTGGATGGCTACGCAGCCACTTTTTCCGAGCGCAGTCTTGGCAATAAGGCCGCTCACTATCCCCCAAAATGCACGCAAGCCGCGAAAACATTCATGGCCACAAAAAGGCGCAAAGAGGGCCCGTCCGGCAGGGGAGGATCTCCCGCGCGCCTATAGGCGCCTCGCGATCTACCTGCGCCATCCGATTTTTTGGGCCTTTTCGTGGCCATTCACCCGATGGTTTTCGACTGTGGGCCCGGCGGCTGGCCCGGCTCAACCGACCGATGGCCGGTTTTACAACGGGCCCGGCCAAATCGAGTGCGGACTTCCCCGGGAAGTGAGCACACCATGAGGCGAACTCTCTGCATCCTTTTCGGTGTGGCCGCGATGTTGCCCGCCACCCGCCCCTGCCGGGCGGATGCGCGGGACGAGCAGCGCTGGCAGTTGATCCAGATGCTCGGCCTCCCGGCGCGGGGCGGCGACCTGCACGCCGAATCTCGCGGCTCCCTCCCGCACGACGGCCTCGTGATCGAGAAGTGGGTCCTCACGGCCGAGCCAGGCAGCCGTGTGCCCACGCTGCTCTATCGTCCGGCCAAACCCGCGCTGAAGATGCCCGCGCTCGTGATCACCCACGGCCATGGCGGCAGCAAGAGCCGCACCTTCGCTCAATATCCCGGCCAGCTCTACGCCCGGCTCGGCCTCGCCGTGCTCGTCATCGACCCGATCGGCGAGGAGGAGCGGCACATCGCCGGCAAGCTCGGCACCCGCGCCCACGATGACCTCGCCGCCGACGCCCGCGCCGCAAAAGCCGGCCGGCTTATCATGGGCAAGCTCGTCTTCGACACCATGCGCGCCATCGACTGGCTGCTCACGCGCAACGACATCGACGCCGCCCGCATCGGCGTGGCCGGCGTCTCCAACGGCGGGGCCCAGGCGACGTGGCTGGCCGCGCTCGACCGCCGCATCAAGGCCGCGCTCGTTGGAGGCTGGGCCTACGACGACGTCGTCCTCCCGACCAAGCTGTGCCAGCGCGTGCCCTTCACGAAGATGCGCGAGGTGCTGGCCTGGCCGGGGTTCATCGCGCTGGCGGCTCCTTCGTGCGCCATCATGACCGCCAACGGCGATGCCGACGAGGTCATCGACATGGGCGACCGCGCCGCCTGGTCCCGCCACGCCGCGCACCTCCGGGCCGCGCGATCCGCATGGCCCGCCGGCGGTCCCGAGCCGTTGACGATCTTCCTCGAACCCGCCGGCGGCCACCGCCCCTACACCGTGTACCGCCCGGCCATGCTTTGGGTGTACGACCAGCTCGGCACGCCGTCGATGGACGCCGATAATCTCCGCCGTCTCCCCGTCATTAACGCCGGTGCATGGTGCGACCGGCACGGCGCGGCGCTCGAGCGCGCCACCGGCACCGAGCACCATGTCCGCGGCGCGACCATCGTCGATCTCGGCGTCCGCCCGCTCGCCCCCGAGGCCCTCGCCGTGCTGAAGCCCGGGGAAAGAGGCTCACCCGACTTCACGATCGAAGGCTGGCTCGATCAGATCGAGGGCAAGCGCGGCGGGAAACGGTGAGCAAGGATCCGCAGTCGGCCCAGCATGCCGCAGTTGCAACCGGATTCGTCCGAGCCGGATGGCCACAAAAAGGCACGAAAATGCCTGTGGCCGCGGCGGAAATCTCCCGCGCGCTTATAAGCGCGACGCACGCTTCAGTCGTCGCCCTGGCATTATCGTGCCTTTTCGTGGCAACCCCGCCTTGAGTTTGATCCGCTGTTTATTCCGGGCGCCGCTCCGCCGCACGGTGTGATCCACGAGCACGGAATTCGGGCCATTTCTTTCGATTGCGGCGGTGCCGCCCCAGGCTATCGCCGGTTAAAAAGTTTTAACTTTCCCCATGACATCAACCGGATCTTCGATCGCGACCTTTTCCCGGCCGACGACGTCAACGAGGTCCGCCAGATCGTAGTGCTTTAGCGCGCCGTGCACGACGTTGACGGCCTGGTCGAAGGTCTCGGTGGCGGTGACGACGGATTCCCATGAGGGTCTCATCTGACGCAACGTCACGCTGCGGTCGTCGGCGCCGTGCAGTGCGGCGACGTGCAACGCGGGGATCGCTGCCTCACCGATGGCCGTGAGGTGCAGCTCGGTGAGTGTGGCGCCGGTGAGAGATCCACTCTTGAGGAAGCGTGTCCAGCTTCGCACGTCGTCCGCCCTCATGCCGACGAAGCTCTTGCCGATGAGGTAGGCGAGGAAGAATTCCTGGTTGTCACGACCGAAGCGACCGTAGCCGTAGTCGCGCTTGTGGTGGCCGGTTTCGGTCTCGCCGATGCCGCGCAGTTCGGCGGCGAGCACGACGTGACCCTCGTTGACGAGCTTCTCGATCGGACCGCCCGGTGCGGCGTCCGCCGCCATACTGGTGCCGTGCAGGTAAAGCGTGGCGTGACCGCGGTGGTTCGATGGAACGAAGGCGATCGCGGGCAGCAACAGGCGTTCATCCACCGTCAGGACGAGTTTGCGAATCGTGCAGCCCGGGCGCTCGAATGTCGCGAGGATTTCCACCTTGGGCTCCGTTCGGGCATCGAGCGGCATCGCACCGATCGTTTTCTGCACCAGCTGGCGTCTGGCATCGGCAGACAGGCTGCCCCACGGCGTACGTCGAGTCTCCCTGAGCGAGGCCGCAATGCCGGCGTTGATTTGAAAAACGGATCGCTCGCCGGGCATGAGCATGACCTGGCCTTTCGGCGTGCAATAAAGCTGCTCCTGTGTCCAGTCGCCCGTGCTCATGGCGCGCAGTTGATCGTCGGTGAAGGCGTCGGGCAGGGAGTCCACTTCGCGGACCAGTTTGTCCGCGCCGAGCAGCCACCGATGCATCCAGCGGGCGGCGGCTTCGCGCTGCTGCAACGTGTAGCCGTGCGGGGCATCGGGTGCGTTGATCTCGACGCCTTCGGACCGGCCGAGCCGCGAGTAGAACCGTTTCGCCTCGAGAAACAATTCCCAGGTGCCACGGAAGTCGAACGTCACGTCGCGCGTTCCGGCCAGGATGAGCGTGGGCTGCGGGGCGCGCATGATGACGTAGTCGGCCTCGTCCATGCCGAAATCGATCTGCCCAAAGATGTTTTGCTCCGCATCCTGGGCCCCATTGGAGTCGATGAGACGCCGGAAGGTGGTGAGGTAGCAGACCGGTGCGGCCGCCACGATCCGATCGTCCAGCGCCATGAGGTAGGCGGTCAGCGTGCCACCACCGGAGTTGCCCGTGCAGCCGATCTTGTCCGCCCGGATGTCGGGCCGGCCCTGCAAGTAATCGATGGCGCGCATGCCATCCCAGATGCGATACTGGGCGACGTTGGTGCCAAGCAAGATGCTGCCCATGCCCATCATCGTGTGCTCCGCCGTGCAAAGCACATGCACGTTGGGATGCGGCACCTTGGTTCGAGGGGACCCGTCGAAGGTCTGGTACTCGCGGGTGAGATCGAGCATCTGGTAGCGTTCGCCCTGGCCGATGGGATCGTAGCACATTGCCGCCATGCCGTTGCGAGCGAGCAGAATGCCGACCTGCTGGTAGCCGACCGCCGCCTTGCCGTCGTGGCTGTGGCCGCAGGGCACAATCACCCCTGGCCACGGCCCGGCGGACTCCGGCAGATAAAGATTCGCCGTGACGTGATGCCCCGGCCGGCTCTCGAAAAGGATTTTTTCCAGCCGGTAGCCCTTTCCCTCCAAGCGGCCGACCACCCGTGCGTTCAAAGGCGTGCGCTCCGGCAGCCCGCCAAGTTGCCGGAGAAAAAACGCCTTCCGCTCCGCCTGCCACGCGCGTCCGGCGGACTCGCTCTTGATCATCTTCTCAAACGCCGCGCTCCGCCGGTCCACCCTCTGGTAGAACTCGTTCTTCAACCAAAACTCCAATTGCCTGCCCGGCGCGACGCCAGCGGCAGTCGGTCGAAGCACGGCCAGGTCGTCGGCCGCGGCGATCTCCGCGCCAATGAGCAAGGATGCGAAGACGGCTTTGAGCATTCTGTTGGTTTTCATGTCACCTTTCATTTCCTGGCCGAAGAGCGGCCACCCGACGGTCGGGTTGCCGGAGAATCTGAAACGACCTGCGCCCCGGAGGTCGATGACATTGTGTCAGAATGCCAGCGTCAGCTGCGCACCGCCTGGGCGCCGGAAATGCGCGGTCGAGAGATTGAGCTGGCCTTGGTTCAAGCCGGCGCGCCGGACCGCGACTTTGAAGAGGTCGCGGATTTGTGCGGCGAAAATGCCTTCGCCTCGCAGACGCCGGCCCCAGTCGCTGACGTTAAGGCTGCCGCCGCGAACCTCGCGGACCCGCGAGAGGATGCGCGCTTTTTTCGTCGGGGCGTGATCGTCGAGCCACTGCAGGAATACGTCCTTCACCGCGTACGGGAGGCGCATGATCGTGTAGCCAGCGTGGGTCGCGCCGGCGGCGGCCGCGGCGTCGAGGATCGCCGGCATCTCGTGATCCGTGAGGCCCGGCACGATCGGCGCGACCATCACCCCCACCGGAATGCCTGCGGCGGCCAGCTCGCGGATGGCCCGCAACCGATGCGGCGGCCGCGCGGCCCGCGGCTCCAGTTTCCCGGCGAGCTCGGAGTCGAGCGAGGTCACGGAAACGAACACGGCCGCGCAGCCGAGGCGCGCGAGTTCGCCGAGCACGTCGCGGTCGCGGGTGACGAGGGCGCTTTTGGTGATGATGGCGATCGGGTTGCGGAACTCGGCACACACCTCGAGGCACGCGCGGGTCACCCGGAACTGGCGCTCGGCCGGCTGGTAGCAGTCGGTCACACCGCTGAACGTGATGCTTTGCGGTTCCCAGCGCGGCGACGAAAGTTCGCGGCGGAGCAGTTCGGGCGCGCGGAGTTTCACCATGATCTTGGTTTCGAAATCGAGCCCGCTCGAGAAACCGAGATACTCGTGATAGGGCCGCGCGTAGCAGTACGCGCAGCCGTGTTCGCAACCGCGATACGGGTTCAGCGCCCACGTGAATGGCAGGTCGGGACTGTCGTTCCGCGAAAGGATCGATTCCGATGCGTCGAGAAAGAACTGCGTGCGCGGGTGCGACTGCTCGCCGGCCCATTCGGGGGATTCTGGGCAGGGCGGGCAGTCCGGGTCGGGCTCGAGGTGCAAGCGCTCAAAGCGGTTCGGCGGATTGATCGGCGTGCCGCGACCGGGAACGGCGGCCCGGGGGCGGGTGGGTGGCGTGTTCATTTGAACACATTACGAAAAAACGTGGCGGCGCCAGCCTGAATCGCTTTGTTGAGGCCATGTCACCCGCCAAGGCCCTGCGCCCCAAGCCGATCGTCCGCATCGAGGGCATGGCAAAAAGCGAGGCTGCCGAAGACATGCTCGCGGTGGAGGAGCCGCTCGAGATTCGCGTGGCCGGACACGGCGTCGCCGTGGTCATGCGCACGCCGGGACACGATCGCGAACTGGTCGCGGGGTTTCTCGTGACGGAGGGAATCGTGCGACGACGCGACGAGGTCCTCGACATGGTGAGGTGCGGCGCGGATCCCGCCTCGCGTCATCCGTTGGATTCGACGGGCGCACCGCCGGGCGGCGCACGGCCCGCCGGTGCGGGCGGGGAGGGGAGCGAAAACGTCGTCGACGTGCTGCTCGCGCCGGGCTGCGCCGTGGATTTTGCGCGGCTGACGCGGCATGTGTTCACGTCTTCGAGTTGCGGCATCTGCAGCCGCACGAGCATCGACGCAGTGCGCGGCGCCTTTCCGCCCATTGCCGCGCCGCTGTCGCCGCGGCGCGGGGTACTGGCGGCGCTGCCGGAGCGGCTGCGCGCGGCCCAGGCGGCGTTCGCCGCCACGGGCGGGTTGCATGCGAGCGCGTTGTTCGATGCCTCGGGGACGCTCGAGGTCGTGCGCGAGGATGTCGGGCGGCACAACGCGCTCGACAAGGTCGTCGGCCACGCCTTTTTCGCCGAAAAACTGCCCCTGGCCGGCCGCATCCTGTTGGTGAGCGGGCGCGTCTCGTTCGAAATCATGCAAAAGGCCCTCGCGGCGGGAATCCCCTGCGTCGCGGCGATCTCCGCGCCGACGAGCGCGGCGGTGGAATTCGCGCAGGAGAGCGGGCAGGCGCTGGTGGGATTCTTGCGCCCGGCGACCGGTTCGACGAGCTCACGGCAGGCGGGCTCCCGCCTTCGCCAAGGCTTTGGCGGGCAGGCCGGGCCGGGAGCGATGCGGATGAATGTTTACGCCGGCACTTTGGCGGAGTGAGAGTGTCGGTGTTCGTCCGATGACTTTCGCAGCAGCCCAACACTCGACGGAACGCGCGGCAGCGCGGGTGGGGCCCGACCTCCGGGCGGGCCGTGGCGTCGCGGCCTTGGCCGGAACAATTCTGTTGGCTGGAGGTGGAACGCGATCCGCCGGAGGCGGACAAGCCCCTGTGCGTCCTCCGGCGCATCCGGGCGCGTTTCTCCGGCGGACGCGGCCAGACGGCGCCCGGAGGTCGCCGTCCACCTTTTGGCGTACGTCGGTTCACTCTCAAGGCGGAGGTCAACTGCATCGTTCCGGTTTAGGCTGGCGCCCCCGGCGGGCGGCCCCGTCCGTCGCCGGTATGCTTCTTGCCCTGCTCCTCCTGGCCCTTCCCGGCCTCCGCGCAGCGGAGGGTGAGACGATGGCGGACCGCTCCTTGCGCCGGATCGTGGACCGGCAGCGCGATTTGCTGGCGGAGGCGGCCAAGCAGGGCGACAAGCTCGACCAGGAGGCTTTTCGCACCCAGGCGCAGTCGATCGCGCACGACTACGAGCTGCTCTTGCGCAACAATCCGAACTTCGCGACCGCGTATGCGGCGTACGGTTACTGGCTCGGCAAAGTGGGCATGGCCAAGGAAGCGGCCGCGATGCTGCTCAAGGCCAACCAGCTCGATCCCAACATTCCGCTGGTGAAAAACCAGCTCGGCAACCACCTCGCGGAGGACGGCAAACCGCTGCAGGCGGCGCCCTATTTCATCGCGGCCATCAAGCTCGCGCCGAACGAACCGCTTTATCACTACCAGCTGGGGACGCTGCTGGTGGAGGCGCGGAACGAGTTTCTGAAGAGCGGAGAGTGGAGCCGCGCGACGCTGGATCAGGCGATGCACCACGCCTTCCATCGCGCGGCCGAACTGGCGCCGGATCGGTTCGAGTTCGCGTATCGTTATGCCGAGTCGTTCTACGATCTCGAGCGACCCGATTGGGACGCGGCCTTGAAAGCCTGGAGCGCGCTGGAGGAGAAGGCGCCGACCACGATTGAGCGGCAGACGATGCGCCTCCATGCGGCCAACATCTGCCTCAAGCTCGGCAAACGCGACCACGCGAAGGCCCTGCTCGCCACCGTGGACGAGGCTGGTTTGCAGGGGCAGAAGCAAAAGCTCATTGCCCAGCTCGCGGAAACCCCGAAGAAGGATTGACCACGAACCGCCGCCCATGCCCTTCCTCGACAAACTCGAACGCGCCTTCGGGCGCTTCGCCATCTCCAACCTTTCGCTCTACCTCGTCATGGGGCAGGTGTTTGTCCTGCTGGGGGCGATGCTGGGACGGCTCGACCTCAAGTTGTTCGTGCTCGTGCCGGCGCTGGTGCCGCACGGCGAGTGGTGGCGGCTCTTTACTTTTCTGCTCAAGCCGCCGTCGACGGGGGGGATGTTTGGCTACGTCTTCGTCGCGTTCGCCTGGTATATTTTCTACCTGATGGGCAATGCGCTCGAGGCGTATTGGGGCGCGTTTCGCTACAACCTGTTTCTCTTCGCCGGTTTTGCCCTGACCGTGGGGGCGGCGTTTCTGACGCCCGGCGCGCCGGCCACCAACGCGTTCATCGCCGGCTCGGTTTTCCTGGCGTTCGCCCACCTCCATCCTGACTTCGAACTCGCCCTGTTCTTCATCCTGCCGGTGAAGATCAAGTGGCTGGCGCTCATCACCTGGGTGCTCTACGGAATCTCGCTGGTGCGCGGCGACTGGCCGACGCGTTTTCAGATTCTCGCCTCGGTCGGCAACATTCTGCTGTTTTTCGGCCGCGACATCTGGCTGACGATCCGGCACCGCAAGAAGGCGATGTCGCGCCAGGTGCAAAAACTGGCGCAGACGGAGCCGCGGCACCGCTGCCATGTCTGCGGCAAGACGGACCTTTCGGACCCGCAGCTCGATTTCCGCTACTGCTCAAAATGCACCGGCGACCAGTGCTACTGCCCCGAGCACATCCAAAACCACGCGCACGTGGTCGCGGCCGATGAAACGACGGCGCGTTGATCCTCTGGCCGCGGCCGCCAGGTGCGCGACCCTCGGCGAGTGGCTGGCTTTCGCCGAGAAGCTTTACGCGCGGGAAAAGATCGCGCTCGGCCAGGTGGCGACCAACGCCCACGACGAGGCGTTGTACCTGCTGCTGCGCACGCTCGCCCTGCCACTCGAGAGCGACGCCCGGGTGCTGGCGAGGCGACTCACGGCCCGGGAGCGCAGCGCGGTCGGGAATGTGCTGCGCCGCCGCGTGCTCGAACGCGTGCCGGCCGCCTACCTCACGCGCGAGGCCTGGCTCGGGGAGCACCGGTTCTACGTCGACGAACGGGTCATCATCCCGCGCAGTTATTTCCTGGAAATCATCCCGCAGCAGCTCGATGCCTGGCTGCCGGCGGGGAAAAAGGTGGAGCGCGTCGCGGATGTCTGCACCGGTTCAGGCTGCCTGGCGATTTTGCTGGCCCACCATTTTCCGTCGGCGCGGGTCGATGCGTGCGATTTGTCGGCGGAGGCGCTGGCGGTGGCGAAGATCAACGTGCGGGAGCACGGATTCGCGCGGCGGATCCGTCTTTTCGCGAGCGACGTTTTTGACGCGGTGCCACCGGCGAGCTACGACGTGATTCTCAGCAATCCGCCCTATGAGCCGAGTGCCCTGGTCGACGCGCAGGCGCCGGAGTTCGCCGCCGAGCCGCGCATCGCGCACGACGGCGGCCGCGACGGGCTCGCGATCATCCGCAAACTGCTCCGCCAGGCGCGCCCGCGGTTGCAGCCGCATGGGCTTGTGGCGATCGAGGCCGGCGGCCTGCGCGCGGCGATTGACCGCGAATTCGCGGCGTTCGAGCCCCACTGGCTGCACACGGAGGATGGGTCGGATTGCGTCGTGCTGTTTCAGGCCGCGCGGCTGAAATAGCGCCGGCGTCCCGGCGCTACTTCTTCGCCCCGACCTTCCGCACGGGCAGACCGGCGCCCGTCCAATCCTTGAGGCCGCCGGCATTCGCGGTCTTCACGCCTTTTGCCGCCAGCGCAGCGGCCACGGTGCCGGAGCGTCCGCCGGAGCGGCAATAGAGGATCACCTGCTTGTCACCGACCTTCGCCAGAAAATCCTTCCACTCCTTCTGCTCACCATCGAAATCGCTTTTCGCGAGCAGCACGGCGGGCTGGGCGACCCCCGTTTCGGCCCACTCGGCGGGTTCGCGCACGTCGACGAGGACGGCTTTTCCCGCGGCGACGAGTTTGGCAGCGTCGGCGGGAGCGATTTTTTGTACGTCCGCGGCGAACGCTGCGGCAGTGAGGAAGACAACGGAGGCAAGGGTGGCGGACAGGCGGTGGGTTCTCATGATGACAGTCCGCCACGTTGTATTCGCGCCGCCCGGTTGGCGAATCACTTCGGCAAAAATATGCAACTCCTGGTTTGTCATTCTGAGCGCCAGCGAAGAATCCAGCAGCGCGACCGCATGCGTACGTCCGGTTGGATTCTTCGCTACGCTCAGAATGACACGCTGGTGGAGTTCATTTGTGGCTTAGCCGTGTCCATGCAGTCGGCCACGAATGACCTCGTGGATTCGAAAACCGAATGGTGCAGCGGTAGGCAGCCCGCTTGCGGGCGCGTTTTCAGAGCGCGCGCCCCTCGACAGGCTCGGGGTCCTGAGCTTGTCGAACGGACAAGCGCGCTGGCCTATGGCCGACTGCATCGTTACGGCTTTGCGGCGGTGCTGGCATTCCGCTTTCCCGCGGATTCAGACCGCATCAGCGGCAGACTCAGCTTTTCTTCGCCGCCTTCCCGGCTGGTGCTTTCGGGGCGGCGGATGGGGCCTTGGCAGGCGGCGACGCTTCGGCAACCGTCGCGCGGATCAAGCCGCGCCACTGGCCGATCGTATAGCCGGTCGCTTGATCGTTCGGGTAACGCTCCTCCAAACGCTGGCGCAAACCGGGAGACAGGTTCTCACGCTCGCCATGGCAGACCACGCACTGCTGCGCCACGCCGATGGGACGATAGACGCGCCACTCCCGCGCCGCGCCGGGAAGGTCGATGCGCTGGACAAGCACCTTTGGCGGGTTCTCGCCCCGCTCGATGTCCAACTGCACCTTTCTGAGCGCCAGCTGGTCGGCGGCGTCCGGCGCGTTGGCCGGATTGCGCAGCTGCAGGCTGGTGCGCTTGAGGGCGGTAATGCGCGGCATGTCGTCGATGACCTTGCCCGTCATCGGCAGCGCCTTGAGATGGCACACCTCCACGGCTTTTTCCGGTCCGTCTTTCGCCACCGCGAGCTTGACTTCGCTGACCATGGAAACGCCGACCCGGTTGATCGCCCGTTCGCCGAGGGTGCGGATCTCGGCGACTTCCGGTGCGGCGGGATCGACGAAGGTGGCCTGAAGTTCGGACGCAACGGACGGGGTTGGGGATGCGGGGGCAGCACTGGAAGCGGCGTGCGCCGCCGCGACGAGCAGGGGGACGAACAGCAGGAGCGATTTCATGGCTTTTACGGCAACTGGCGTGGCTGAACGAACGGAGTCTAGCATTGCCCCAAAGATTTGGGAAGCCCGCAAAACAGCCTCGAGGCCGCCATCAGCGACCGTGTTACGGTGCTGAAGCGCGGCGACTTGGATGGGCGGTGCCATTGGCCGCGAAGATCCTCGTGGTTTTTAAAACCGAATGGGGCGGCGGCAGGCAGCCCGCTCGCCGCAGTTGATTCGGAGCGCGCGCAAGCGCGCTGTCCTACGACGGCGGTCGGTAATGCATGCCCGCATGCCGCGCGGGGGCGCGCTCCTTCATTTCGACCGCGCGCAGAAAGTCGAAGTCACATCCCTGGTCCGCTTGGGTGACGCTCTGCAAAAACAATTTCAGGTAACCGCGGTTCGCCGGATTTTCAGCCGGGTTCGGCGCTGCGGCCGAGCGGCGGGCGATTTCAGCCTCCGTGATCAGCACCGCAAGCGCCCGGTTCGCCACACTCAGGCGGATGCGGTCGCCGGGGCGAACTGCGGCCAGAGGACCGCCGATCGCCGCTTCCGGCGTCACGTGCACCACAATCGTCCCGAGCGCAGTGCCGCTCATCCGGCCATCGGAAATGCGCACCATGTCTTTCACTCCCTGTCGCGCCAGTTTCTTTGGAATCGGAATGTATCCGGCCTCGGGCATCCCCGGAGCGCCGACCGGCCCGATCCGTTTCAGGACCAGCACATCGTCCGGTTCCACGTCGAGGGTCGGATCGTCGATCCGATCCGCGAGGTCTTCGGCGTTCTCAAAGACGACCGCCCGGCCCTCGTGCTCGAGCAGATGCGCGGTCGCGGCCGATTGCTTGATGATCGCCCCGCCGGGTGCGAGGTTGCCGCGCAGCACGGCGATTCCCCCTTCGGCATATATCGGTCGTCCCCGCCCGCGCACGAGGTCCTGGGCGAAGGGGGGGCCGGCGGCATCCAGCTCCTCGCCCAAAGTCCGGCCGGTCACGGTGAGGGCATCCAGATGGAGCAGCGGGCGCAACTCGCGCAACACCGCCGGCAGCCCGCCGGCGTGGTGGAAATCTTCCATGTAGTTAAGGCCTGATGGTTTCAGATCGACGAGCACGGGCGTCTCCCGGCTCATCGCGTCGACGGCATCCAAATCGATCGCGATGCCGAGCCGCCCCGCAATGGCCGTCAGATGAATAATCCCGTTGGTCGATCCGCCGATCGCCAGCAGGACGCGCAGGGCATTTTCGATCGCCCTGGCGGTCAGGATTTTTTCAGGCGTGAGTTGCCGGGCGATCATCGCCACTGCCGCGGCGCCAGTCCGCTCCCCCACGCGCATCCGGTCCGCCGTGACGGCCGGCGGGGAGGCGCCGCCGGGCACCATCATTCCCAGGGCCTCCGCCAGGCAGGCCATCGTGCTGGCCGTGCCCATCACCGAACAGGTCCCGACGCTCGCCACCAACTGACTGCCGATACGCTTGATCTCCGCGTCGTCGATTTCGCCGGCGCGATAATTTCCCCAGAAGCGCCGGCAGTCCGTGCAGGCGCCGACGCGCTGGCCCTGGTGCGCGCCGGTCAGCATTGAGCCCGTGACCAACTGGATCGCGGGGACGCCAGCGGAGGCCGCCCCCATCAACTGGGCCGGAACGGTCTTGTCGCAACCGCCGATCAGAACGACGGCGTCCATCGGCTGCGCCCGGATCATCTCCTCCGTATCCATCGACATGAGGTTGCGCAGGTACATGCTCGTCGGGTGGGCGAAGCTCTCGTGGATGGAGATCGTGGGGAATTCGATGGGCAGCCCGCCCGCAAGCAGGACGCCGCGCCTGACCGCGCCGACCAGTTCGGTCATGTTCCCATGACAGGGATTGTATCCGCTGCCGGTGTTGACGATGCCGACGAGCGGGCGGGAGAGGGCGTCGTCGGTGTACCCCGCGCCCTTGATAAACGCCGTGCGCAGAAACGAGGAGAACCCGGTGTCGCCGTAACTGGTGAGGCCCTTCTGAAATCCAGCGGCGGGAGTGCGTTGGTCCATACGCCGGGCAGCGTGGCTGAAATGCGAATGAAGCCGAGAGGTTTTCGCGAGGATTTTTCCCGCGTTCGAGGGTGGTGGCGCTAGGCCGTAACGAGGCGAACGAGATGTTGGGGCGTCGCTTGCCGACGCCCGTTTCCAAGACGTTTGGCGGGCGTCGGCAAGCGA
>JACQWL010000361.1 GCA_016209255.1 Verrucomicrobiota bacterium
GTAGAGGACGCTGCCGGTGTCGGCGTGGTAGGTGATTTTTTCGAGGGAGAACGGGGCGCGCAGGAGGTAGCCGGCGAGACGACGGCGGCCGGCGGCATCGTCGGCGGCGAGGGGAAGCTTCGCCGGCGTCGAGTAGCACGCGGTTGGCCGGGAATACAGTGCGGATGAGGCGGGGCACGGTGAGCACCACGTGGCGATGCGGCACGGCGGCGCAGAGTTCGTCGGCGATGAAGGCGGCCCCGATGAGCGTGCGGCCCTGGTGGCAGCTGGCGCACAGGCCGCGCTGCTTGCAGGTGAAGGCGAGCAGGAATTCGTGGCCGCAGTCGGGGCAGAGGAGGCGGGTGAAGCCGGCGTGGAGGTCGCCGCACTCGAGGAACGCGGCAATGGCGGCGGCGGTCTCCGGGTGCAGGGCCGGGAGCTTATCCGCGTGGTCGTGGAGAACCTGCCAGACACGGGAGGCACGGGGCTGGCGGGCGCGATTGCGGGTGCAGACCATCTGCGGAGGGGTCCACGCTTGGTGTTTCGCCACGCCGACGAAGCGTCCGCTCCACCCAATTCATGGTATGAAGTTCACGCGACTTGCGCCATCAAAAGACCCTGGCCGTGTCCGCGGCCACGCAGGGAAAGCATTTGCGCCATGGGCGATTTGCGCTAGGTTCGGCCCCATGAGCGATTTTGTGCCGGCCGGACAGATTACCGAGGCGAGACAGGCGCTGGATCGGCTGCGCGCCAACATGCGCGTGACGATTCGGGGCAAGGACGACGTCATCGACCAGGTGCTGGTGTGCCTCGTCGCCGGCGGGCACCTGCTGATCGAGGACCTGCCGGGGGTCGGCAAGACGACCCTCGCCTACTCGCTGGCGCGCTCGATGGACTGCGTGTTCTCGCGCATCCAGTTCACCAGCGACCTGCTGCCCAGCGATGTCACCGGCGTCGCAATCTACGACGAGACGGTCAAGGAGTTCGTGTTCAAGAAGGGACCAGTCTTTGCCAACGTGGTGCTCGCCGACGAGATCAACCGCGCGACGCCGAAAACGCAGTCCGCGCTGCTCGAGGTGATGGACCGCGCGCGGGTGACGATCGACGGCGAGGCGCATGCCGTCGGGGCGCCGTTCATGGTGTTTGCGACGCAAAACCCCGTGGACTACGAAGGCACGTTTCCGCTGCCCGAGAGCCAGATGGACCGCTTCTTGATGCGGCTCCGGATGGGCTATCCCGAATCCAACGACGAACTCGAGATCCTGCGGACGGCGCGGGGCGGCTACGATGCGATCGCGCTCAATCCCGTCGTCACGCGCAGCGAGGTGCTGGCGCTGCAGTCGCTCGCGCACGAGATTTTCGTCGAGGACAGCGTGCTCGAGTTCATTCTGAAGATCGTCGCGGCGACCCGCACCGAGGCGGATTTTCGCGCCGGGGCGAGCGTGCGCGGCGGCGTGGCGTTGCGCGCGGCGGCGCAGGCCCGGGCCCTGGTCAATAACCGCGATTTCGTGCTGCCCGAGGACGTCACCGCGCTGGTGGCGCCGATCTTCACGCACCGCCTCGGCCTGGCGCGGCAGACGAGCGATACCCTCGAGGAGCGGCGGGCGGTGACGGCCACGCTGCGCCGAATCGTGGCGAGCGTGCCGGTGCCGGGTTAGCCCGGAGTCGGAAGCTCCAATATCCAAAATCCAAGCTCCAGAGAAACTCAAATGGCCGGGTGTTCAAATCGGGGCTTGGAGGTTTTTGTTTCATTGGAGCTTGGGGCTTTGAATTTGGAGCTGCCGCGCGCATGAGCCTCCCGGATGCTGCCGAGTGGATGGGTCCCGGCGCGCGGCGGCGGCGGCGCTTCACGTGGAGCGCGCTGCTCTGGTCGATGGTCTATCCGCAACGCGGTCATCGGATCCTCCCGACCATTCCCGGGACGGTGTTGATCGGTCTTTCGTTCGGCATCGGCACGGCGGCGTACAACTCCTCGAGCAACATCCTCTTCATCACCCTGTCGCTGCTGCTCGCCTGCCTGATCCTGAGCGGGGTGCTGTCCTGGCTGAATCTGAAGGGCGTGACGTGGCGGCTGCAGCTGACGCCGCCACTCCGCGCGGGACACGACACGGTGGTCGCGCTCGAGCTGCGCAATGCGAAGAGATTCCTCCCGACCTACGGGTTGTGGTTCGAGTTTACGGCGCGGGCGGTCGAAACGGCGCGGGTGCAGCGGGCGGAGTCCACCGTGACGGCCCGGGGCATCGATGTGCGGGCCGTCTTCGCGAACGCGGACCGGGCGGCGAGCCACGGCCGCGTGCCACTGGCCAGCCGCTTGGACCCGTCCGGCGAGGGTCGGATCGAGTGGACGCTCAAGCCGGAGCGGCGCGGCGTGCTGTTGGTCGAGCTCGCGAGCGTGGGCTCGCTTTTCCCGTTTGGGTTCCTGCGCAAGGACGTCGGCACGGAGCTCGCCGCGAAGGCAATTGTGTGGCCGGCGCCGATCGAATACCGGCGGCATGGGATCGCGGCGGCGCGGCGGACCGCGGGGGGCGAACGCGTCGCCCGCGCCGGCGCCGGGGGCGACCTGCTCGCGTTGCGGCGGTATACGACAGGTGACTCGCACCGGCTGATTCACTGGAAGGCGAGCGCCCGGACGCGCCAGTTGCTCGTCCGGCAATTTGCGGCGGAAAGCGCGGAGGGATATTCGCTGTGGCTGCGCACCGATGCCGGCCTGTGGGTGCAGCCCGAGCAGTTTGAGGTGCTGGTCAGCCTTGTGGCGACCCTCGCCGAGGATCTCTTCCGGGCCGGCCGGCTGCTCGGTGTGGCGATTAACGGCGAAGCACCGGTGCCCGTGCGCCGGGTGTACGATCTCGAGCTTTTCCTTGACAAGCTGGCGGTGCTCGGGCCGGTCGAGGATGCGATTGGCGGCGGGGAGTTCGCCGCGCGCGCGCCGGGTGTGGCGGGCGACGGTGGCCGCGCACCGATGGTGGCGAAACAAAACGTGATGACGTTTGCGCCCGAAGGCGCGCGCGGCGTCGCAGCGTATGTCGACGGACAAAAGGCGGCCTCGGCTTAGCCGCCTGTCAGACCTGCAATGAAGGTGGCGTATTCAAATCGAAAATTCGGCGCGATGACGGGCGTCTATTCCCGCCAGGCTGCTAAAGCGGCACTTCGTGCCGCAGAAATCCGATTTTTTTTGGTTTTCGCAGTGCGCAGGGATGCTTTGTCGGACGGTCGAAACCGTAACGATGCAGTTGACCGTAGCCGCCGACGTAAGGAGGCGGAACGTTGGGTGGACCGGCCACGACTGCCTCGTTACCTTGGCAGCTACTTATCTTTTCCGGGTTCGATTGCATGGATCCGGCTAAGTTGGAACATCCGACGCCGGGCGCCCTGGCGGCTCGTAACGAACGTCCAAACTCAGAGACCGACAGGTCGCCAGTACAAATCGGTCAATTTCTGGCTGTGAACTCCGCGTCCCACAAACGCCCGCAGCTTACGCTCGATGAGCTGCTGCAGCTCAAGTGGCTGCTGGGCGGCGTGCTCACGCTGCTGGGGGTGTGGACGGTGTTCTACATGGATATCGACGCGTGGACGCTGATGGCGCTTACGACCGTCGCCACGCTGGCCGTCCTCATCCGGCCGACGTTGCCGGCGCGCGTGCCGGCGTTCGTGCACCTGCTGGCTTTTCCCTCGATCGTGACATTCTTCATCGCGGACCTCTGGCTGACGACGGAAGTGCTGCCGGCGATGGTGCGCCTTGACATCCTGCTGCTGCTCTACCGCAGCGTCAGCTACCGGCAGCGACGCGATGAACTCCAGATCATCGTGCTCGGCTTGTTCCTGATCGTGGTCGCCGGCGTCTTGACGGTGGCGCTGACGTTTGCGGCGCAGCTTCTGATCTACACGGGATGTGCGCTCGCCTTCCTGCTGGCGATCACGTTGACGGATTCGACGGCCGGCGGGAGGGCAGGGGGCGTCATCCCCAACGCGGCGTTGCCGGAGGCGGATTCTGCGCGGGGCGGCAAGGACAACGCGCACCACGCACGGACTGTTCCGCCGGGTTGGGCGGCGCACGCGAACTGGGGCCAGCTTTTCCGCCGGCTGCGCGAAGTGACAGACTGGCGCGTCGTGCTGCTGGGCGGGCTGTTGTTTGCCGGCGTGGTCGGCATTTCGGCGCTGCTCTTCCTCGCCATTCCGCGTTTTCAGCTCGAGAACAGCATGTTCCTTGACCGCTTCATCTCGAAAAAGGCGAAGTCGGGTTTCAACGACACGATTCGATTCGGCGACGTGACGGAGATCCAGCAGGACACGAGCGTGGCGTTGAGCGTCGACGTGTCGAATCAAGCGCAGATTCCCGCGACGCCTTATTGGCGGATGCTGGTCCTCGATCAATACGAGGCCGGGACCTTCAAGCTTTCGCCGGGGTTGCGGCGGCAGGAATTCGGCATCGCCCGGACGGGTTCCCTCTTGCGCGGCGAGGCGCGACCGCGGCTCGGGGCGGCGACCTACTGGACTTTCTACTTCGAGTCCGGGGTGAGCCGTTATCTGCCGCTGATCGGCCAGTTCGGCGAGTTGCGTTTTCGCGAGGCGCAGAATTTCCAGCTCGCGGCCGATCTCGCGATTGTGGCGCTGCGGGACGAGCCGGTGACAATGACGGCGTATCGCGTCGAGGGTTTTGACCCCTTCGGGGTGCTGCCGGATCCGAAATTTGCCGAGCGCTGGCGCAAGCGCGAACAAGCGGCGCAGCCGCTCCTGGCCATGCAAAACCGGCCGGTTGCGCGCGGCTCCGAACGCGAGACGCTCCAGCGCCTGGTGAACGAAGCGACAGGCGGGGCGAAGCTCACTGCCGCCGCCTTTGTGCCGCGCGTGGGGGCGTGGCTGCGGGACAATCACCGCTATACGCTTGCGCCGCGTGTGCCGGACGGAGCGGGCGATCCGCTCGTGCGCTGGCTGAACTCGCGGGAAGACGGGCACTGTGAGCTGTTCGCGGGGTCGTTCGTGCTGCTCGCGCGCGTGGCCGGTTTCCCGGCGCGGGTCATCACGGGATTCAAGGGGGGGACGTGGAACGCCTACTCGAACAATTTCACGATCCGAAATTCCGACGCGCATGCCTGGGCGGAGATTTTCGACGAGACGTCGGGTGCCTGGCTGCGGGCCGATCCGCTCGGGGTGTCGGCGGGCGGCCAGGCAGAAGAGGCGAAGGGCGCGGCGGCACTGGCGGGGCGCATGGACCGCAGCTGGGGGGCCCGCCTCGACAGCCTGCGGGTGTTCTGGTACCGGCGAATCGTGAGCTTCGATCAACGGTCGCAGGCCGAGACCTTGAAG
Source organism: Verrucomicrobiota bacterium (assembly GCA_016209255.1). Classification (GTDB taxonomy): domain Bacteria; phylum Verrucomicrobiota; class Verrucomicrobiia; order Opitutales; family Opitutaceae; genus ER46. Next base: position 5,284 of record JACQWL010000361.1, read on the forward strand.
GCGGTGAAAGAGGCCACGCAGAATTCCGGCCGGCGGTTGCGCGCCGCGATCGAGCGGGCCGCCGCCACGCTCAAGGCTTGGATCGCGGAGCCGTGGGACGCCCGGCGGCTTGCCGTCGTGCTGGGCGCGCTGGCGGCACTGGCGGGCCTTTGGTGGCTCGGGCGCAAGTTTGGCCGCGCCGGGTGGCGCCGGCTCGTGGGCGGGCACAGCGGGCGGCATGGGGATCCCGTGCGGCGCGAGGCGGGGCAGTGGCTGGCCAGATTGCGCGAGCCGGCGCATGACGAGGGTCGAATGACGAATGACGAAGGCGCGCGCGTCGTCGCGGACTTGCAGCGGCTGCGGTTCGGGGCCCGGGCGACCTGGCCGGAGCCGGAGCGAGTGTTTCGGCGGGCGCGGCGGGCGCTTCGCGAAGCGCGGCGGCAGCAGCGGGCGGAAAATCGCCCCCTCCGGAGCTGAGCCCGGTGAGCGGAGGCGGCCGGACGGCGTCTGGCCTCGTCCGTGGGAAAAACGCGCCCGGATGCGCCAGAGGCGCACAGGGGCTTGCTCGCCTCCGGCGAGTCGCGTTCCACCTCGGATCAAATGAATTCTCAAGGCCTGGTCTTGAGCGGCGGCATCAGGGGCCGGGCGGTGTTGTTCTTCTTCGCAAAGTATCTCGTCAGGATTGCATTCGCGATCGGTGCGGCGTAGGTGCCGCCGTAGTAATCCTCGCCCGCCGTGTCGCCCTCGACGGCGACTGCGATGGCGATTTCCGGCCGTTCGACGGGCGCAAAGCAGATGAACCACGCGATGTTTTTCCGGCCGGGCACCTGGGCGGTGCCGGTTTTTCCCGCGATGCGCACGCCCGGAATTCTCAGGGCGGGCGCGTTGAGCGTTCGCGCGGTGCCACGCGTGGTGGTCCCCTCCATGCCTTCCAGCAGCGCGGCGCGCTGCGCGGTCGTGAGCCCGATCGATTCGTAGCGTTGCGGCGCGGCACCCGGGCGGTGCAGGAGGGTCGGCTTCGTGAAGACCTCCCCGCGCGCCACCGACGCGGTGAAGCACGCCATCTGCAGCGGACTCACGGAAACATCGCCTTGGCCAATGGACATGTTGGCGGTGTCGCCCGGAAACCACCGGGCATCGCGCTCGCGCAGCTTCCACGCGGGATCGGGAATCGTCATCCGCCCCTGTTCGCCGGGCAGCTCGATGCCCATGCGCTGATCGAAGTGGAAACGCCGCGCCTCTGCGGCAATTTCCTCCGGCTTGGTGCGCAAACCCGCCTCGTAATAGTAGATGTCGCAACTCAGGGCGATCGCGTCGCGGAGCAGGATGTCGCCGTGATGGCCATGGCCGACATCGCAGGGATACAGGCGGTTTCCGACCTTCATGTAACCGTCGCACCGGACGATGGCATCGTCGGGCGTGATGGCGCCGCGCCGCAGGGCCGCAATCGTGGTCAAGATCTTGAACGTCGAACCCGGGGGATAAAATCCGTTCACGGCGAGATTGTTCCACGCGCCGGTTTCGTTCATCTTCGCGACCACGGCGGTGGTGGCGCGGGGGGAGAATTCGTTGAGGTTGTAATCGGGCTTGCTCGCCATGACCAGCACCTCGCCGGTCGCGACGTCGATCGCGACGGCGGTGCCCTTTTGCTCGCCGAGCCCCTCTTCCGCGACGAGCTGGAGGTCGATGTCGAGCGACGTGACAAGTTCCTTGCCGCGCTTGGGCAGTCGTGACTCGAGGGGGGGATTGATCTTAAACCCGGCGGGATCGACCCGGTAGATCCGTCCGCCGGCCTCGCCCTGCAGCACGGCGTCGAACCATTTTTCGAGGCCGTCGCGGCCGCTCGTGCCCTTCACCTTGAACGTGGTGAGATCCGCGCCCGGGAAGTCGCCGGCCTCGACCTCATCGTCTGGCCGGACATAGCCGAGCGTGTGCGCGGCGGCGGACGCGTACGGGTAGGAGCGTGTGGGCGCGGCGTAGACCTGCAGGGGCGATGTGACCGGCAGCCGCTCGAGCAGCCGCGCGGTATCCTCATCGCCAAGACCGTCGAGCAGCGTGAAGGGGAGCAGGAGCTGGCGGTCAAAATGCCGGCGGAGCGCCCGGGCGTCGATCTGCCCGCTGCGGCGCAGGATCGCGTTCACCTGGTCAAAATAGCGCTGCACCAGGGTGACGCGGGAAATCTGTTCCAGCTGCGAGTAACTGGGTACGTCCTTGTCGCCGGTGGCGCGGTAGTTGTTGCGGATCCGGATGTGCTCGCGGTGCAGTTGCGCCTTCAACTCGTCCAGGTGCAGGAGGACGGAGAAGCGATGGTTGTTTCCAACCAGGAGGTTCCGGTTGCGATCGTAGATGTTGCCGCGGGGGCCGGGCACAAGGATCCGGCGCTGGTTCTGCTGGCGTTCCGCGTCGCTGTAGTGCCCGACTTTCGAAAGCTGCTGATAACCAAGCCCGCCGACGAGCGTGAGCAGCAGCGCGGCGAGGACATAGTAGAAGAAGACAATCCGCGGATTGTACCCCTTGTGCGACTCCACCAGGCCGCCGGAGCTTTCGGCGAGATGAGTGTCGTTGGTGACCATGGGCGGGACGCGGCGGGCGGGGTGGCCCGATCAGGCCAGGGTTTCGCGTTCGACCCGGGCGAGCAGAAGCGCGCGCGACTGCACTGCGAAAAACCAGGGTGCGATCAGGGCCAGGAGGATCTGCGAGCACACGAGGTCGGCAAAGAGACGGGGCCACGCCGCCGCCGGCGCGGGCAAGCGGTGCATCTGGCTGAACGAAAACACGAGGAAGAGTGCGAGGTTGGCGAGGAGAGCGATGATGACGCGGGACGTGGGGTCGTCGCGCGGGAGGCGATCGCGGAGATGAAACACGCCGGCATGTGCGGCCGCAAACAGGAGGGTGTGGGTGCCGAACGACGAGCCGGGCGCGTTGGCGTCGCAGATCAGGCCGCCGACGAGCGAAGCCGCGAGGCCGCTGCGGAAGGGCTGGGCGAGCGCCGCATAGGCGATGTAAAGCGCCCCGACGAAAAGATACACCCGCAGGCCGGTGAGCAGGTGGTTGGCCTCTGCGACCAGGGTCCACAGTAGCAGCAGGGTGAGCGAAAGTACGAGCGTTCGGCGCATCGATTCAGTTGAGGGTTGAGCGATGAGAGCTGAGAGTTGAGAGCTGAGAGATGAGAGCTGAGAGATGAGAGCTGAGCGACGGACGAGAGCGAAGTCGGGAGTGCTCTCAACTCTCAGCGCTCGACCATTAATTCACTCCGGACTGAGCGGCACGAGGACGGTGACCTCGGTGAGCGAGCCGAGCCGCTCGTCGAGCTTGACTTCGCCCGATTGGAAGAGCCCGTCCGCGCCAAGCTCAAGCCTTGTGATGAGTCCGAGCGTGAGGCCGGGCGGGAAGACGCCGCCCAGCCCGGAGGTGACGAGGCGCTTGGGGTTGTTCCGGCTGGCGATGATGTCGAGCGGCACGAACTCGACGACTCCGCCCGGCGGGCCGAATGTCGGGTTGACGCCGCCCTGGAAGCTGATCGGGCGCGAGTCGCCCTCGACGACGCCGGCGAGACGGACCTCCGGGCTGCTGATCAACTCGACGACGGCGGTGAGGGCGTGGATCTCGGTGACCCGGCCGACGACGCCGCCGCTGAAGATCACGGGTGCACCGGCGGGGAGGCCGAAATTCCGGCCCTTGCGGATCACGATGCGCTGCCACCAGCCCGAGAAATCGCGGCGGGCCACGCGGGCATGTTCATAGCGATAGTCCGTGAACGAGGGCAGCCGGAGGAGGCTATCGAGCCGCGCGATCTCGGACTGCAACTCGGTGTTCTGCTGCACCGAGAACTCATAGGACGCGTTGAGCCGCGCGAGATCGCGGCCGGCGGCGATCAACTCGCTGTTCGAGTGCAGCCGGAGCGTCCAGTATTCCTTCAAGTCGCGCGCGTAGGAGGCGGCGACCGTCATCGGCGCGGTGAGTTCGAAAAAGGTGGCGCGTGTGAACGTCTTCACCGCGATCGGCACCAGCAGCCAGCCCACGACGACAACGCCGAGGGTGAGAAAAGGATTGGATTGGTCGAGGCGTCTGAAGGGCACGGCTGGTCGGGAAGTAACAAGGATCAAGCGCCAAGGATCAAGAGTGGCAGTCGGGTGCCCGCCGGTTCTTGTTACCTGCCACTTGTTTCCTGGTCCTTCGCGCCCCGCGTCCGTGCCTCACGCGTTCTGCATCAACCACGAGAGATCGTTGAGGACAGCCCCGGTCCCGTTGGCCACGGCGGAGAGCGGGTCCTCGGAGACGATGACGGGCAATCCGGTCTTTTCGCTGAGCAGCCGGTCGATTCCCCGGATGAGCGCGCCGCCGCCGGCCATGATGAACCCGCGGTCGACGAGGTCGGCCGAAAGTTCGGGCGGGCAGCGTTCCAGCGTCACGCGAACCGCGTCGACGATCGAGGCGATGGTGTCCGCAAGCGCCTCGCGGATTTCCTGCGAGGTGACGTGAATCGTCTTCGGCAGCCCGGCGACGGAATCGCGGCCCTTGACCTCCATCGTGAGCTCCTCGTCGAGCGGGTAGGCGGACCCGACGCGGATCTTGATCTCTTCCGCGGTGCGCTCGCCGATGAGGAGATTGTAGGCCCGCTTCATGTAATTGATGATCGCGGCGTCGAGTTCGTCGCCGGCGACGCGGATCGATTTCGAAAACACGATGCCGTTGAGCGAAATGATCGCGATCTCCGTGGTGCCGCCGCCGATGTCGACGATCATGTTGGCGGCGGGCTCGTCGATCGGGAGACCGACGCCGATCGCCGCGGCCATCGGCTCCGGGATGGTGATGACGTCGCGCGCGCCCGCGTGCATCGCGGATTCCTTCACCGCGCGCTTCTCGACTTCGGTGATGCCGGAGGGGATGGCGATCACGACGCGCGGCGGGGCGCGGAAGGCGCTGGCGGACACCTTGCGGATGAAATAGCGCAGCATCGCCTCGGTCACATCGAAGTCGGCGATGACGCCGTCCTTCATCGGGCGGATGGCGGTGATGTTGCCGGGCGTGCGGCCGAGCATGCGCTTGGCCTCGTCGCCGACCGCGCGGACCTTGCGGCTGACGGTGTCGAGCGCGACGACGGACGGCTCGCGCAGAACGATGCCCTTGTCTTTGACGTAAACGAGTGTGTTGGCTGTGCCGAGATCGATGCCGATGTCGTTCGAGAAGTAGCCGAAAATATTCGCCATGATTACGGGAGAAGCGGGCGTGTCCGCCGACGGAAACGAATCGGTGCGCACCGGGGGTGTCAACGCGGGAAATACGCCGGCGAGAAATGGCGCGCGCCGCCCGGCGCCGGGTCTGGAAAGTCTGTGCGCTTGACGCGTGGCGTCGTTGGCCGCGTTTTCGGGGGACGCGCGGCCCATGCACGGCATCAACTTCATCCAGGACTTGGCGATCATCCTCCTCGTCGCGGGCGCGGTGGGGTGGATTTTTCAACGCATCGGGCTTTCCGTGATTGTCGGATTTCTGGTGGCGGGGATGGTCGTGGGGCCCCACACCCCGCCGATTACACTGGTGGCGGATGTGGCGCGGATCGAGACGCTGGCGCAAATCGGGCTCGTTTTCCTGATGTTTGCCATCGGTCTCCAGCTCAGCCTGCGCAAGCTGCGCCGCCTCGGACTGTCGCTGATGTTCGCGACGTTTGCCTCCGCGCTCGTGGTGTATCACCTCTCGCGACTGGTCGCGGCCGCGGGTGGCTGGAGCGCGACCGAGGGGCTGTTCCTCGCCGGCATGCTCATGGTGTCGTCGTCCGCGATCATCAGCAAAATCCTGCACGAGACGGGCACGAATCACGAACGCGCGGGTCAGCTCGCGATGGGGGTGGCCGTGCTCGAGGACGTGGTGGCGGTGGTCATGCTGACGGTGCTCAACTCGATGATCCAAATCGGCCGGGGCGGCACGGCGCGGGTGCCCGAAACGCTGCTGCTGCTGAGCGCGTTCGTGGTGCTGGCCGGCATCGCCGGGCTGCTGCTGGTGCCCTGGATCTTGAAACGCATGAGCATCGCCGCCAACGAGGAACTGCAAACGCTCGGCCTCGCGGGACTGATGTTCGGGCTCGCGGTGCTGGCGCAGAGCGCGGGGTACTCGCTGGCGCTGGGGGCGTTCCTGCTGGGCACAATTGTGGCGGAGACCCCGCACCGGCACCAGGTGGAGCGGACGTTCGAGGGGATGCGCGACGTGTTCAGCGCGGTGTTTTTCGTCGCGATCGGCATGCAGATCGACGCGCGGGAGTTGTGGCGGGAGGGCGGGCTGATTGCCGCGGTGACCGCCTTCACGCTGGTGGCGCGCCCGCTGGCGGTCACGACCGGGCTGACGTTGATCGGCACGCCGCTCAAGGTCGCACTGCGCACGGGTCTGACCATGACACCGATCGGCGAATTCTCGTTCATCATCGCACAGCTCGGCGTGGCGGCGGCGGTCGTGCCGGCCCGGTTCTATCCGCTGGCGGTGGGGGTGTCGCTGCTCACGACCGTGGTGGCCCCGTTGCTGATGCGGCGCTCGGAAAAAATCGCCGATGCCGTGGTCGCGCGGCAACCCCGCTGGGTGGCCGACTGGGTGGGCGCCTATCACGGCTGGCTGGAAAAAATGCGGGAGCGGCGTGCGCGCAACCTGCTCTGGCAGCTCAGCCGCAAACGCGTCGCCCAGGTGGGCTTGGGCGGGCTGTTTGTTACCGGTCTCGTGGTGTTTTCCGGCCAGATCTTCGCCCTGGTCGAGGAGGGGCTGGGCCCGGGCCGGACTCCTCCCATCGTGCTCAACCTCGCGTTTTGGACGGTGCTCACGCTGGTGATCCTGGCGCCCCTGGTCGCGATTTGGCGCAACCTCTCCGCCATGGCGATGCTCTACTCCGATATTTCGACCCGCGGGCATCCCCACGCGAAGCGGCTGCGGCCGATGGTCGAGACGGGACTGAAGATTGGATTCGGCGCGGCCATCTATGTGTGGCTGGCGGCGATTCTGCCGGCGGAGGGCACGGCGAAATGGCTGCTGCTCGTGAGCGGATTGGTGGCGGTGGTGGCGTTGCTCGTGCTGCGCCGGAAACTCATCTACTGGCACAGCGAGATGGAAGTGGAACTGCTCAGCGTGATTGAAACGAGCGACCACAAGATGACGGCAACCACGGCGCCGTGGCTGCAGCCGCACAGTGAATGGAACATCCAGATGGTCGACTGCACGCTGCCCGATCTCGCCGACTGGCAGGGCAGGCGGATCGCGGAGCTGGACCTGCGGGCGCGGTTTGGGTGCTCCGTCGTCGGCATCGAACGGCAGGGGTTCATGATCCCGCTGCCGTCACCGGACTCCATCCTTTATCCGCGCGACAAGGTGTTGTTGATGGGAACGACGGAACAGGTGGGGGCCGGTCGAAAATTTCTGGGGGCGGTATCGGCCGCGCCGGTGGCCGACTCGGTGTTCGGTGAAGTGCGCATGGAGGCCGTGACGGTTCCGGGTTGGAGCCGGGTGGCCGGTCGGACGCTGGGCGAGTTGTCCCCGGCGCAAAACCACGGCGTGCAAGTCGCGGGGGTCCACCGCGAGGGCGTGAGGATTTTGAATCCAAGCGGACAGGAAATGCTCCAGGCGGGAGACGAAATCCTGGTGCTTGGCACGCCGGTGCAGATCGCCGAGTTCAAGCAATGGTTGCGGGAGCGGCCGGAAGTGGGGACGGACCTCAAGACCGGCTGGTAAGGGAGATGCCCGGCGCGGCAAAGCCTCAGCCGACGGACGACGGACCATGGACCGCGGACCTTCCAATCACACGGCAGAATGGGCGAACCGGGTAGTCCGTGGTCTGTAGTCCGTGGTCTCCGTTCCGTGGTCTCGGACGGTCCAAGAACTTGACCTGCTTACAACGGGCGGGCGGGCGGAGGCCCGGGGCGCTCAGTTCGCGCCGTGCGTGTTGGTCGTTTCGACCTTCTTGGCTTCGGCCGGCTTTTCCTTTGGCGTTTCCTTTTCCTTGTCCTCTTCGTCCACTTCCTTGGAGGCTTTCTTGAACTCCTTCATCGACTGGCCGAGCCCTTTGGCGAGGGCGGGAAGTTTGGATCCGCCGAAGAGGACGAGGAGAATGATCAGGATAACGATCAACTCCGGCGCACCGAGGCCGAACATGCTTACGACGAGAGAGGCGGTGGAAATGGTCATGGTGTCGTGGAACGTAGGGCGGGCACGGGGGCTGTAAAGCGGGAAAGTCCGACAAACTCCTACGGTGCGAGCCACACCACCTCGTCTCCGGGCGAGGGCTGGCCGGAGACGATTTTCGTTCCCAGGGTCCGGCCCCGGACGTACCGCGAGGCGCGGAGCCGCCCCGTCTCGTGCAGGTCCAGCGTGCGGGCGATGAGCTCGGTGCCTTCGGCCACGGCGCCAATGGGGGCGTCGGAGGCGAGATCGACGAACACGAAGCCATGCGCGGCCTCGACGGCGAGTACGCGGCCGACGATGAGACGCGGGCTGGGCACAAGGGCGCCGGCGGGGAGCGAAACGGACGCGGTGACAGTCCGTTCCTGGCCTGGCGCCGCACGAGGCGCGGGATGCCGGCAGGCCGGCAAACTACATATCAACACCGGCAGCGCCAGCCATCCGGCCGTGAGTCTTGGTTTTTCCTCTGTCATGCTGCGCGCGGCGAAATACCCACCAAGAGCGGCTTCGGCGGTCGTTCCGCGGCATTCCCCGGCGGGCTCGGGAGGCCTCGGTCCTCGAAAATCGCGGTGGCGCGTGCCGTCACGCGCCACGCGAGCTTCTCACATCTTGGGCAGCGGGAAGCCCAGGCCGCCGGGAAGACTGCCGTGCAGACTGCCATGGGCGGGCGCGGTGGGCGTGGCGGGCGGTCGGGCGGTCGCCGCGACCTTGAGCAGATTCTGCGCATTGTCGATTTGCTCGGCGTCGAAGAAACCGTGGAGCTGGCGGATGCGGGTCGGATGGCGCATCTTGCGCAGCGCCTTGGCCTCGATCTGGCGGATGCGCTCGCGCGTCACCTTGAAC
>JACQWL010000358.1 GCA_016209255.1 Verrucomicrobiota bacterium
ATTCTGCTACGCATCGCCAAAATCTTCAATTGCTCAGTCCCGCAAACGCCCGTGCCTTGGGTTCATTTCCAAGCACTTACGATGGCTTGTCCCTGTGCTGTGGGACGGTAGTGTGGGTTTTCGAGTTCCTCTTGATCAAGGTCTGCCTCGTTAATCGTGGCGTTCGGGATGACTTCATTGAAGTTCGGGCGGCCATAAGTCCTGGCATACGCCAGCCGGCCGATGAAGTTCTCGGTGAAATTATAATTGAAGTGCAGGCTGGGATAATACCCCTCGTAGGAGCGTTGGGCGCTGGCGCCGCGTTCCGTGTGCGTCAGACGGAGCTGCTCGATGGAATTGACGGCGCCCGCCTCGGGCTTGCGAATCCGCGCGCCCTGCGCGTTCCGGGCAAAACTCCCGTTTGCATTGCGGACGTAGACCGCGTTGGGATCGTTCAACAAGCCCTGCCCGTCGCTCTTGGTCTGTTCGAAACGGACTCCAGTGACCAGGTTCAAGCGATTCTTGAACAGGCGCACCTCCCCTTGAAGGTAGAGCGCGGAAACCGCTTCCTCGATGTATTCGGAGTTCGCCCGGCGAAACGTCTCCGCCGCGACCACCTGCGCCGCGGTCTGAGTAAACGGGTCCGTTTGGACCCCGAGTAGTTGACCGCCGCGTCAATCCGCCAAGTGCCGTCGTCAAAGCGATAGTTCAGATTGGTCCCGAAGCTGTCTTCGCTGAAATATTGACTGCCGCCGACCAGATTCACGCCCCCACGTCCGGTGGCCCCGATCGTGAAATCAGGACCATGGCTGAAGGGAACGCCGGTCGCAACGGTCGGAGTGCCCACGGTGCCAGCAACCGGCGTGACACTCAGGGTTCCGATAAAACCCCGATACCGGCTCCACCGCCCCCCGAGGGACAATACCGACTTCGGGGTAACCCGCCAATCCGTCTTGGCGCTGAAGATGGTTCTCATTTCAGACCTGGGACTGTCCTGAACCACAAACTGCTGCAAAAACGGCCTCTGAAGCGAGGCGCCAGTGGCAGTGCCCGCCGCATTCCAGGTCTGGTTCGAGATATGCTGTTCGAAGAACTTGCCGCTTTGCATCCCGGTGACGACAACTCCGAAATTCCGGCCGACGGGCATCGTGTAATCAAAATCGAATCCGGGGAGTAACTTGCGCGTATACTTATCTCCGTTGGGATGAGGCGTCTTTTTCAGCATGACATTTTCCGGTGCATTCCCGACCACGCTGAGGCCAAAACGGAGTTCTCTTCCCTTCCGCTCGAAGGCGTTCTTGCTGATCATGTTGATCGCCCCGCCGAGCGAGTCCGCCGGCGTCGAGGGGGTGGGAACTTTGGTCACTTCAATCCGGGTGATGTTGTTGAGCGCAAGGGTTCGCATCTCCACCACCCGTGAACTGCCGATGCCGCCGGATACCACCGTCGCGCCGTCAGTCTGAAACGTGGTCATGGCACCACCCATCCCGCGAACGGAAATGGCGGTCACGTCCGCGTTGTCGTACTCCGCCGTCAGACCGGGGACATACTTCAAGAAGTCTCCGGCGCTGCTGCCGAGCACATCGCCCATCGCATCGGTCGCGACCACGTTTTTGATATTGGGCGCAAACCGCTGTTCATTGGTGGCGATCGCTTCCGTATCCGTCTCTTTGTTCGAGCTCACGACAAAGGGATCGAGATTCACGACATTCATGTCCTGGCCGTAGCGCGCCTTGCTCGTGAGTTCGACGTTGCGCTCGAGGCTGCGGCCATCCGCAACTTCGAGGGCGACTTCCATGGGATCCAAGTCGGTGTAGAATACTTCCAGGACGATTGGGCCGCTCCGCAGTCCGACCAAACGATACATGCCGAACTCATCCGTGTAGGTTTGAAGATTGGTCCCTTTCACCGAGACCCGCGCCTTGTTCAGGTACTTCCCGGTCACGACATTTTGCACGCGGCCAAATACGCTTCCCGATTCCTGGAGGGGATTGCCTGCGGAGGTCGGGGCAGCGGACAGCGGTAGCCAGGTCAGCGCGAGCCAACCGATCAAGAGGGCGATGGGGTGTGGTCGTTTCATTCGCTTTGGGTTCGATGCCCCGAAGCCCGCTTCGGCCTGGTTTGGCCAGCGGACCGCGGGCAGGATTTCACGTTAACGAGTTTAGAAAAATTTCGTCCGGCCGGGCTGAGGCGGCGGCGTCAGTTGGATCTTCGTGTTCCAGCCGAGGTTGTCGGGCACGAGTTGCTCCTGAGAATTGAGCGCCTGCTCCCAAGTGATCTCCTGGCCGGTGTAGGCCGCCATGCGGCCCATCAGGGTCATGAGACTGGTGTGCGCCATCCGGCGACCGTCGTTGATCGGACGCCCGGAACGGATGGAGGCAAAGAACTCGTCGTGCTCGGTTTGATGCATGCGGTTCCGCTTTTCGGTGAAGCGCCACGGGCGCGCGCCCGTGATGGATGGAGCCACCCCGCGTCCGATCGTGCAGACGCCGTCCGCACCGATGATGTAGTCGGCATTCTCGTTGTGGCAGCCGTCGTGGCAGCGCACACCCAGGAATCCGCGCACTCCCTCCGCATACTCGTAGATGATCTGGGCGTGATCGAAGGTGTTCCCTTCGCCCGGAAACTGCCGGCCGCCGACCCCGAGCGCCTTGTTCGGCATCACGTCGTTCATCCACCAGGACATCTTGTCGACGCTGTGGCCCCCGGAGAGCCCGATGCACAGATCTCCCCCCAGCCAGAGAAAGTCGGGCCAGTCGCGGATCTGCCACTGGAGATCCGTCTCGCCTGGGCGGCGCTGCTTACCGTAGTGGAGCGTGAAACTCTGGCGATAGTAAGTCGCGTAAATCGCGCGGATCTTGCCGATGGCGCCGGCGCGCATCTGCTGCAAGGCCGCGCGCGCCGAGTTGTCGTAGCGCCAGCAGAAGCCGGAAAGGATCCCCAGGTTCTTGCTTGCCGCCGTTTCCGAGGAGCGCAGGAACGAGCGGATGCCCGGTGCATCCACCGCCGCGATGCATTCGGCAAAACTGTGCTTTCCCGCGTCAACCGCGGTCTTGAGGTGCTGCGGGCGGAAGGCCGGCGGCGTGGCGAGCAGCACCACGTCCACATCGCTCGCGATCACTCTCCGGTAGGCGTCGAAACCCAGGAAGCAGTGCGCCTGGTCCACCTTCACGCGCTCCGGCACCTGCTTGCGCAGCGTCCCGAGGCTCTTCTGCAGCCGCTCGTCAAACACGTCGGCCAGCGCGACCAGCACGGTGTTCTTGTCCGCGGTGAGGGCTTGGAACGCCGCCGCCGTTCCGCGTCCGCCGCAGCCGACCAATCCGATGCGCAGCGTCTCGGTGTTCGGTGCGCCGGAGAGGACGTGGGGAAACGAAACCGCACCCGCGAGTGCGCCGCCCAGCGCGGTCGTGCCGGCCGATTTCAGAAACTCGCGGCGCGTGGAAGGATGAAATTGGGTGTCATTCATGGGGATCATCGGGGTTGAGAGCCGGCGACTTCAGTCTCGGCCAGAAACTTTTCGTGCAGCTTGAGCGGTTGCGCCATGGCGGCGTCGAGTGGTGTGACCACCAGGCGGACGTCCGCCGTCCGCACGTCACCGGGCAGGAGGTCGTCGCCGAAGACGAGAAAATCTACCGCGCTGTAGCTGGTCGCGCGCTCCTCCTCGTGTTCCGTGTAGTAGCGCGCGCTGATCGCGGAACAACTCGCCTGCCGCATCATCAGCACCACCGCCATTTTCTTTTCCGGATCCGTCATGAAGATGAACGGATGCGCGTAGAGCCGCATGGGGAGAAACGGCGCCGCGGGCATCTTGTATTCGGTACGGCTCCAGCGCCCGTCGAGCGGGCGCCGCGCCGCATGTACGTCGCGCGGAAACACCAGCCCGCAGCCGCGATAGACCTCGCTGAACGAGGGCACGGCCAGATCGACGTACGGTTGATTTTTGATGGCGGCCCGACGTTTCAGGTAAAGGTGCGGGATCATCACGCGCTCGAAGTAATTCGGCAGCAGCAGCTCGTAGCCGGCGTAAGTCCCCTTCACCCGCAGCGTCAGCCGCAGATCGATCGTGTCCGGCTCGCGCACCTCGTAGCGCGCGGTGATTTCGCCCTGATGCTCTTCCGTGGCGGGCCAGGCGATCTCGACGGCCGTTTCCGTCGCGCGGACGCTGCGCTTCATTGCGCGCGGCGTGCCCATGCCGAGGTTGACCGAGAAGAGCCGGAACAGGTTGAGTGCGGAATAACGCGGATCGATGACCTGCCGCCCGGTGCGCTTGTCCACCAGCCGGGACACGCCATGATAGTTGCCCTCGGCCCGGATGCTGCCGGACATGGCCGGCGTGTCGAAGTCGTACGTCCCGCCGGCCTCGTTGCGGATGAGTTTCACCAGGCTGCCGGGCTGGGCCGGGGCGGCGTTGGCCGGACCCGCGGTCGCAAGCAGAAAAATCAGCCCCAACCCGCCGAGGTGGCGAACATTCGCGACGAGGAATTCACGACGGTTGCGACTCGCAACGGGGGGGATCGAAACGGCGGTTTTCATTTTGGAGTTTGAGCGGGATAAGGTTCGCGGCCGACTGCATTCCCAGCGCTGGGAGTACCCGTGCGACCTAACAGATCTTGCCCTTCTTGCCGGCCGGACCGTGGGCGATCGGGTTTTCGCCGATCCAGCGTTCGTCCACCGGCTCGCTCGCCAGTTGGTACCGGGAATCCGCCGACAGCCGGTAGCGGTCCGAATGGTTGTCCAGGCTGGCGTGCACCGTGGCCGAGCTGAACACCAGCACGTCGCCCATCTTGTACTCGGTCGTCAGCCAGCGTCCGCCGAGTTTTTCGCGCAATGACACCGGGTTCGAGGACAACCGGCCGTCCCAATCCTGCCAGGTCTTTTTGCCGGATTCGATTTCACCCGCATCCGGATAATTGGTGCAGTAAGCATCCACGTCACGCCTGAGGTAGTGGCGAAGCTTGTCCTCCTGGCCCGGCGAGTTCTCCAAAATC
>JACQWL010000344.1 GCA_016209255.1 Verrucomicrobiota bacterium
GCAGTGATCATGGTGCCAAGCGGATACCCGGCGGGACGGGCGCGGGCAAGCTTTCGGTCGCGGGCGGTTTCGCGGATTGCAGCGTTTACTTCGCCGCGCGCCTCGCCACACTCTGCCCTGCCCACCGCGTCAGCCGCGCCACCCCGGACGCGGGTTTGCCATGTCCACACCCCACTACGACCTGATTGTGATCGGTTCCGGTCCCGCCGGCGAAAAAGGCGCGGCCCAGGCGGCGTATTTCGGCAAACGCGTCGCGTTGATCGAACGCGAGGCCGTCCTCGGCGGCGCCGCCGCCAACACCGGCACCCTCCCGTCGAAGACGCTCCGCGAAACCGCGCTCTACCTCTCCGGCTTCCGCCAGCGCGGGCTCTACGGGGTCAACATGTCGCTCAAGGACAAGGTCACCGCGCGCGACTTTCTCTACCGCGAACGCCAGGTGCAGCACACGGAGCACCTGCGCATCATCGCCAATCTCCGCCGGCACCGGGTCGACCTCTACAACGGCCAGGCGTCGTTTGCCGACGCCCACACGCTGCGGCTCGAGAATCGCGGCGTCGCCCCGATCACGCTCAGCGGCGACCACGTGCTCATCGCCACCGGCTCGCACCCGTTCCGGCCCCCGGTCTTTCCGTTTCACGACGCCCGGGTCTACGACTCCGATACCATTCTCAACCTCCACGGCATCCCGTCCGCCATGCTCGTCATCGGCGGCGGCGTGGTCGGCTGCGAATACGCCTGCATGTTTGCCGCCCTCGGCATCCGCGTGACGCTGCTGGAGGGGCGCGACCGGCTGCTCGCCTTTCTCGATGCCGACGTCGCCCAGCTCCTCACCCGCAGCATGATCGAGATGGGCGTCGACCTGCGGTTCAATGAAAGCGTCGCCGCCGTCGCCGTCACGCCCGCCCAGCTCACGGCGACGCTGGCGTCCGGCGCGCAGGTCACCGCCGACACCCTGCTGGTCGCCGCGGGTCGCAGCGGCAACACCGACCGGCTCAACCTCCCCGCCGCCGGCCTCGCGGCGGGGAAGCGCGGCGTGATCGAGGTCAACGCGCGCTTCCAGACCGCGGTGCCGCACATTTATGCCGCCGGCGATGTCATCGGTTTTCCCGCGCTCGCCGCGACCTCGATGGAGCAGGCGCGCGTCGCGATGGTCCACGCCTTCGACTTGAAGTACAAGACGCACGTCGCGCCGATCCTGCCCTATGGGATCTACACGATCCCCGAGTGCTCCATGGCGGGCGAAACCGCGGAGTCGCTGGCCAGGAACGCGGTGCGCTTCGTCGCCGGCACCGCGCACTACGACGCCAACGCGCGCGGCCAGATCATCGGGGCGAAAATGGGCTTTCTCAAACTGCTCTTTGCCGCCGACACGATGAAGCTGCTCGGCGTCCATGCCATCGGCGAACAGGCGAGCGAACTCGTGCACATCGGGCTCATTGCGCTGCACACGGGCGCCGGCGCCGATCTCTTCATCGAGACGTGCTTCAACTATCCGACCTTGGGCGAGCTCTACAAATACGCGACCTACGACGCGCTCGGCCGGCGCGCCAAGGCCCGCGGCAAATCGTTCGCGCCTTTCGATCCGGCGGACGCGCCCGCGGCGACCGCGGCGGCGGCCCCCACCGCGGCGCCGGACTCGCCGGCGGCCTCCAGCCGGTAGCCCGACGCGATTGCGCACCTACCCTAAAGCCGTCCTCCCTCCTCCGGCAGAGTGTCACGTATTAAGTGACACTTTCCGCAGGCTTACCTCGGACGCCGGTTTTTAGTGTCACGTAATAAGTGACACTCAACTGCGGACGCCGCGTTCGTCGCGGAAGCGCCGGAGGGCGGTCTCGAGCTCCGGCAGCTTCAGGGGCTTCGTCAGATAATCGTTCAGCCCGCCGGCCAGGCCCCGCGCCCGCTGCTCGTCGCGTGCATCCGCGGTCAACGCGATGATCCATAGCGCCTGCGCCCGCGGTCCCACCCGGCCGCTGCGGATTTCCTCCAGCGCGGCGAACCCGTCCATCTCCGGCATGTGCAGATCGAGCAGGACGAGATCGTAATCCGCCGCGTTCTGCGCGAGCTCCTCGATCGCCCGGCGGCCGTTTTCGACCACGGTGTTCCGGCAGCCGAGATTGGCGAGGACGCGCTGCATCAGGCGCTGGTTGACCGCATTGTCCTCCACCACGAGCACGCGGAACCCAAACTGGGCCGGCGGCGGCGGGGCCGCCACCGCGTCCGGACGCGAACCCGAGAGCAGCGCGAACAGCTCGCCTTGATGCACCGGCTTGTTGACTAGCAGCCGAAAATGCGTGCGCAGCTTCACCCGCATTTCGCTCGTACAGGAGATCGGCACGAGCCCCACCATCTTTTTCGGTGGCAGCCCGGCCAGCGGTTCGGGATGCAGCGCGAACTCCCGCCCAACCTCCTCGTCAACGGCCACGAGTCCGACGTCCCAGGCCAGGGGGACCAGCCCCCCGGGCGTATCGGCCTCGGCAACCTCCGCCCGCCAGCTCGCGAGAAGCCGCACCAGTTCGCGGCGCAACGCCCCGGGCCGCATCGCGAGGCCGACCCGCAGCCCGGCGAGATCCCGGAGGGGCAGACCCGGCGTCGCGACCAGCGCCGGAAGGGTGAAGGTGAAGGTCGAACCCTGCCCCGGTTCGCTCTTGAAGCCGATTTCGCCACCCATCAGGTGCACGAGGTTGCGGCAAATCGCCAGGCCCAGGCCCGTGCCGCCATAGCGTCGCGTCGTCGAGTCGTCGAGCTGGCTGAAGGGTTTGAACAATTTCGCGTGCTCCTCGGCCGCGATGCCGATGCCGGTGTCGCGCACCGAAAAGATCAGCCTGCAGGACTCGGAAGCCGGGCCGCGGATCTCTCCCGACGACGTTGCCTCCGGGTCCGGTTCCCGGTTTTCCGCCGCTCGTCCTCCGTCCTCCGCCCTCCGCCCCGCGCCTTCCCGTGTCACCGCGATGTTCACCTCCACATCCCCATGCTCGGTGAACTTGATCGCGTTGCCGATCAGATTGGCGAGCACCTGGCGCACGCGGCCGCCGTCGACCACGACCGCGGAGGGCACGTCGTCGGCCGTGCGGTGCAGCAGCTCGAGGTTCTTCTCCGCCGCCTTCCCGGCGAGCAGATCGAGCGCGTCCTCCACGCATTCGCGGGGATCGACTGAAACCGGATCGAGCTTCAACTTGGCCGACTCGATCCGCGCGAAGTCGAGGATGTCCCCCGTGAGCTGGATCAGCGCCTCGCCGCTTGTCCGTATCGTGTGCACGAATTCGCGCTGTTCGGCGGTGAGCGCCGTGTCTAGCAGCAGGCTGGTGAACCCGACGATGCCGTTGAGCGGGGTGCGCACCTCATGGCTCATCGTGGCGAGAAACTGCCCCTTGGCGCGGTCGCCGGCTTCCGCCAGCTCGAGCGCCTCGCGGAGTTCCGCCTCCCGGCGCTTGGTTTCGGTGACGTCGTCAAACACCGCGACGAAACACGCGATGGCGCCATCGCGTTTTTTCACCGGGGTCACGACCCCCCGCACCGGGTAGACGGAGCCGTCCTTTCGGCAATTGAACCACTCCCCCAGCCAGGCGCGCCCGGCCCGGACCGTGGCGGTGAGATCGGCAAACACTTCGTCCGCCGCCTGCGCCACGCGCAGGTCGCGCCAGCCGTGGCCGATCAGCTCGCGGCGCGTGTAACCAATCTGCTGGCACAGGCCGCGATTCGCATACTCGACCCGACATTCGAGATCGAGAATGACGATCGCGGAGCGGCTCTGCTCCATCGCCTCGGAGAGGTTGCGGATGACCTCGCCCTGCTCGACCTGCCGGCGGGTCACCAGCAGGGCGGCGAAAGGCAGCCCGAGCAGGATCCACGCGAAAAACGCACCCTGAAACGCCGAGCGCCACAGCAGGCCGGTCCAGGTTGCCGCATCGACGTAGAGCCCGAGAATCTCCTTCGTCGCCACTCCCGGTTTCGTCGATGGCGCCTCGCCGATGAGCGCGTATCCGGCGACCCACGTCCCAAAATCATCCGCGAGCGGGCCCTCGGCCGCGGCCTGGCCGGTGCGGATGATTTCCTGCAGCCCGGGGGACTTCGCCGCCGGCGGATAGTCGTCACCCGGGAGCGATTCGTCCCTGGCCCCGGACCGGGCCGAGTCGCCGAGGTAGACGACCTTGCCGGTTTCCGGCACAAAGCGATAGAGGTGGACGACCCGCACCCGGGGATCGACCGCGCGCAGTTTCTGCAACCGATCCTTCAACGCCGCATAGGCGGCCGTGGCGACATCGGCGCGCGTGCCGGCGAGGCGACGCAGATCGCCGGGCTCGATCGCCACCGCCGAGCGCCTGGCGTCGTCGAGCAGTTGTCCGAGCATTTGCGTGCGCCGCGCGCGGTAGCCCAGCCAGCCGACCGCGGCGCCGGCGAGAAAGATCGCGAGCCAGATGGCAGCGGTTTTCAAATTTCTCAGGTGATGCTGCGACATGCGGGAACGTGCGGCTGCGGCGATACAACCGCCCCGCCCGAGCGCCTGCAATATCGAAGGCGGCCGGAAGCGCGGAGAAGCGCATCTCAATTTCCTGCGAACTGGCGTTCCGGTCCGGGTAGGGCCTGCGCTTGCGCAGGGCCGGGCTTGCAGGCGCACGCATCAAACGGCCCACCGCAAGCGGTGGCCCTACAACTGCGCTCAGAATGACAAACTGTTTTGATTCCCGGCGCTAGCGCCCCGGCTCCGCCGCGTCATCGGCGGCCTGGGTGCGCTTGCGCTTCTGCACCGCCTGCCGCAGCAGGTATTCCACCTGCCCGTTCACGCTGCGCAGTTCGTCGGCCGCCCACGCCTCGAGCTCGCGCCAGAGCTCGGGGTCGATGCGGAGGAGAAAGGCCTTGCGATCTTTGGCCGCAAAAAAACCGCCGCGAAAACATCGCGGCGGTTGGGGAGAAAGACGGCGGGTTGGATCAGGAGACGTGGCCCGAGACGAGCTTGGTCATCTCGAACATCGAAACCGACTTCTTGCCACCGAACACGACCTTCAGTTTGTCGTCGGCGTTAATCTGGGTCCGGACCTTCTTGTCCTGCAGACCGTTCTTCTTGATGTATGCCCAGAGCTTCTTGGTCAGCTCTGTGCGGGGGAGCGGGGCCGAGCCCACGACAGCGCCAAGGGCGGCATCGGGCGCGACCGGTTTCATGAACGCAGCGTTTGGTTTACGAGCAGCTTTTTTAGCCATAGTGATATTGGATTTGGAAGATTTCCCTCTGGAACACCGCTCTTCTAGAGTGAAAAGGCGCGGTTTGCATAGGAAAATCTTCAACTTTCTAGAGGGAAACCGCCGTGTCCCCCTTGCGTAAGTTGCACCGCCGGGCGCGTTTTTCCCCTTGAACTGCCGGCGAAAAGATGCCCGGGCGCCCGGGCGGTGTTTCCGCCGCGGGAGAATCTCCACCTCGTGGCGCTCCCCGCCCCGATTCACCCGCCGCACTCACGCCCGCTCGTCGACCTGCACGAACTGCCGGTACAGCGCCGCGTAAGGCCCGCCCTGCGCGAGCAATCCGGCGTGGGTGCCGCGTTCGATCACGCGTCCCTGGTCGAGCACCCGCACGAGATCCGCGTGGCGAATCGTGCTCAGGCGATGCGCCACGACAAAGCTCGTGCGGCCGCGCAGCAGCGTGACGAGCGCCTGCTGCAGGCGCGCCTCCGTGAGGGTGTCGATCGAACTGGTCGCCTCATCGAGAATCATGAGCCGCGGATCCGCGAGCAACGCGCGGGTGAAGCAGATCAGCTGCCGCTGGCCGACCGAAAGCGCCGCGCCCCGCTCGCCCACCTCGGTCTGCAACCCCTGCGGCAGTCCTTCGAGAAGGTCGAGGCAGTCGAGCTTCGCCGCCGCCGCACGGACCTCGTCTCCGGTTGCGCCCGGCCGGGCGAAGCGGATGTTCTCGAACACCGTGCCGCTGAAGAGAAAATCCTGCTGCCGCACGAAGCCCTGCGCCACGCGGATGCCGTTGACCGATTCGGCGAGCGTCGCCGTCACCCGGCTGAAGCTGTCGCTGGCGGCGCGCGAGTAGAGGCTGAGTTTCACCCGGAAGTGCCGGTTGATCACCCACAACACGGGCGCCAGTCCGAGCACGAC
Organism: Verrucomicrobiota bacterium; assembly: GCA_016209255.1. Taxonomy (GTDB): domain Bacteria; phylum Verrucomicrobiota; class Verrucomicrobiia; order Opitutales; family Opitutaceae; genus ER46. The sequence goes on from JACQWL010000344.1 coordinate 6,094, forward strand.
GAGAAACAGCACCCGGTCGGACCAGACCATGATCGCCGCGGTGAAAAACATCTGCCCAAACTGAATCACGCTGACGAACAGCACGTCCTGGATGCCGACCCGCAGCGCCTCCACGTCGCTCGTCACGCGGCCGATAATCCGGCCGAGCTTGACGCGATGGAAGAAACTCATCGGCTGGCGCTGGAGCTTGGCGAAGATATCCGCCCGCAACCCGTTCACCACCGTCTCGCCGATTTCCAACGCGTAGCGCTGGCGGAAGTGAAACATCCCGTCCGTCCACACCGCGAGCAGCCCGTAGCAGACCACGCCGAAGGCGAGGCCGGCGGCATCGCCCCGGGTGATCGGCCCCTTGATGACGAGGGTGACGATCCAGACGAACGCCGGCAGCTGCGCCGCCCGGATGACGCTCATGATGGTGAGGGCAGTGAGCTTTTTTTTTCACCGGCCCGGCATAGGTGAAGAGCCGGCGGATCAGCGACCACTCGAGCGGTTTCTGGATCTCCTCGTCTTCGTCGTCGTCGTCGCGCGCGCGGCGGACGAGCCCGAGGTCGCGGGCCTCGAAGAGGGCGGAGGGCAGCGGCTTCATGGGGCGGCCTCCTGCAGTTTCAACTGCTGCAAATCGCGATCGTCGACGAGCTGCAGGCTCGCGACGTGCAGATACGGGCCCTGCTCCCGCATCAGCTGCTCGTGCGTCCCGCGCTGCACGATCCGGCCGCCGGCCATCACAATGATGAAATCGGCGCGCCGCAGCGTGCTCAACCGGTGCGCCACGATGAAGGTCGTGCGGCCGGCGATCGCCCGGTCGAGCGCCTCGAAGATCTCGTGCTCCGTCTCGCTGTCGATGGCCGCGGTCGGATCGTCGAGCAGCAGAATCGCCGGCTCGAGCAGGACGGCGCGCGCGATCGCGAGCCGCTGGCGCTGGCCGCCGGAGAGACTGTTGCCGCTCTCGCCGAGGACCGTGCCGTAGCCCTTTGGCAGCTGCAGGATGAACTCGTGCGCCGCGGCGATCCGCGCCGCCCGCTCGATCTGCGCCGCGGTGGCCCCGGGATGGCCGAAGGCGATGTTCGCCGCGACCGTGTTGGAAAACAAGAAGCTCTCCTGGAACACGAGCCCGATGCCGCGGCGCAGATCGTCGAGCTCGAGCTGCCGCGCATCGATGCCGTCGATCAGCACGCGGCCGGCGGTCGGATCGAAAAAGCGCGGCACCAGGCTCATCAGCGCGCTCTTGCCCGCCCCGGTGGCGCCGAGAATCGCGACACACTGGCCGGGCTTCACCGTGAGATCGATGTCGCGCACCGCGGCCTCCGCGCCGTCGTACGCGAACGTCACGTTTTCGAAGCGGACCTCCCCGGTGAGCCTCGGCCGGCGAATCGCGCCCGGCGCGCTTCTCACCTCGATCGGCGCGTCGAGGATTTCGAAGACGCGGCGCGAACCGATGAGCGACTGCTGGACCGAATTCACGATCGTCGCGATGTTGTTCACCTGGCCGGAGAATTGCTCGAGGAGCCCGACGAAGACGACCAGGCCCGTGCCGAGCGGCAGCTGGCCGCGCATCACCAGCAGGCCGCCATAGCCGAGCAGCACCATCATGTTGATGCGGGTCAGAAACCCGATCGCCGGCGAGAACAGGCTCACCCGCCAGAAGATGATGTGTTGCTGCGCGAGCACGGCATTGTTGGCGCTCTCGAAACGGGCGCGGCTCTCCGCCTCGCGGCCAAAGGCCTTGGTGACCGCGATCCCCTGGATGCCTTCGACGAACATCTGGATCATCCGTTCCACCAGCGTGCGGTTCTGCGCATACTCGGGCTGGGTGCGGCGCGTGTGCCACGCCGAGAGCAGCCACAGCAGCGGCGTCGTCGCCAGGCATGCCAGCGTCAGCGACGGGCTCAGGTTGACCATGTAGATCAGGTACACCGTCAGCGAAATCACCATGATCACGCTCTGGATGAGGACCTGGTCGACAAACATCCGGACGCCCTGCACGTCGCTCGTGACGCGCGTGATGATGGAGCTCGTGTTGTTCGCGTCGAAAAACCGGAAGCTCAGCCGCTGGAGCTTGTCGTAGACTTCGCCGCGCAGATCGACGACGAGCCGCTGCTGTACGAGCCGGTTGACCGAGACGGCGTAGGCGTAGTTGAGGAACGCGCGGCAGAGCGCGAGCAGCAGGATGAACCCGGCCAGCAGCGCCAGCACCTGCCAATACGGCCAGTCCGCCGGCAGCGTGAGGTGGAGCGTGTTCGTGCCGGGCGGCGTGCCGTCGATTTTTTGCCGGATGTAGTCGATGCCAACCCCGGTCAGGCTCAGGCCGGCGATGCCCATCGTAAGCAGCACGAGGTGGATCGTGAGCACCTGGAGGCAGTGCAGCCAGTAACGCCACGCGAGGCCGAACAGCCGCCGGACCAGCGTCCAGTTGGGCAGCGCGGCAACGGGCTGCGAGGGAAGCGCGTCGGGCATGAAGCTGTCAACCTACCCGCTCCGGCCGCCGGCGCACGAAATTTATTTGCGGCCGGCTCGTCAGCGGGTCCGCTGACTCCCCGGCTGGTTCTGCCC
>JACQWL010000345.1 GCA_016209255.1 Verrucomicrobiota bacterium
CCCCCCCACGCCCCTACATCTTGGCTGCATCGTTACGGCTGTCATGAAGTACCAGGAAAACGATTTCAGAACGACATTCGCCTGAGCCGGCCCCACTCATTCGAACCACGCCAGCGGCATGCGAACCAATCCGGTGCCGGTCAGCCCTTGCAACACGCCGGCGCCGCTGCTGATGCGCAGGGTGATCCAGACCTCGTTGCCGCGGTACATCACGCTGGGATAGTCGGTCGATTTCGTCGGATCGTGCAAAATGATCTTTCGCTTCGCGTGCGGCCAGGTGAGGCCGCCGTCGTCGCTCACGCACGCCATGATCGTGTTGCGTTTGCCCATCATGCCCCTGCCCGATTCGTAATTCGGCGTCCACACCATCAGCAGTTTTTTCGTGCCCGGGATCCGGCTGAGGTTCGCGGGCGCGAGCGGGCTGACGAGTTCGAGGCTGCGGGGATCGGTCCAGGTTTCGCCGCGATCGGATGACTCGGAGAAGAACTGCGTGCCCATCGGCGTGCGCATCGTCATGATCAGGCTGCCGTCGGCCCGCTCGGCGATACCGGGTTCGTGCGGACCGGACTCGAGCCCGATCTTGCGTGTCTTCTGCTCGATATCCTGGGGCCAGCGGACGTAGGGCAGCGCGAGTTTCGTCTTCGTCGTCCGCCAGGTGCGGCCGTTGTCGTCCGACCACGCGGTCTTCACGTGCAGGTGATGTTTCTCCCAGTCATCGGAGCAGTGGAGCGGGGCGAGCAACCGGCCCGAGCTGTGTACGGTGAGGCGATCGTTGCAGCCGGTCATGTAAGTGTCGGAACCGTCGGATACGAGGACCGGTTCCGTCCATGTCCGTCCTTCGTCGGCAGAGGTGGAGAAACGCCGCGAGGCCGCCTTCGTGCTCATCCGGTAGCTGAAGGCCAGGCCGATTTCGCCGTTGGGCAGCCGACGCAGCGCAGGCGAGAGCGAATTCAATCCGCCCGGCGGTGTCGGGATGATGATGCGCGGTTCGCCGCGGGGTTCGCCGGCGGGGGACAGCTCCACGGCCGAGATGTAACCCTTGGCGTTGTCGCTCGCCCCGACGAGATCGCACCAGGCGACCAGCACGTCGCCGTTCTTCAAGTTAACGGCGCTCGCCTCCGAGCGGCGCTGGTAGCTCGGATTGGCCGGGGCGATCCAGGTCGGCTGAAACGCGTAGTACGGCTCGCTGGCCTTGCCGTTGTAGATGTCGTACTGCGACGGCGCGGCGGCGGCCGCCGCGCCTAACAGCAGAGAGAAAGCGCCAACCGCGCGGATCGAGGTGAGGGTGAGGTGGAGCATGGGAAAAGTTCATTTGATGGTTGCCGGCACCCACGCCGCCGCGACGGATGAGGCAGCATCCTTGTCGCCGGTGGTCGGCGGCTCGTCGAAGGGCAGCTGGCCGACCTCCTCGATGACCTGCCAGTTGGGTTCCCCGACGGTGCGGCCGAACTCGGCGCCCTGGGCGGCGAGCGTGTCCTGGAGTTTCGCCACCGGCACCTGCCGGACGGAGGTGCCAGCCTTCACTGCGAGCGCGGCCACGGTGCCGACGGCCTGGCCCTGCCCCTGACAAATCGGGACAACGCGCGTCGATGCGATGGCCTCGTGCGTGGCCGAAAGGCACTTGCCCGCCATCAGGAGGCCGTCGACATCGCGCGCGATGAGACTGCGCAGCGGGATCGTGTAGGTGCGGACGTTGTGGGAGTCCACCCACGTGCCGGCAGGGCGGTGGATGTCGATGTGGTAGCCGCCCATGCTCACAGCGTCGTCGAAGACGCGGCCGGCGATCAGATCGTCGCCCGTGAGCAGATAGTCGCCCATGATGCGCCGGCTCTCGCGCACGCCGAGCATCGGGGCGATTTCGCGCAGGTGGGACTGGACGAAGCCGGGCACGTACGTCTTGAAGAACTTCACGAGGATCGGGATTTGCTCGTAGACCTTTGCGTAGGCGTCGGTGAGGCTGCGGACGTCGGTGGGATCGAGGCCGAGCACGCGCGTCATGACGACGAGATATTCGTCCGGCCGGTGGAGTTTGACCCCGACGACGCGCGACTGCGGGACTTCGAAGTCACCGGCGAGCCGGGCTTGCTCGACGAGCCTGGCGTAACCGCCGCAGATGATGACGTTCATCCGGTCGATCCGCCGCATCATTTTCTCCCGTAGGTCCGGGTACGGCGCGATCCACTCGCGGTAATTGACGGCGGGGTCTTTGCAGCCGCCGATAAAAGCGGCGCGGTCCACGCCCCCGAGTTTGAAAACCAAGGTCGGCGCCTGCACGAGGCCGTCGGCCGTGCGGCCCTTCTCCCACGGCACGCCGCCGCGCGCGGCGACATCGCCGTCGCCGCTGCAATCGATTGTAACGTCGGCCTCGATCCGCTGGCGGCCGGATTTGTTTTCGACGATCACGCCGCGGATGCGGTCGCCCTCGCGGATCGTGTCCACCACCTGGGTGTGGAGCAACAGCCGCACGCCGGCCTCCCGCATGAGCTGCATGAGGAGGATTTTCCACCAGTGCGAATCGATGCTGATGGCGGAGGCACACTTTGGGTCGAACTCGTGGGCGCTGGCGGCGCCCGCCTGCTGGAGGCGGCGGCAGAACTCGAGCGGAATGCCTTTCACGATCAGCCGGTAGTCGCGGTCGTGGAACCCGAGCCAGGGCAGCGTGGCCGAGATGCCACCGAGAAAACCGGCGTTTTCGACGAGCAGCGTGTCGGCGCCGTTGCGGCCGGCGGCGATCGCGGCGGTCTGGCCGGCGGCGCCGGAGCCAATGACGAGGACCTGGGTGCGAATGGTTTGGATGGGAGCGATGGACATGAAAAATATCGGCGGGTACGGTCGTGCGAATTATTTCAGCCGCGAGGCCTCGCCGAAATAGAAGGCGTCGATGTCCTTCAACTCGATATTGTGATGGCTGTAGTAGGAGCGGGCGGTCTCGCGGTGTCCCGCCGGCCAGTCGAGTTCCACACCCTGGCGGACGAGTTCGGCCTGGAAGTCGGCGAGCTGGGCGGGGGTGTTGCGAACCTGGCGGGGCCGCAGGTTGCGCCGAAGGCAGTAGGCGGCGAGCGCCCCGGCGGCCTCGCCGATGTTCCATTCGTTGGGATGCAGGCGAAAGGCGCCGTTGACGACGGAGGTGACGCCGAGATTCTTGCACGCGGGCAGCAGATTTTCGACCCGTACCGGGATAAGCGCCCCGAGCGGAATCTGCTGGCACCAGTGTTTGCCGTGGTTGCTCTCCGTCATCCCGCCGGTGCCTTTCCGGACCGGCTTGTGGATGTCGATCCGGTAGCCACCCACGCCGATGCTGTCGGGAAATTTGACCGGTCCGTGTCGCGTGGCCGCCCGGTCGTTGCGAAACATGGTTTCGACGACCGTGAGTTCGGCGCGGATACGGGCTGATTCGCGAATGTAGGGATATTGGGCCAGCCCGTCGGCCGTGCCGAACACATCGCCCCGGGGGCGCAGTCCGGGAAAGCCGCTGCGACCGGTGGCGGGGTCGGGCGCCTCCGTCTGCAGCCAGTAAAGCAGGCTCAGGGAAAGCTGCCGGGCGCCGTCCATGTGCCGGCGGCGCTCCGCGGCGGACGTGCCGCAGAGAACGCCGTCGTGGTATTCGTTCTGGCCCCAGATGGGCGTGGTGATGTCGCTGGGGAAAGCCCCGGGCTCGAAGTTGGTCCGGCACAGGAAGCGGCGGAAATTCCACGGACAGGCCATATAACTCTTCGGCGCAACGGTCCGGCCGAAGTAGTCGCGCTCGTGGCCGAAAAGGTCGTTCACCGGGAGTTTGGGCCGGCCGCTGTGCGCGCTGACGGCTTTGCGCCAGAAATCGTAGTCGCGCGGCTTTTCGATGACGTGCTCCTCGCCCGGCAGATGGTCCATCGCGAGACAGTGGGTGAAGCCCATCTGGTCGCGCGGATTGGCGGGGCCTTCGAGGGCGTTGGGCTCGCCAGTCTCGGCCTGGGATTCGGCGCCGACGACATGTTCGATGCGCCCGAGTTCAAGGAGTTCACCGAGTTCTGTGGCGTCGAGAATGTAGGGCGCCGAGAGGATTCGCCGCGCACCGGTGTGGGTGTCGAGCACGGTGACCGCCTTGGCGTAATCGCCCGTCATCGCGACCGCCACGGGCTGGTGGCGGGTCAGGATGACGATGCGCCCCGCCGACAGATGCGGCGCCAGCATCTCGTTGAGCACGGCGAGCCCGACGCGCGGCTCGTAGGCGAGAGCAGTGACCCAGGCCGCCCCGGGGTTGAGATAACGGTCAGCGCGCGCGGCCGCGGTGAGCGGGTAATGGCGGCGGTAGAACTCGCGCACGCCGGTGCGGAAGGCGGCGTAACTGCGCGTGCGGCCGAAGTCCTCGATCCACGGGTGTTCGTCCAGCGGCACACCCTGCGTCGTGGCCTGGCCGCCGATCCACTCGGTTTCCTCGGTCAGGATGACCGTGCGGCCCATGCGCGCGGCGGCAAGCGCGGCGGCGATCCCACCGAGGCTGCCGCCGATGATCAGCACATCGGCCTTCAGTTCGCGCCCGGTTTTGACGCCGGCTGTCCCGGTGGCGGCGCGCGTCAGCACGGCCGGAGAAGTCGCCGCCACCGAAAGTGCCGCGGCGGATTTGAGAAACGAACGGCGGGATGTTTTCATTTAGAAAGCGGATCAGAAAAAGGCGTGCCCATGCTCGTCCACCGGGCCGGAGAGTCACGTCGCAACGCCGGATTCTTTTTTCTTCAGTGTAAAGAGCGTGAGGCCGTCGGTTTTCTCCGCGGGCAGTTTCTTGCGCCAGAGCGCCGGCAGGTAACCGAAGACCAGCACCGCAACCTCGCCGGGAATCGAAACGAAGAGGAAGCTCATTGGTCGATCCGTGCCGCGGCTCTGTATATAGAAATACGTCGTCACCAGCGTGACCACGAATGCGGCCCCGAAGGCCCGCAGGATGTCCCCGGCGGTCACGCGGCACGAGGTCACGCCGATCAGGAACACCATCGCCAGCAGGCCCTGGAAGGAAATCCAGAACACCTGCGTCTCGATGAACGAGTTGGCCACCTTGTCGGAGGTCATGGCCATGAAGAGCGCGATGCCCATCGCCAGCAGACCGATCACGAGGATGAGCAGCCGGCTCAGCCAGACCTGCCGCTTTTCACCGGTCTGCGGGTTGATGAACACCATGTAGGTGTCCTTGACCAGGACCGTGGCCAGACTGTGGAAGCCAGCGTCGAGGGTGGACATGATCAGACCCAGGCAGGCCGCGATGAAGAGTCCCGGAACAAAGGGCGGCAATTCGGTGGAGACAAAACGGAACAGCGCCGTGTCGCCGGCCAGCTTCACGCCCGGCACGGGATGTTGACCGTAGAAGGCGAAGATCGCCAGGCCGATGAACCAGAGCACGAAAACCGTGGGGAGGGTCAGAATCTGGCTAAACCAGTACGAGCGCTCGGCGGCTTTGTAGGTGGACGTGCTGAGCAGCCGCTGCACGGCCAGTTGGTCGGAGCTGGCGTAGAACATCCGGTCGCTAACGGTCACGAAGAGCATCAGCCAGAGATTGAGCCGCACAAACGCGTCGAACTTGTAGAAGGAAGGCTCCTGCATGGCCTCGAAGCCGCGCCCGTGCTCCATCGCGTAGCGGACGATGCCGGCCAAACCGCCTTCCACGCGGCTGATGCAGATTCCGACGATGAAAAGCAGTCCTCCCACCAACAGGATGAACTGCACGAAATCCGCCCAAATCAGCGCTTTCGCGCCGCCGAGATAGACATAGATGAGGCC
>JACQWL010000347.1 GCA_016209255.1 Verrucomicrobiota bacterium
GCTCCTCGCGGCGCACGAGGATTGTTCGTGGGTCAAGGGAATGGAAGTCAGAGGCATGATGGTCAGCGGAATGCCGCGCTGGGATGGGGCAGAGATATTTCTCCCTGAAATTACAGCGTCTTATCCCTCCGGAGAACCGTTTTGCTCGTTGCCGGTCGACCAGGTTTCGGCCTCTGTTCTCGATTGACACCCGCTCCATGAAAAACGCGAAACATCCCGCCACTATTTCCCGCCGTGATTTCATCAAGGCCGGCGCCTCGGTCGCCCTCGCGAGCGCCGCCGGCAGCCGTGCTGCCGCCGCGGGCACGCCGACTCCCGCCAACCCTTCTCTGCTCACCCGCGAGAACGCCCGCGCCGGCGCACTCGACTGGCAGCTCACCCGCGTGCGACTCGACAAGCCGGGCGGACCGCGCGCGTCGGACATCGAGGGCTATTGTTCAAAGCAATCCGTCCTCGCGGGCGAATCGATCGACATCATGGTGAGCACCCGCGCCCCGGCGAAGTTCACGATCGAGGTTTTCCGGACCGGCTACTACGGCGGACGCGGCGCCCGGTTGATGACCGTCCTCGGCCCCCTGGCCGGCAAGAAGCAGCCCGACCCGCAGGTCGGCGAAAAACGTCTGGTCGAGTGCCGGTGGGAGCCGAGCGCGACACTGAAGATTCCCGCCGATTGGGCGAGCGGGGTATATCTCGGCCGGCTCACCACGGTGCCCGACAGCGCCGACAAACCGTACTGGCAGAACTATGTCGTCTTCATCGTCCGCGACACCCGCCGGGCCGATGTCCTGCTGCAGTGCAGCGACAACACCTGGCAGGCCTACAACAAGTGGCCCGACACCTACTCGATGTATACCGACCCGCGCGGCGCCCACGCCCGGGACGTCATGGGGAGCTTCGACCGGCCGTACGGCAAGTATGCCCAGATCTACGAGAACCCGCAGTCCATCGGCAGCGGTGAATGGCTGTGCTTCGAGTTTCCGCTCGCGTATTGGCTGGAGCAGCACGGCTACGACGTCACCTATTGTTCGAACAGCGACTGCCTCGAGGCCTCGCAGATCACGCGCGGCAAGGCGTTTCTCAGCGCCGGCCACGACGAATACTGGGACCTGCGCCAGTATCAGGCGACCAAGAGCGCCATCGAATCGGGCGTGAACGTGCTCTGGCTCAGCGCCAACTCCGTCTTCGGGGTCAGCACGTTTTCGAATTCGTCTGACGGTCGCCCCAACCGGCAGCTCAACCGGGAGGGGCATTTTTCCGGGCTCACCGATGCGGAGGTGGCGGAGGCGCAGCGCGTGCTGACGAAGGAGTACAAGCGCATCGGCCCGGACGAGAGCCTCATCATCGGTGCGCGCACCATCATCCCTTTCAACGGGGGCGGGGACTGGATCTGCACGAAACCCGATCACTGGATTTTCGCCGGCACCGGCATGAAGAAGGGGGACAGCGTCCGCGGCCTAGTCGGGTGGGAACATCACGGTGCGCCGGCGAAGATCCCCGGCAACGAAGTCGTCGCCGAGGGTATGGTCTGGGCGGGCGGCGTGAAACCCGCACACTGGACGGCGACGATTTTCCCCGGCCCGAAACGCAACTTCGTTTTCAACGGGGCCACGATTTACTGGGCCCAAGGCCTGGCTTCGCCGCCCGGTCACATGCTCCCGTGGTCCCATTGGAGCCGCCCGCACGGGCCGGACGAGCGCGTGCAGCGCATCACCGCCAACCTGCTCAAGCGCGCGCTCGCCTAATCCTGCGGATAAAATTCCGGGCGGTAGCGCGCGGCGTAGAATCCGGTGGCCTTGCGCAAATCAAGGTCGGCCACCAGCAGGCCTTCTTCGCCATAGGGAATCCATTTGAGCAGTTTGCCGTCGGGGTCGATGAGCGACGTGGCGGAATTCTGGCTGCGCATCGCCTGATTGACACTGGCGAAATACACGGAGTTTTCCTTCGCCCGCAGAATCATGGCCATCTCGTAATAGGACTTGCCCCAAGCCTCCGCCCGCTCCGGCCGTTCCGCGGCGGCACCGGCCACGGCACTGAACTTGACCAGTGAACCGTTGCTGCTCCCCGGCGGACGCTCCTTGTCTCCGCCGGTCACCTGGGGCTGAAAAATGATCTTCGCTCCGCGCACCGTCGCCCAGCGCACCGTCTCGGGGAAGCGCCATCCCTCGTGGCAGATGACGATGCCAAAGGGGACGCCCTTGACCTTGAACATGCGGCGGGTGCCCTCGGGAACGTAGTTCCTCTCTTCTCCACCCGGCGTGATCTGATCCTTCGTCTGGTGACCGAGCACTTCCCCGCTGGCGTCGATCACAAAGGCGCGGTTCTCCAGGCCCCGGTGCGTGACCCATTCCATGCCAACGATCGCCGCCACCCGATTCTCCCGGCAGGCCGCCTGCACCTCTCGCAAGGCACTCTCCAACACCGGTTGATTCGGTGGCGGCAACGCTTCCCCGCCGCGCAGTCCCGGCAGATAGGTTTCCGAGAAACAGACAATATCCACCTGCTGCCGTCCGGCGTCAGCGATGACCTGCTTGATTTTCCCGACACCGGCGGGGATGTCGTCGGGATGCTTGAGGGCGGCAAGGCCGATCCGCAACGCAGCCGGGTAGGCTTCATCCGCGGCCCCGGCCGCGAGCGAAACCGAGGCCAGGAGCGGGATGAGAAAAAACAGGGGCGACTTCATATTGGTCTTAGCCGTAACGATGCAATGGAGTGTAGGGCCGTCGCTCGCCGACGGGCCGCTTCACGACAGAAAAACGCGGCATGGCGACAAGCGCCAGCCCCACACCATTTGCTAACCATACGATCGTTCGAGATTGTGCATTCGTCTGCATGGCTTAGCCCGAGGTCCGGGACCACTACATCTTCAGCGCATAACCTTTCTGCTTGAAGATCGGGGCGGCCATGCGGCGGTAATTTGCACCGAACACTTTGATGCGATCCGCCTTGTTCAGATTGGAGTCGAAAACCTTGCTCAATTCCGTGGCGTAACTCCGGCTCGGACCGTGACCGCCCCAGACGATGCGGTCCGCGCCCAGCTCGTTCACGGCGTAGTCGACTTCGCCCGAATGCGGATCCGAACCCGAGAACTCGAAATAAACATTCTCGCACGACCGAATGGCGCGCGCGCCCAGTTCCCAGTCGCCGCCCGAATGGCCGCAGATCATCGGCACGTCGGGAAAGCGCTTCGCGAGGATGGCCACGTCCATCGGCGTCGACTCCGAGCCGTTGTTGCCGCCGCCGGGAAACCGCGGATTTCCGCCGACCTTGATCCACGTGTGGATATAGATCACCGCGCTCAACTCTTTGCACAGTTTCACAATCGCGTCGTTGTTGGGATGGCTGCAGGTGACGCCGGTCGGGGCGCCCCCGGAATACTTGATGCCAATGCAGGGCCCGTTGCGGATCCATTGCTCGATCTTGCGGCAACTGTCTTCTGGCTTCGTGGGGTCGATCCGAATGATGCCGGAGACCCGGCCGCTTTCCTTTTCGTGGATCTCCTTCTGTTGATTCTCGATCGCCAGGAACGGCGCCGGCCCACCTCGCGAACGCGCGCCGGAACCGCCCGCGATGTCCAGGGCGATCACCCGCTCGATGCCCATGCGTTCGACATAGAACATCGTCGCTGCGTGGCCGGACAGCGACCCGCCGGCCATGAATCCGTGGTAATGGGAATCCCAGATGCGGTGCTCGATCAACTCCTCCCGGGTCGGAATGCCGTAGTTGCCGGGATGCAGGGGAAAATCGGTTGCTTTCATGGCCATGGGGAAGCGGGGTTAAGCGTTTTTAACCGGGGCAAGAAACCGGCGGGCGTTGTCCTCCATGATTGCCTGCATTTGCGGCAGGGTGAGCGGCGACTCGAAAAGCCGGAGCACCGAGGTTGCCACCGGGAAAAACGGGGCGTGTGAACCGAAAAGGAGGCGCTCCAGCGGCACCCTGCCCTCCGCGAGCGACCCGAGTGGCTGTTCGACTCCCAGCACCTGCGCCAGAATCCCGTCGCCCTCCAGCCGGCCGATATCGAAAACCGCCGCGGTCTCCTTCACCACCTTGGTGCGCTTGGTTCCAGTGATCTCGTTGGTGGCGTGGACCAACTGCACCTTGGTCTGCGGAGCGGCTTTGAGCGCGACCACCAAAGCGTCGGTGTCAAAACTCATGGCACTGAAGCTCGGGTGGTGCACCCGCGGATCCTCCATATCCACGGCGATCTGGACGATCATCCCGCGCCGGCCGGCGGCCTCCAGCAGCTGCATAAATTGCGGGGCGCCCATATTGACATACTGGTAGCCCGGAAAAATCCGGATGCCCGGCATCTTGTGCACCTCGTGGCAGCGGCGCAAATCCTCCTCCCAATCGGGCCACACGGGGTTGACCGTGCCGAACGGGAGCAGCAGCCCCTCGCCATTGCGGCGGCACTCCTCCGCCAGGCGGGCGTTCACCGCGTTGATGTTCTTGTGCAACAGGGCGTCGTAGCTGCCGGCCCACGCCTGGGTGATGCCATGCTGGCGAAGTTTCGCCACCAGGGCGCGGGTGTTGCCGCCGTATTTCAGCCGCCGATACGGCCAGTCGAACAGCATGACGTCGGTGTCGATGATGCCCGGACCCTTCGCCCCCGGCTTGGATTTCGCCGCGGAGGCGGAGGCCTGGGCCGCCAAGGTTGCGGGCAGGGAAAACGCCGCCGCCGCCAGCAACGAGCCCTTCACAAAACTGCGTCGGTCGATGGAGTGCATGTCGATTCGGGTTGGGGTTGAAGAACGTTTCGCCATCCGGCCCTGTGCCGGCGACTGCGAATGCAGATTGAGTGCAACGATTGAAGCACGGGCCGCGTGCGCTGCAACGACATTATTGAATTCAACCGGGCTTTACGCCGCGACCCGCGCCCCCCACCCTCGCGCCGCGTGCAGGTCAGCTTCATCATCCCTCTTTTCAACAATCTCGCGCTCACGCAGGGCTGCCTCGCGAGCCTTCAGGCCACCCTGCCCTCCGGCCTCGGGCACGAAATCCTCCTCGTCGACGACGGCAGCACCGACGGCACGCGCGAATGGCTCGCGACATTGCACCCCCCGTTCCGCGTCATCCTCAACGAACGCAATCTTGGCTATGCCGTCGCCAACAACCGCGCCGCCGCCCTCGCCCGCGGCGAATTCCTCGCCTTCCTCAACAACGATCTCGTTCTCCTGCCCGGTTGGTTCGAACCGCTGCTGGCCGCGCATCGCGCGCTCGGCCCGCGCGCCGGGGCCATCGGCAACGTCCAGCTCGACGCGAGATCCGGCGCCATCGACCACGCGGGGATGATCGTAAATCTCAAAGGCAAGCCCGAACATGACCGCGCGCTCCCCTCGCGCCTCTCGCGATTCTTCACCCCCGTCCGCCCCGTGCCCGCCGTCACCGGCGCGTGCCTGCTCCTCGCGCGCGCCCTCTGGCAGCAACTCGGCGGCTTCGACGAGGCCTACCTGAACGGCGGCGAGGACGTCGACCTCTGCTTCCGCGCCCGGGCGGCCGGCCGCGTCAACGCCGTCGCGTTGCGCAGCGTCGTGCGGCACCACGTGAGCGCCTCGCCCGGCCGCAAGCGGCGCGACGAGGAAAACTCCCGCCGGCTCGCGCGCCGCTGGCGGCGGGAGTTCGTCGCCGACGCCGCGCGAGGCTGGTGCCATGACTTCATCCTCCGCACGTTCGACGCCCCGCGCCATTACGACTGGATCACCGTCACTCAAGCCGCGTGTTACGCCTGGCATTTGACCGGCACTCCGCCCCGCTGCGCGACGGCTGCCCTCGAATCCGCCCTCGACGGCGAATTCGCCCGCTGGGACGAGATGCTGGGCCAGGGCGGCTAAATTCCCGCCTCGGGCGGATAATTACCCCGGACCACCTCGCGCACCACCGACTGGGGCCGCTGGTTGACGGCGAGGAACATCCGGCCGACATACTCTCCGATCAGTCCCAAAAGCACCAGCTGCGTGCCCGAGAAGATCAGGAGCGCCGCCATGAGCCAGCCCCAGCCGTAGGTCGGCCCGGAGTCGTTCCACCACAACCACGCCACGCCGCCCAGCGCCAGCACGCCGGTCGCCGCGATCACCAAACCGACGAGGGTCGCGAACCGCAGGGGCAGCACCGAAAAATTGATCCAGGCGCTCAGCCACAGCCGCACCAGCCGTTGCAGCGTGTAGGTGCTGGTGCCGGCGCGCCGGGCCTCGTGCCGCACGGCGATCGAGCCGATGCGCTGCGTCACCTGCAGCAACAGCCCGTCGATATAAGGAAACGGTCCGGCATACGACACGACCTGCCGGGCGACAAACGCGCTCACGCAACGGAAACTCGAAAGGTAAAACCCGGGCGGTTTGTCCAGCGCCCAGTCGGTCATCCGGTTCGTGAACCAGCTCCCGAAATTCCGCCACATCGAGTGCTGCTTCACCTCGTAGTGCCCGAACACCACATCCAACCCCGTCTCCTTCGCGTGGCGCCACATCCTCACCGCCTCGGCCGGAGGATTCTGCCCGTCGTCATCGAGATTCACGACATGGGCGCCGCGCGCGTGCCGCCAGCCGGTCAGGACCGCGTTGTGCTCCCCAAAGTTGCGCGCGTGTTCGATCAGCGTAATCGGCACCCGGGCTTCGCGCACCAGCGCGCGGCAGACGTCGCCCGTCGCATCACCACTCCCGTCGTTCACGAGGATGATTTCATGGCCGCCGTCGATCGCGAGCCCCTCGATGTCATGGACGACACCGCGGATCGTCTGGGCGCTGTGATAGAGCGGAATGACGAAGCTGAGCGCAGGGCCGGACATCATCGATGATTAGCCGCAAAAAGCCCTGGAGGGCGCAAGCCCTCGTTGCGGGGGTATCCGAGTAACTTCCAACCTCATTAACCGCTAATCGGATTCCATCAATGGATGAAGTCGGCCCCGTGCGCTGCGGCTCATCGCCTCCGCTGCAAGTAAAGGGGTTCGCTCATCGCGAACTCTCCGGTCTGCGATGAGCAGACCCCTTATCTTACTCCGGAGCCGATTAGGCAAAGGGGTGTTCAAGGTTTCGCCCGTTGGCGAAACCCATCAGCGGTCTGCTTCCCGCTGCATCCACGACCATTTCCTTCGCTTGCGGTGCCAGCTGCGGTCTGCAAAAAATTCCCAAGTTAAACATAGTGCCGCAGTTCGCGCTGGTAAAACTCCAGCGTCCGGGCTAGCGCCGTACGCAAGTCTGTCCGCGGCCTCCACCCCAGCTTCCGCGCGATCAGCCGGTCGTCCGCATAGTAGTCGCCGATGTCGATCTGCTTTCGTTCCGGCGGAAACTCCCGCACGACGAAGCCGCCGCCGCCGTTGATTTCGACGAGCAGTTCCGCCAGGCGTCGCAGCGTCACCGGCGGCGGTCCTCCCAGGTTGAACACTTCGCCCACGGCCTCCTCCTGCGCCGCCGCCAGCAGGAACGCCTCCACCGCATCGTCGACAAACGTGAAGTCGCGCCGCTGCCGGCCACCCCACACCTCGAACGCTTCGCCCTCCACCAGTCGTCGCACCCACACGCCCACAAACGTCTGCCGCGCATCCTTCACCCGCATGCGCGGGCCGATCGTGTTCGTGAGCCGCAGCGCCGTCGCGCGAATCCCGTGCACCCGCGAATAGAGCAGGTGAAACGACTCGCCGGCGATCTTGTTGATCCCGTTCACGTCCACGGGCCGGAGCGCGTGCTGCTCATCGACCGGCAGGTGGTCCGGCCGGCCGTAAATCTGCCGCGTGCTGGCGAACACGATCCGGATCGAAGGGTTGTGCAGCCGGCACGACTCGAGGATCGCGAGCTGCGCCCGGCAGTTGATGTCCAGGTCGGTCTGCGGATCCGTCATCGAGTCCATGTGGCTCGTCTGGCCCGCCAGGTTGAAAAGAAAATCCTCGCCCGCGACCAGCCGGGGCAGCCGCGGCCAGTCGCGCACGTCGGCGATGTGGACCTTCACGCGACCCGCGATGCCGGCGAGGTTGCGACGGTTGCCGCCATATTCCGGCGCGAGGCTGTCGACGATCGTCACGCGCGCGCCCAACGCGACCAGGGCCCGCGCGAGATTCGAGCCGATGAAACCGAGCCCTCCCGTAATCAGGACCTTCTTGCCGGAATAAACCCGGCGGAAATTCGTCGCGGCAGCCATGGGCCGCAAAGCCAACACGCCTCCCGCCCGGCGCGCCAACTCCAAAGTGGATCCAACCCCGTCCCCCCTGCAATTTATTGCCCGCGGAAATCGGCGGCGAACGCTTTGGGGTTTAGCGGTTCGCCGGTGGCGTGTTTGGTGAGCTCATTCCACGGCAAGGTCCGGCCGGGGCCGAACACGCGCCGTTTCATGAACTCGCCCACCGCCGGCCGGCCGACATACAGCGCCTGGCCGGGAGCCGTCTTCAAGACCTCGCGGGCGATGGCATGGTGGAGCTGCGAGGCGAACAACTGCCCCATCATGTAATTGTGGTAGTAGGCCGGCGCGACGACGACATGGATCTTGCTCGCATAATCGGGCGCGTCGCGGCCGGCCGGGCGCTGGAGCATCTGGTATTTTTCCACGAGATCCCACCAGAGCTTGTTCAGATCCTGATTCGGTCTGGCGTAGAGCTCCTGCTCGAAACGCAACATCACCTGGCACCAGCGGGAGAAGATGAGGAGTTCGTTGCGCAGGATTTTCGCGCCGGCTTCGTTGAAGCCTTTCGGATCCGGCACGGCGACGCCCATTTTCTGCAGCCAGTCCGCGCTCTTGGAAGGCCGCTGAAACATCATCGCCACTCCTTCCGTGGCGAGGATGTGCGCCTCGCCCCGCAACACGTAGGGCACGCCCGGCGGGATGTTCTTGCTGCTATAGACCGCATGCCCCAGCTCGTGGAGCATCGTCCCCATCCAATATTCGTTGGGCACAATATTGGCCAGCACCCGAACGTCGCCCTCCCGATCGATGTCGGTGCAAAAGGCGTGCGGGCTCTTGCCCTTTTTCTCGAAGAGATCGCTCCGGGCGATGACATCGTCGATGGGCAACCCGATGCCGGCGTAATAGTCCTGGCACAGTTTGACCATATCGACGCCGGCGTATACGGCATCGAGATCGGTCGCAAAGACGGCCGGGCTGTCCTGGAAAAAGGGATCGTGGTAATGCCAGGGCCGCAACTGCTCCACCGGGACACCGCAGTTTGCCGCGAGCCTGGCGTCGACCTCCGCCTTGGCGTTGCGAAACGGCTCGCGGGTCAGGTCGTCGAGCTGGTCGAACAGACGGAGGACGTCGGTTTGGGACTGTTCGTTCAACTGCAGTTGCATGACATGGAAGTCGGCGAAGCCGAGATTCCGGGCGGCCTCGTTGCGCAGGGCCACCAGTTCCTTCAGATCTTTTTCGACCGCGCGGCCGACCGCCTTGCTGGCTTCCCAGACGGCGCGGCGCGGCGCGGAATCCCTGGATTCCTTCAGGATTTTGCGGACTTCGCTGTCGGCGGTCTCCTTGCCGTTGACGTTGGCCCGAAAAACGTTGAAGGCCTGCTCGATGGCGTTGGCCTTGGCGGTGATTTTTTTCAGCAACCCCGGATCGACCTGCTTTTCCAGATACGCCAGGTAAAGCACGTCGATCTGCCGGGCGAGCGACGGGTCGCGCACGTTGGCGTGCCTGATCTCCTTGAGTTCGGCGAAGAGCGCTTTGTTTGCCAGCGATTCGTCCAGTTTGTTCTGCGCGTCCTCCTTGGCCTTGAAGTCCTCGTCCCGGCCGGTGACGTTGGCGTTCCACCAAGCCAGGTTGGCGGCTTTCTCCAGCGGACGAATTCGGGCTTCATGCCCGGCGATGAACGTGCGCGCCCGGGCGGCGGTATCGCCTGCCGGCGCGGCGGCGGCCGGAGTGAACGTTGACATAATTGTGGCAGCGAGGAAGGCGAAGGCGCGAAGGGCGGACATGTCGCGACTATCCGGTTGGGAGCGGGTGTCGTCAAGGAGTGGGCGGAGTCGGCCCAATTCCGCCATTTCAACACTCTGTGAACTCATGCTTTGCCTCTGTGTTCTCTGTGACGAACTGATGAATCTGGGTTGAATTTCTCCGGCTCAAGGCAGATCCCGCCGCCGGAAGCGCCACCAACCGAGGCCGACGCCCACCACGATCACGCCCATCAACACCGCCATCGGCCGGGCGAGGTTCGCATACCCCGCCAGAATTTCCCGGGGAGAAAAGTAGTGATGCAGCGTGTAGGGCACCAGGAAGGCGGCTTTGATCCAAAGCGACCCGATCACCTGGACCAGGTAGGAAGTGAGCGCGACCAGGAATCCGAAGGTTGCCGCCCGTCCCCTCTCCCGGGAAAACGCCGAAAACAGGAGCGTGATCCCGAAGCAGGCGCCCACGAGCGCCAGGAAATTGGCTCCCAGTTTGAGCAATGCGACCGGGGCAAAGGGCGGCAGGGAGAACACGCGCTGGCCGACGACCGTGCCGGCGACGCCCGCCGCACTCAGTACAGCCAACGCGGCCCCGGCGAAGAGCACATGCGTGCCGAAATAGTGCAGGCGCGACAGCGGTTGGCTGAGCACCAGCTCGATCGTGCCCGCTTCGACCTCGCCCGCGACGGCGTTTGCGGCCAGGACGACCGCCACGGCGATCCCGAGCGCTTGCGCGATCGGATGGCTCCAGCCGAAGGCAATCAACCCCGAGGCCGTCAGGCCGCCCATCAGTTGGGACGTGACGGCGGCTTGCACGAACGGCGGGAGCGTGCTGATGAGCAACTCGATCGCACCGCCCACGTCCACCGAGGCGACCGCCGCGCAGATGAGGAACTGGAACAGGCCGAGCAGCAGCGCGGCGGCGGCGAGGAGCGGCGCGTACCGGTCGATCAGGCGTTGGAGCACGCTACGCATGACGGGATTCCTGCGGGCCGTAATACCCGAG
Organism: Verrucomicrobiota bacterium; assembly: GCA_016209255.1. Lineage (GTDB taxonomy): Bacteria > Verrucomicrobiota > Verrucomicrobiia > Opitutales > Opitutaceae > ER46. The sequence continues at coordinate 10,864 of JACQWL010000347.1, forward strand.
GAAGATATCCTCGAGCTGGGGCTCGGGGAAGATGAGCTGCTCGACCGGCCAGCCGGCGAGTTCGCGGAGGAGCGGGTTCAAATCGCCCTGGACCCACAGCGTGGCCTCGCGGCCGCTCACCTGGGCGCGCGTTACGCCCGGCAGGCCGGCCAGCGTGGCGGGCGCCGCGGCGGCGAAGCGCACCTGCATGTGCCGGACCACGCGTTCTCGCAGGGTCTGGATGGTTTCGACCGCGAGCACTTCGCCCGCTTTGAGGATGGCCACGCGGCCGCAGACCGCCTCGACCTCCGAGAGCACGTGCGAGGAAAACAGCACCGTCTTCCCGCGGCCGGCCAGCTCGCGCAGCAGACCGCGGAATGCGTGCTGCACCAACGGGTCGAGCCCGATCGTCGGTTCGTCGAGCAACAGCAGATCGGGGTCATGCTGCATCGCGAGCACGAGGCCCAGCTTTTGCTGCGTGCCGCGCGAAAGCGTTTTCACGCGACGCGCCAGATCGGTTTCGCTCAGGCCGAAGGTCTCGAGCAGCTGCGCGCGCAGCACGGGCGGCCGGCCGGGACGGAAGCGCGCGCCGTAGTTGAGCAGGCTCGCGCCGGTCATATCCAGATAGAGCCGCAGATCGCCCGGCAGGTAGCCGACCGACTCGCGCGCCCGGGCCTCGCCCACCGCCCTGCCCAGGAGTCGTACCGAGCCCTGGTCGGCGCGCACGAGACCCACGGCGATGCGCAGCGTCGTGGTTTTGCCCGCACCGTTGGGGCCGAGGTAGCCGAAGACCTCGCCCGCCGCGACACTGAAGCTCACGTTGCGCAGCGCCTGCACGCGGCCGTAGCGCTTGGTGAGATCGGAGACTTCGAGGCCGTTCACGACGGAGGGCGTTTACGGGCCGGCGTGGCTTGCGTCAAGCGGGTGCCTGAGCGGTCGGACCGGTTTTGACGGGCGTGGGACCGAACGCGCGCAACTGTGAAAACGAGGGGCGCGCGTGCTTGTCGGAGTCATGTCGCAGAGTGCGAAAAGATGGCTCTTTTCCCGCTTTCGGCGTCCGCCCGCAGCGCAAACCGTGAAGCTGTTGTTCGACACCAACGCCGCGCTGTTCATGTGGATGGAACGAAGCCGGCTTTCGCCGACGACGCCTTGTTTCGCCTCGCAAACGGAACGGGCTTCGGTAAGCTTCTTACATGAACGGGCCGAAAACGCTCAAACTCTCCGAACATGTCTTGAATAAAGCCGCGAGTTGTTTCGACCACCCGACGCTCGACGCTTTGGCCGGTCTGCGCTTGGAGCCGGAGGTTCTCGCGCGCGTGGATAAATTGGCGGCGAAGGCCAATGAAGGGTTGTTGACCGAAGAGGAGCGTGGCGAGTATCGCGGCTACATCAAAACGTCGGAGTTCCTGGCTTTGGTACAGTTGCGCGCCCGCCAGCGACTGGGTCTCCCCATCCCGGCAGAGTGAATCCGGCTCTGCGGCAGTTCGTTCGCGACCGGCTGTTTTGAATCTGGAAACCGATTGATATCCGGTTTCCCTTCACTTCAACACCTCGATCGCCAACTCCACCACGCACACGCCCAGCATCCGCGGATCGCCCCCGCCCGCGGGCGTGAGCGGCTGCGGCGACCGCAGCACCAGTACCGACTCTCCCGGCGGCACCGTGAAGGCGGGAAAGCGCACCGTCGACTGCGGCGAACCGATCCGCCGCGCTTCCGTCTCCGGCCCGCCCTGCAGCGTAAGCGTCAAATCCCGTTCGACCCCGCTCCAGCCCTTCAGCGCGCAAACCAGCGTCAGCGGCCGCGCCTGCGGGTTCTCGATCCGCACCTTCGCGTCGCCCGCGGTCCACCGCCAGCGATCGCCCGTCGATGGGGTCCATTCCTCCGCGTGCCAGCCGTCCGCCGGCGTCGCCCGCAGAAACCACGGGCTCCGCGTGTCCACCAGCGCCGTGTGGGGCGTCACGTCGCGCCGCGCAC
>JACQWL010000010.1 GCA_016209255.1 Verrucomicrobiota bacterium
GACGCTCGCCGGTTGGAAACAGTCGGGCTTCGACGAGGAAGGCGCCGTCCGGGTGGAGAACCCGTTCCGCGACGGAGGCGGGGCAATCGTGATCGAGGCCGGCGCGGGCTTGTCGGGGATCACGTGGATCAACGGCGGCGGGCTGCCGCGGATTGATTACGAAATCACGCTCGAGGCGATGAAGCTCGAGGGCAGCGATTTCTTCTGTGGGCTCACGTTTCCGGTTCGCGACACGGCGTGCACCTTCGTGGTCGGCGGCTGGGGTGGCACGGTCGTGGGGCTGTCGAACATCGACCACCTGGACGCCTCGGAAAACGACACCACCCAGGGCGGCAATTTCAAACCTGACCGCTGGTATCGTATCCGCCTGCGGGTGAGCGACGGCAGAATCGAGGCGTGGATTGACCGCGAAAAGCTGGTCGACCTGGCGACCAAAGGCCGGAGCATCGGACTGCGCTTCGGCGACATCGACAAATCGCTGCCGCTCGGCATTGCCACCTACCAGGTGCGTGCCGCCATCCGCGACATCCGGCTGCGGCGGTTGTGAGTGGCGGGCCGGTCGAGCCACCCAAACGTTAGGCTCGGGCCGGAACGCCTGTGCCATTCCGCCCGTGTGCTTGCATGCAATTGAAAACCGAGAATCGTAGTTGGAAAATGCCTCCGGTCACCCTCGGCCTCCTCCAACACGCGTGCTCCGCCGATTCCGCGGTAAACTTGGCGAAGACCCTCTCGCTCGCAGAGCGCGCGGCGAAGAAGGGCGCCAACATCGTCTGCACGCAGGAACTCTTCCGCACGCCGTATTTCTGCCAGGCGGAAAACCACGACAACTTCAAACTGGCCGAGGCGGTTCCCGGTCCGACCACGAAGGCGTTTCAGGCGCTCGCGAAAAAACACGGGGTCGTGGTGATCGCCTCGGTGTTCGAAAGGCGGGCGGCCGGCCTTTATCATAACACCGCGGTCATCATCGATGCGGGCGGCCGGCTGCTCGGCGTCTATCGCAAGATGCACATCCCGGACGATCCGCTTTACCACGAGAAATTTTATTTTGCGCCCGGCGACACCGGTTTTCGCGCCTGGCAGACAAAATTTGGCAAGATTGGTGTCCTCATCTGCTGGGACCAGTGGTTTCCCGAGGCCGCGCGGCTCACGGCGCTGCGGGGGGCGGAGATTCTTTTCTACCCGACCGCAATCGGCTGGCATCCGCGCGAAAAGGAGCAGCACGGGGCCGAACAGCACGCCGCCTGGGAGCTCATCCAGCGCAGCCACGCCGTCGCGAACGGCTGCTACGTCGCGGCGGTGAATCGCGTCGGGCTCGAGCGGCCTGCGGGGGGCGACGGCCTCGAGTTCTGGGGCCAGAGTTTTGTGGCCGGAACGAGCGGCCGGCTGCTCGCCCGGGCGAGTGCCACGGAGGAGGAACTGCTCCTCGTCCCCCTCGACCTCGGCGAGGTGGACGTGACGCGCACGCACTGGCCGTTCCTCCGCGATCGCCGCATCGACGCTTACGGCGAATTGACGGAACGCTTCATCGAGGAGGAATCGCGCGACGCGATTCCTTAAGCCACAGCTGCGCTGTGGCCATGCATTTGATGAGCAAATTACCCCAATCTCAGCTTGCGAACTCGGCCGCGGATGCGGCCGTCAAGGAAATCGGAAACCCAGTGCCGAAGGCACTGGGTTTCCGATTTCCTGCGGAGTGGGAGCCGCAGGCCGCCGTCTGGCTGTCGTGGCCGCACAAACGCTCGACGTGGCCCGGTCGCTTTCGTCCGATTCCAGCGAAGTTGGCGGAGATTGTGGCGCAGATCAGCCGGTTTGAGGAAGCGCGAATTAACTGCACCGCGGTCCTGCAGCCGCGGGCCCGACGGCTCTGTGCCGCGGCCGGAGCGGACATGGCGCGCGTCACGTTCTACGATCACCCGACCAACGACGCGTGGTGCCGCGACCACGGCCCGATTTTCGTCAAGAACGATCGTACCGGCGAGGTCGCGCTCACCGACTGGCGTTACAACGCGTGGGGCGGCAAGTATCCGCCCTACGATCTCGACCACGAGATACCCCGGCGCGTCGCGCGGAAACTCGGATTGCGGCGGTTCGAAAACGACATGGTGCTCGAAGGGGGATCGATTGACGTGAACGGACGCGGACTCCTGCTGACGAGTGAACAGTGCCTGCTGCACCAGAACCGCAACCCCCACCTCAGCCGCGGACAGATCGAGCAAAACCTCCGGGACTTTCTCGGCGTGAAGACGGTTCTTTGGGTCGGGGAGGGGATAGCCGGCGACGACACGGACGGGCATATCGACGACATGACGCGCTTCTACAAAGCGGACGGGATCATTACCTGCGTCGAATCGAACGGGCGCGACGCCAATCATCGGGTTCTCGCGGAGAATCTCGGGCGGGTGCGCAGCTTTCGCACGCCGGCCGGCCGGCCCTTCGACCTCGTCCCGCTGCCGATGCCGCGGGCTTTTGGATTTCAAGGCCGGCGCGTGCCGGCGAGCTATGCGAATTTCCTGATCATCAACGGCGCGGTGCTCGTCCCGACGTTTCAGCAGAAAAGACGCGACGCCGAGGCAGGTGAGATCATCGGCGGGTGTTTCCCGGGCCGCGAAGTGATCCCGATCGATTGTCGCGATCTCGTCTGGGGCCTCGGCGCGCTGCACTGTATCTCGCAGCAGCAACCCGCCTCCGCCAAGCCGGTGGCGGAGCTGTTCCCGTAGCTTGCGCCGAGCCGCCGAAGCGGTACCCTGCAGCGATGCCCAAGCCGCATCGCCGCCTGACGCGCGTTCAGGTTGTTCGCGCCCTCACCCGGCTCGGTGAACTCTGTGCCGCGGCGCAGATCAAAGCGGAAATCGCAATCTATGGCGGAACGGTGATGATGATCGCCTATGATTTCCGCGCGGCCACGAAGGACGTCGACGCCATCTTCCACCCGCCTGGAGCGATCGAGGCTTTGATCGGACAGGTGGCCGGTGAACTCAATCTGCCCGAAAACTGGATGAACTCTGGCGTGAAAACATTTGTGGGCTTGCGTGAGTCGAAGATCGGATTCTCGCAATTGCAGATTCCCGGACTCGTCATCACGCGCCCGTCACCCCGGTATCTTCTCGCCATGAAGTGCATGGCGGCACGCCTGCCCACGCCTTTTCGCGGGGGGGACGTGGAGGATATCAAGTTTCTCGTTCGCACGCTGCGGATCGGCTCGATCAAAGAGGTTGATGCGATTGTCGGTGACTACTACGGTGACCGCGTGCTGGAAAACGAGAAAAGGTGGTTGATCGAAAAACTCATCGCGGAGGTGCGTCGTGAAGGGAAAGCCGCCAAATAGCTGGCAGAGACCGCGAACCCTTGGGGAGGTCGTGCGCCGGGCGGAAACGACCGGAGATATCGGCTACAACCTTGCGGACTTTCTCGACCACATGAATTTGCTCGTGCAGCAGCGTGCCACGCGCCGGAAGTTATTTGGCGCCGTTGGCCACGAGCCGCCCCGGATCGGCAACGCCGTGCAGGATGCTTATCTCGCCGCCGTGGCGGTGCACCTGGCGAACACCCTGCACCTGCCATTCCCGCGCTGGGCGGACAAGAAGTGCCGCCGGCTCGAACGTCCGTGGTTTGCCCTCCCGGACACCTGGGCGCGCGCCTGGCTCCTCCGCGATTCGCCGGCGGCATTTCGGGAACGGAATCTATTCACGACCGAAGACGCGTTGTTTCGGGCGTAGTCCGTTTTTTGAAGTCGCCCGCCGGAGCCCTATGGCAGGGAGGCCGCAATCAACCACGGCGCGGCAGCGCGCCTCTCAGTTTCTTGTCGGGTCGAGAGTTCGGGCATGAGGGAAAAGTACGAGCTTGATTGACCGGCACAAGGGGATTGAATTTCGCACCATCTTGTGGTTCCGCACGCCCGGCGCCCCGAAGAACCTGAACCCCAACCGCAAACCGCCTGTGCTCATGAATGCCCGTTCCTCCATTTGCGATCGCGCGTCCCGCTCTCGTCGCTTCCTCTCCGTTTTGACCGTTGCAATGTGCTGCTGGTTCACCCCGGTCGCGCTGGCCCAAACTACGCTTACCGGAACGGTGACGAACACGGCGACCGGCCGTGCGCTCGAGGGCGCGCTCGTGGTGCTTAAGGGAACGAGCCGTGAGATGCTCACGGACAGCCAGGGCAACTATCGCTTCGAAGATCTCGGGCCCGGCGATGTCTCGCTCGATGTTTCCTACACCGGCTTGGATCCGTCCAGCGTGCCCGTGACATTGGCGGCTGGCACCGTGAACCGTCGTGACATCGGCCTGACGTCGCAGATTTATGCGATGGACAAGTTCGTCGTCGCGGGCGAGCGCGAGGGAAACGCCCAGGCGGTCACGCTGCAGCGGCTTTCTGCCGGCGTGAAGAACATCGTTTCCACGGACGCCTTCGGCAATCTCGCGCAAAACCCGGCGGATCTGCTGGTGCGGCTTCCGGGCGTCGAAGGGGATACGGTCGACGGCACGGTGCGTTACGTCCGGATTCGCGGGGTGAATCAGAATCTCACGACGATTACCATGGATGGCAACCGGCTCGCCGACGCCGCGTCGGCCGGGTCGACGCGTGAGTATCAATTTCAAACCGTGAGCGCCGACACCGTTGAACGCCTGGAGGTGGTGAAGTCGCCGACGCCGGACATGGACGGCGATTCGATCGGTGGCGCGGTGAACATGGTTTCGAAGACGGGATTCGACAGCAAGGGACGGCAGGGTCGGATCTCGTTGGGGCTGACCTACCGGCCCCTGGATGAACGGATGACAGGTCTGCCCTACAACTACGCGGTGTCCTTTTCCGAGGTCTTTGGGGGCAAGCTCGCGGTTGCGGTCAACTTCGGCCACCGCCAGCTTTTCACGCCGCAGGATACCGTGAGCCAGACGAGCCAGGCCCTGGCCAACGGCGTGGCTGGGCCGACGTACACCAACCAGGTGGGATACACGGACGAAAGGCTCGTCACGTCACGGTGGGGCGGGGGCGTGCGGCTTGATTACAAGCTCGGCGAGCACAGCCGGGTTTACCTGAGCTCGACCGTGAACCGGCTCACCGACCACGATACCGATCGCATCGTCACCTTTGCGACGCCGCAAACGATCGCGACCCTTGATGCGGCCGGCAATCCGACCGGGACGGGTGGCATCCTGCCGGGATTCACCAACACCTTCACCACGGTCCGGGCGGTGCCGAACAGCACGGTCAACGTCGCGGCGGACAACGCGTACAAGGACGCGGAAACCCGCTATCACCAATTGGGCGGTGTCTATAAATTCGCCACGCTGGAGCTGGACTGGAACCTCTACAAGTCGAACTCGAAGTCGAACTACTCCGGCCAGCGCAACTTCGCTTTCACGGCGCGCGGCATCGGGTACACGGTCGATCAACGCGCCCGGAGCGATTTCCCAATCGTCACCCAGACGGCGGGTCCGAGCATCGCCGATCTCGCCAGTTTCACCGAAAACCGCTACCGGATCGATCGACGCGCGGGGTGGGATACCTATCGCGGCGTGTCGATCAATGGACGGAAGAGCTTCAGCACGCCCGTGCCGTCATACGTCAAGTTTGGGGTAAAGATTCGCGAACAGCGCCGGGTGCTGGAGGCGACACAGTGGAGCGGCAATTACATCGGGCCGGACGGTGTGATGGGGGTCAATCCGGCCACGGGCCGGAACGACGACGATCTGGCGCAGTTCGGGTTGATTGAGCGCGGCCGGCTGCATACCGATGACGTTCGGTTTCCGAATGTGCCGGCGCCGGCGTTCCCCGGCCACACGAACAAGCTGATCGACACCGCGCTTGAATCGAACCCGCGTCTGTTCCTGCAGGAAACGGCGGCCAACATGCAGGCCCAACTGACCGGCGACCAGAAGTTCAAGGAGCGGATTCCGGCGGCTTATATCATGGGCCACGTGCAGCTCGGGCGGCTTTCCATTCTGGCCGGGGTGCGCGTCGAGCGCACGAAGACGGAGGGCGAGGGAGCGCTGCAAGCGATCACGCCGGAGGAGCGCGCGCGGCGCGCGGCATTCGTGGGCACCCTGACGGATGCAGAGATCCGTCGTCGCAGCCTGGCGGAATTCGGTGGCCGGCAGGTTCGCACGGGCGACTACCAAAACGTGCTGCCGGGTGTGCATTTCAAGTTTGCGCTGTCGCCGCGCTTCATCACGCGGCTCAGTTACGCCACCAACATCGGACGCCCCGGCATCGGTCAGCTCATTCCGCGTACGAACGTGAATTTCGACAACCAGGCGATCACGTCCAGCAACCCGAGCTTGAAGCCGCAGACGGCCGACAATTTTGACCTCAGCGCGGAGTATTACTTCGAGCCGGCGGGCACGGTCTCGATCGGCGTGTTTCAGAAGGAGATTAAGAATTTCATCTTCACCTCGGGCGGGGCGACCGTGCCGGCCGGGGCGGATAATGGCTTCGGTGGCGACTATGCCGGATACTCGCTCACGACGCAATACAACGGCGGGTCGGCCAAGGTGCGCGGCCTCGAGCTCAACTACAGCCAGCAGTTCACGTTTCTGCCGGGAATCTTCGGCGGCCTCGGGGCGTACGCCAACTACACGCGGATGGAAAGCGCGGGGAATTACGGTGCGGGCAACGCCATCGCGGTGGCTCCGAACCCGAAGGGCAAGGTGGCCGGCTTCAACCCCGAGACGGCGAATTTCGGGGTCTCCTACATTCGAAACAAGGTCACCGTCCGGCTGCAATACAACCACCGCGCGCGCTATCTCACCACCTATAATGTCGTCGATTCCCAGCTCGTTTATAGGATCCGGCGCGACACGCTCGACGTGAAGAC
>JACQWL010000348.1 GCA_016209255.1 Verrucomicrobiota bacterium
ACGCCCGATTCCACATCGCATGGCGGGCGTCGGCAAGCGACGCCCCTACATCTCAGTTGAGTTGTTACGGCGGATAACCTGGACGACAATTCTGCATCGTGTCGCGTGGCCGGCGCTCGGCCTGCTGGCCGGTTGCGCCGCGCCGGGCGACGCACCGCCGCCGCGGGCACGCGCCGCCACGCAACAAGCCCGTGCGGGCGAGGCGGCCTATCTCGTCGGGCATCCAGCCGAGGCGGTGTCCGCGCTGAGCGAGGCGGTGCGGCTGCATCTCGCGGCGGGCGATTTGCCGCGCGCCGCGCACGGCCTGGTCAACCTCGCGCTCGCCCAGCGCGCCGCCGGTGATGCCGCCGGGGCCGCGGGCACAGCCGCGCGGCTGCGCGAACTCGCCCCGGCCGCGCGCCAGCAAGCGGGTGAACGCGCCGGGAAAAAAAACGAGGCCGCTGGACTCGAACTTGGCGCGGCGACCGCGTGGCTCGACGCCCTGCTCGCACTCGATCGCGGCGAAACCGCCACGGCAGCAAGCCTGCTCGTGGCGGTCACGGTGACCCTGCCGGCGGCGTCACCGTGGCCGGGTCGCATCGCGACGTTGCGCGCTGACGTTGCGCTGGCGGAGGGCCGCACGGCCGACGCCCTGGCGCTCGCACGAACCGGCGTCGCGGCCTGCGCTGCCGCGCGCGATCGCTCGGAGGAGGCGCGTGCGCATCGCCTGATGGCCGGAGCGCACATGCGGCTCGCCCAATGGTCCGAGGCGAGGGCGAGCTTGCTCGCCGCGGTCAGACTCGAGGAAACGCTTGGCGCGGGCGAGCGCATGGCGCGTGACCTCGAGCAACTCGCGGCCATCGCGGAAAAACTCGGCGATGCGGCCGCGGCCCAACTTTATGCGGCGCGAGCGCGCGCGATTGGGTCCGCGCGCTGACCGCCCGCCACCATGATGCCGCCGGGAGACACGCCGCCACAGTCCGCCGCCTGGCTCGAGTTGCCGGACAAGAGCACACATCCGCTGGCGCGCGACAGCTACATCGGCCGGGTGGTGGGAAACGAAATTGTCGTGCCCGATCACCGGGTCTCGCGCCGCCACGCCGTCGTGCAGTGCCAGGGCCGCCGCTTCACGATCGTCGATCTCGGCAGCACCAACGGCACGTTGGTCAACGACACCCGCATCTTCCGGCCGACGCAGCTCCGCGACGCCGATGTCATTGTCATCGGCGGGCAGCGGTTCGTTTTCTGCCAGCCGGTATCGCCCGATGACAACACGGACGATGCGGCGGCCGGGACCGCCGTGATCGTCGGCAAGACGGCGTGCTGGATGTTGGTCGTCGCCGTCGCCGACCCGGCCAGTGTGAGCGCGGTGGAGTGGGCGACGCGCGCGGAGCAGACACTCGCGAAAGGCGGCGCGCGCCTGAAGCGATGGCGTGGCGCGTCGTTCCTGGCGCACTGGCGGGTGGAGGTCGCGTCGCCCGCGGCGATCCGCAGCGTCGTGCTCGAACTGGCGGGGGCGCCATGCCCCGCGGGAGCGCGGCTCGCGCTGCACTACGGCACCGTGCGCGTGGGTGCGGGGGCTGGACCGACGGAGGAAAACCTGCTCGGCGCCGCGGTCACGTTTACCCACCAGTTGGAGGCGGCGGCCGCGGAACTGGGCGTGGGGTTCTTGCTCAGCGAGGAGGCGGCGAATTCGCTCGAACTGGCAAAAATGGCCACGCGGCTCGGCCCCCGCGCGGTGCGCGGCGCGCCGGGCATGCACGTGCGGTTCGTATTGTAGCTGGCCCGCATGTGTCCTGCCGCGGCGGCCGCTACCAAAGGGTCGGCTCAAGACGTGGATTTGTATTCACCCAGCCGGTTTTTCCAGCAGATAGCGCCACGCTTCAACGAGCTCGACTCCGAGGGGGGCCTTGCGGCCCGCGCTCTCCCGCGCAACCAGCAGGCGCCGGGCTGGCCCTCCGATGGCGGCGATGCTGGCGGATTCCCGCTGCCAGGTCTCATCGTCGGCCAGCGACCAGGTGGTGTTGATCCAAGCTTCGGGCGCGGATGCTCCGACGACGAGGTCGATCTCGCTCGCGCCGGCGACGTAGCCGAGGTCGTCGCGCTGCCTCCGATGGTGAAGGAAGACGGCGTTTTCCAATTTGCGCCCGCGGTCGATCATCGCACTCGGTTGGTAGGGATAGCCAAGGGCCCAGTCCACCACGTGGAGTTTTTTCGGCTGCATCGCCCGCTTGCGAAGCGAGCGCTCCGCCACCGGGGTGGGAAAAACGAGAAACGCATCCTCCAAAAACCCCAGATAGCGGTAGAGCGTATCCTTGCCCACCGCGAGGCCGCGGGATCGGAAATCATGGTAGAGCTTGTGGGTGCTGAGCAGGCTGGCGGGCGAGGCGAGGCAGTGCCGGAGCAGTTCGCGCATCACGGGGGGATTGGCGAGCCCGTGCCGTTCCACGAGATCGCGGTAGAAGACAAGGTCGGAATACTCCTTGAGCACGCGCGGACGCAGGACAGGTTCGCTGAGCACCACCTCGGGCAGACCGCCGGTCTCGAGGTATTCGTCGAGCGCGGCGGCAACGCGGGCCTCGGACGTCTGCGAATACGCCTCGGGCACGATGCCACGAAACCCGAGAAACTCGGGGAACGAAAGCGGGAACACCTCGTAGGAGAGGCAGCGACCGCGCAGCCCCGTGGCGATCTCGCGGGTGAGCAGGTGCGACGAGGAGCCGGTGAGGAAAATCCCGCCCGCGCGAGTGTCGTGCAGACGACGCACAAACCGCTCCCAGACCGGCGCGGCCTGCACCTCGTCGAAGAAGAAATAGCGCGGGCGACCGGCCAGCTCCGGGTAAAGTTCGGCCTGGGCTTGGAGGATGAGATCGTAGTCCGTCGCGCGCAACGGATGCAGCCGATCGTCTTCGAAGCTCACCTGCACAATCTGGCGCCGATCCACACCCGACGCGACCAGGCGGCGGATGGTGTCGAGGAGGAGAAACGTCTTGCCGCTGCGGCGGATGCCGGCGAGGACGACCACCTTGCCGCTGGCGAGCGGCACCTCGATGGCCCGCCGGTGGATCCGCGGCAGTTCCAGGAGCGCGGCCTCGTGCAGGACGTATTTTAGCCTTTCCTTATCCATAGGGAAACAAACAAGCGATTGTTTCCCTGTTGGCAAGGAAAGAGGCAGCGCTTCACGGATCCGGCGGGTCGCCTTCGGCCTTGACGCGGATATTGCGCAAGGATCGCGCAGAGCAGTTTCCCACTCCATTTCTCTGCGCTCGATTTGTTCTCTGCGATTAACTTTCCTTGCCAAGAAATCGCCGGCGCTTGCGCGGATTGCACTGCAATCCTGGAGAGTCCTCGCAAGCCCCGACGATTTTTTGCCCACGAAACACACCAAAAACACGAAAGCGGGCTTGGTTGGTTTTCGTGTGTTTAGTGGGCACCTCAGGCTTTGGTTGCGGCCCTGCCGCCCTAGGTCTCTGTGGTTAAATGGTCTGGTAATCTTCCTACCCAAAAATCTTCCTACCCCCAATCTGCCGAACTATGGGGTAGGAAAATTAGATCGTAGGAAAATTTCCCAGACCCAATCCTTGGGTGCAGGGAGAGTCTTGCTGCTCCACCTTGGCGGGAGCGGGTTGCATGACGGTACAATTTTTTCCCTTCGCGGGAAAATCGGCACGGGTGCAATCACTGCCTTTGTCCATGTTGATCCGTGAAATCCGTGATGAAAAAAAAGGGGGGGCTTCTTCGGTTGCGGCGGAGCCGCGCTAGGATCTCCGCGTCCTCCTTCCGGGACGTAGGCACTATAGGCCGGAGGCTGCGTTTAAATCTGTCCGGGTCATTGCGACAAACAGGTTGGCGGGCAAGCGAGCGGCGACCCCTACGACGTGTTTGAGCGAAGGCACGAAAGAGAAGCCGCGCCGCAATTCCCCTTGCCGGAAAGAAACTCGACTGCGGCCTGATGCTCTCGCGCATGGCCGCCGAGCGACTCGATCCCGATGCCACCCAGCGTCTCGACGATGCCGCGCTGGGCGCGACGCTCGCGAGCGGGCAGCGGGTGTTTGGCCGCTACGTGCTCGAAAGCGAAATCGGACGCGGGGGCATGGGCGTGGTCTGGCGTGCGCGGGACGAGACGCTGGGCGAGACGATGGCGTTAAAATTTTTGCCCGCGTCGGTCGCGCGCGACGCGGTGGCGGTGGACGAGTTGAAGGAGGAGACCCGCAAGGCCCGCCGGCTGCGGCATCCGAATATCGTGACCGTGTTCGACTTCGTGCAGGACGCGACGATGGTGGCGGTCTCGATGGAGCTGGTCGACGGCACCACGCTCGCCCAGCTCCGGCTCCAGCAACCGGGCAAGGTGTTTTCCTCAAACACGCTCGCGCCGCTCATTCCGCAGATTTGCAGCGCGCTCGACTACGCGCACCACGACGCGAAGGTCGCGCACCGCGACCTCAAGCCGGCCAACGTGCTCGTGACGCGCGACAGCACGGCGAAGCTCGCCGACTTCGGCATCGCCCGCAGCCTGACCGAGACGCACACGCGGCTTACAGGCAAGGCGGGCACGAGCGGCACGCTGCTCTACATGAGCCCGCAGCAATTGCGCGGCCGGCACGCCACGGCGGCCGACAACATTTATGCGCTCGGCGCCACGCTCTACGAGCTGTTCGCCGGCAAACCGCCGTTTTTCTCCGGCGAACTCGTCCACCAGATTCTGCGCGAAGCGCCCGAGCCGCTATCCGTCCGCCGCGCCGAGTTCGCGCTCGAGGCGTCGCCCGTGCCGCGCGCGTGGGTCGAGACGATCGCCGCCTGCCTTGCCAAGGAGCGAAAAGACCGTCCGCAATCGGCGGGAGAAGTTGCGGCGCGACTGCGGGGAGAGCGCGGGCTGAAGCGCCGCGCTACGCCGGGCAGGCGGGCGCTGTGGGTGACGTTTGCGTCGGCCGCCGTGCCGGCGTTGCTCGCCGTGGTCTTCTGGCCAGGAGGAAACCCGGCTGCGGCGGAGCCGAAGCGTAGCGCGGAGCCCTGGTCGCCTCTGGCGCCGCCACAGGCGGGTAAACTTCAGCCCGCGCTGGAAGTGAGAAAATCGGATTCCGAGCGCGGGCTGAAACCCGGCCGGCTCACGATCCGCGCCGAGCCGCGCGAAATCGAGCTCACCATCAACGGCCGCGCCGTGCGTTCGGAGGAGATCACGAACGGCGAACTCACATTGCCCACGGGCGAGTCGCTCGCGCTGGTCGCGGCCGCGAAGGGCTACAAGAGCGCCACGCGCACGCTCACGCTACCGGCCAACGGGCGCGACACGTGGGTAGTGGCGCTGGAGAAGCTGCGCGGGCCCGAGGTCGGGCAGCGGTGGACGATCCCGGACTTGAATCTGGAACTCGTGCCGATTGCGCCGGGGACGTTTACGATGGGCGAAAGAAATGGCGCGCATCAAGTGACCCTCACCCGTCCGTTTTGGCTGGGGAAAACGGAGATAACACAGCGGGAGTGGCAGGCGGTGATGGGAAATAATCCGAGCAACTTCAAAGGGGAGAATCTCCCGGTGGAGACAGTGAGTTGGAAGGAGGCGACGGAGTTCTGTCGGAAACTGACAGCAAGGGAGCGAGCGGCGGATCGGCTGCCGGAGGGTTACGCCTACACGTTGCCGACGGAGGCGCAGTGGGAATTTGCGTGTCGAGCGGGGACGACGGGAGACTACGCGGGCGATGTTGACGCGATGGCGTGGTATGCCGCGAACTCGGGCAACCAAACGCACGCAGTGGGCACGAAGCGTGCGAATGCGTGGGGGCTACGTGAAATGCACGGTAATGTCTGGGAATGGTGTTTGGATTGGTATGGGGCTTACCTCGGCGGCAGTGTGCGCGACCCCGTGGGTCCGTCTTCAGGCTCCGACCGCGTCGGTCGCGGCGGCGGTTGGGGTGACGCCGCGCAGACGTGCCGCGCCGCCTACCGCAGCCGGAATGTGCCGGGTTTCTGCTGGCTTCTCCTCGGCTTCCGCCTTGCCTTGGTCTACCAGTCGCTGACGGCGCCTGTAACCGAGAAAGACGGACACGGACGCGCCGAGCCAGAACTCGTGGCCGGGAAGACCGCGGTAAGAATCACCATGCCGAGCCAACCGCCAGGAATTACTGTGGTGGACCAAAATGTCAGACGTATCACCGTAGGACCCGATTGGAAGAATGCCGAGCGGACTTTCGTCAGAAAAGACTACACGGACACTGCCAGCGGCATGCTCCGCTTAGAGACAAAGGTCACGCTCAAGATCGTCGACGCGACCTCAAACCCTTGGAAAGTCCAGGAGTTCCCGGGCGAACGTCGCGAATGGAACTTCTCCATCCGCGTCAGCGGCGAAAGGAAGACCAATAGGTCTGTTTCGTTCCTACTCACGGTCAATAGCGGCGGATCCACGAGTTTCACGATCAAATCGTGGGAGGTCATCGATGCGAGCGGTGTTCATGCGCCCGTCAAGCCGTCGGTGGACCGGCCGGAGGCCGTTGCCACGTTTACCAAGCGCGGAAAATACGATGTATTCGCCGTGGGCGAAACGGACTGGGGAACCTCGTTCCGCATCAAAGGCCCGGTCATCGACGCCTATCCTTGAAACCAATTCTTGCCGTGGCATCGCTTCACGCGCGAATTTTTGACGCCCGGTGCCACGACCTCGCGCGCTGAGGCACTCCCAAATTCGAGTAGCAGATTGGCACTCGTGAAAAGCCCACGCAGCGTCCCTGCGAGAGGCCGGATGGGGTTAAGTTGTGGAACTTGACGTTTGCTTGCTCCGCGGTCGCAAGGCTCACCGCACGCTGCGATCACTCGCGCTCCCGGCCCATTTTTTCGCCGCGGCGGCGAGTTCCGCCTTCGCCGAGGCTTCCACCGCCGCTAAAGCTATGGCGGACACGACGGCGGACAGGTCGGCGGCGCCGGCGACGTTAAGCTTCATCTTGATGTTTTCGCGGTGGGCTTCGACGGTCTCGCGTTGGTGGCGAGCGCCATCAGCCGTTGTCTCGCTGGAGCCGGCGCAGCCGTGTAACGAGATCCGGCGTGCCTTTGAGTTCCGCGAGGGGCTCCAGTTGCGCATAGACATAACGCCAGTCCAGCCGCCCGCGCTGCCGTCGCGCGACCGAGATCACATCCTCCCAATCGAGCGGGCGATCCGCGAACGCTTTCATGACGATGAAGCAGAACCGCCAGCCGCGCTTCGCGAGGGAAGCCTGAACTTCGAGCGCGGCGCTGAAGAGGTCAGCGGCCATGCCGCAGGCGAAACCAACGCTGCTGCTCGATCAGCCCCGAGGTTGGCTCCGGCTCACGGTTGCGTTGCGCGTGGGCGAACGCCGGCCGGAGATAAGCCAGCGACGTGGCCGTATCGACGGCCGGCAGATCGCGCGCGGCCAGCCGGCCCTCCAGCTCGTTCACACGGCGCCAGGCCGCGGCTCGCTCCTGCACCTCGGTCGCGTTCGCGTTCATGGCGAGAATCTGGCGATTCGTCCGGCAAAGACAAGCGATGTTCTCGCGCGGTAGTGGGTCAGTTTCCTGTAGCGGCGCTCGACGAGCGCCGATCTTCCCGGGGACGGCGGTCATAGAGCGTCGCTACAATGCTTCAAACTGACCCACTACCTCTCGCGCTGTCGACCGTCGCAAACCGCGCGGACCAACGTGAGCGCGGCGTGGGCGGCCGTGGCCGATCAAGAAAAGCGATCGGTGGCAGCGGCAGGTCCCACCGCCCCGTCAGC
This sequence comes from Verrucomicrobiota bacterium, assembly GCA_016209255.1. GTDB lineage: Bacteria > Verrucomicrobiota > Verrucomicrobiia > Opitutales > Opitutaceae > ER46. Next base: position 7,698 of record JACQWL010000348.1, read on the forward strand.
GAACCCGTGAGCCGAAGAAACAGGCCGCGCCGAGCAAAACCGCCGTCTGACCGAGGATGCACCGGAACACCCAGCGCACGAGTTCGCTCTTGACCGACTCGAGCTTCACTTCGAGTTCGCGGCGCGGCTTGACGGCCCGCGAGTTCCGCCCATCTGTATTCCGCATGAAGCCGGACATCATCCGCGCCAACCTCAATGGACCTGGCCCGTTCGTGATCTGCACCTCGGACGGCAAGGAATACAAGGTGCCGCACATGGATTTCCTTTTCGTGGGGCGCCACAACCTCGCGTTTGAAAATGCGCGCGGCGGCGTGGTCATAATCGATCCGGCGCACGTGGTGGCGATCAGCCCGGCGCCCGCACCTCGCGGCTGAAATTGCGGCGGGCTCTGGCGGTTTTCGCGCTAAGCCGCGACCGTGATCGGCTCCCGCGCGGCCCCGCGCAACGGGCAGCGGCGGCTCCCGGATGGTGCACACTCGAAACGGACGCATCGAGAACAGATGGGCGCCGAAATTTGCCGCCCCTGCGCGCAACGACCGCGCGCCGCTACCGCACGCTGCGGTCGCCTGCGCTCTCGGCCCATTTTTTCGCGGCGGCGGCGAGTTCGGCGGCGCTCGCGAGGTTGAGCTTCACCTTGATGTTTTCGCGGTGGGCTTCGACCGTCTTCACGCTGATGCCGAGCGCGGTGGCGATGTCGCGGTTGGGCTCGCCCAGGCCGATGAGGCGGAAAACGTCGAGTTCGCGATCCGAGAGCGCGCTCGGGCCGGCGCGCGGTGTGCTGCCCGCGTGGCCGCCGCCGAGTTGCCGCAGCGCGGCGGCGGCCATCTGTCGGGTGATATACATGCCGCCTTCGCTGACGACGCGGATCGCGTCGAACACCTGATCGGTCGGATCGCTCTTCAACATGTAGCCCAGCGCCCCGGCCCGCAGCGCGCGCTCGATGTAGCTGAGATCGGAGAGTCCCGTGAACACGAGCACGCGCGTCTGCGGATCGGCCTCCAGCAGATCGCCGATGAGTGCCAGCGTCTCCCCCGTGCGCAGGGCGAGGTCGATGATCACGAGATCGGGCTGGTGCTTGGCGTGCAGCTTACGGGCGGACGAGCCGTGTTGGGCGCGGTCACAGACGGCTATGCTGCGCTCCGACTCCAGCAGGCGCACGAAACCGTCGCTGGTCACGCTCGACTCCTCGACAAGGAGAATGCGTTTGGCAAAGCCGGGGCCGCTGCCGCCGCCCGCCGAATCACGCGGCAGCCGGAAAAACGTGAAGTAGCCCTCGATGCCCTCCACGGCGGAGCTGCCGGCGGAGTCGCAGCGGCCTTCGAGTTGGAGCGTGCGCACGGCGTTCTGGCTGAGCGCGACCCGGGTGCCGAGGCGCTTCGCGATTTTTTCGGAACGAAACAGGAAATTCACCTCCTGTCCGGTCAGCTCTTCTCCCACGTCGCTGCGGGTGAAGAAGACCGAGCCGTGGTGCAGCACGAAGCGGAAGGGCACTGGTGCGCGCGGGCGGTAGCTCTCGATCGCGTGCGCGGCGGCAAGGACCACCTCGGGGGTGCTCAACGAACAGGGCCAACAGGCGAAGATGGCATCGCCCACGTAGCGGTTGATCATGCCACCGTTGCCCTCGATCAGCGGCCGCATCTCGGCGATCCAGGTCTGAAGGCGTTGCAGCGCGGCCTCCTCGCCATGCTTGGCGATGAGGTGGGAAAACCCCGCCACATCGGCGAGCAGCAGCCAGCACGTGCGCTCTTCGAAGTCTTGCAGCACGGTGGTGGTCTTTTGGAGATCGCTGGTGGTGGGCGCCGGTTCTTCCCGGGTGCAGCGGAACCGCAGCGCGATCACCTTGGCGAGGCGGATTTCGTCGCCGTCCTTGATGCGCATCGGCTTCTGCACCAGCAGACCATTGAGGTAGGTGCCATTCGTGCTGTGTTGGTCGACCAGCGTGTAGCCCGCCTGACCCGCGCTGATGATGGCATGGCGGCTCGAGACGGGCCGCTCATCGATCGTCAGATCGTTGCCCTCCGGGCTTCGGCCGATGCGGCATTCGCGGGTGAACGGGTGCAATTTGCCGCCCGGCAATTCGAGCCACGCCCGGTCCTGTGAAACCTGTTTTGGCACGCTCATGGCCGAGGCACGAACCGGGTGAAGTTGCGGACGGGGCTGGCCATAACCTGTAAATCATGGTGTCGCCCCGAAGCTGCGTTGGTCAATCCCAGCTTTTCGCCCGGCGGCGACGCTTAATTCCCTTCAACCCATTCGTCCGGTTCGGCTTTGTTGCCCCTGAGGAAGAGCCGGCGGTTGCCGGGCGCGCCCCTGACCTCATACTTCCACTCGCCCGTGCTGCCATCGTTCCACAACACGTAAAGCGCGCCGTTGGCGGCGGACCATTGACCGCGACTCACACCGCTGTCGCTCTGGCCGGCGACACCCCCGGTCCAGGTGGTCTCACCCAGCGAATTGGTGCCCTTGAATGAGCCCGAGCTCTCGCCACTGCTCGACCACTGGCAGTTGCCGTCCGCCTGCAGGGCGAAGCGGCGATCCGTGGTGGTGCCGTAGCGGCCGTCGGCGCTGCTCGAGTAACTCCAGAATTTCCACCTGCCGACCACACGCGGATCTCTCTCGCCGGCGCCGGCGGCGAACGAGGCGAAAATCTCGCGCACCGTTTTGTCGCGCGCCGCAATCCTGGTCTTGTCGCCCAGCGCCACGATCGCCACGGCATAGCCCTTGAGCACCGTCGCCAATACCTGAGCCCGCACGGCCATGCCGATCGGGCTGGTGCCTTCCCAGGTCAGCACGATGCCCGGCGCGGCCCCGGCGCGGATACGCTCCGGCTGGCCGGTGAGCCGCAGGAATGGCCACATCTGCGCCATCTGCTGGCTGTAGTATTGAACCACGCGCGGGTCTTCCACCGACGTGACGCCCTGCGCTCCCTCGCCGAGCACCAGATACGCCTCGGTCGCTCCCGCGGCGTTGCTCGCGACATCGGGTGGAACAAGCTGCGCCGCGGATTGGGTTTGATTCAATGTCCAATCCGGCGGATAGCGCATCGAAAGACCGGTGGGGTGCTTATGGACCTTCCAATCGCTGCCGCCTCCTGGTCCGCCCTGCGGCTGCGCTCCCGCGTCGAGCGGGGCCGCGCCCGTTGGGCTCGCGGCGCGGGCGCTGCCGGACCGGGCCAGTGGGTTGGCCGCTGGCGGTCTGTCTCGTGCGAGGGGAATTTCCTTCGCCAACGTGTAGGTCGTGCCGCCGGTCACCAGGGTGAGCGTCGTGCCGCGCAGCGTGGCCGTGAATTCAAACTTGCCGTCCTTGCTTTCGAAGGTGCCGGTCAACGCGTCGCCCATGGCGCGGGCGGTGAAGGGAAAACTTTGTTCGCCCATCTTCATGGTGCCGCCATAGCCGCCAGTGGCGGCCCGGCTTTCGATGCTCAGCCCGTCGCCCTTGAACGTGCCGGCGAAACCGGCGCTCCCCGTGGCGATCCCGGTTGAAGTGGCTGGGCTGGCCGTTGCCGGGTCGCTGGTACCGCCCACGGGGAAAGATATGCGTTTCATTGCACTCATGTTTGGAGCGCCGTTCGCGTTCGCCTCGATGAGGTCGAACCACAGTTGGCTGCCCTGGCGCGCGGCGCGAAAGTAGGCCATGAACTGACCCTGCTCGCTGGTCGCGGCGCCAAAAACTCCGCCGCCCGGCTGCGAAGTGCCTTTCAGCACGGCCGCCAAATCGCCGCCCTTGAGGCTGCCCGTCACCTTGCCGGCGGCGTCCTGCTGCAGGACAAGCGTAATGGTTCCGTTGGTACCCGGAAGCGTGTAGGTGCCGCCCAACCCTTCCGCAGACCAGGCCGCGCTGCTCCCAAGATGACCGAGCAAAATGGCGGCCACCGGTCCCAACAACGTCATTGCACGCATCGTGAGCCTCCTGGATTTTTTATGATTGGCGGAGAACTGGCCGAATCGTCGTTGCGAGCGCGATGCCGGCTGCCGGCGGCGTGGTGCGTCTTTTCCGCTTTGGACGATTGTGCCACGACACGGCTGGCTGCAACGAGCGCCTGCGAGCGCCATTTCACTCTGGCCGAGGTGGGAAGTCAAGCCGGTGACCTGGAGACTTGCCAGCCCGCCGGGTTTTCGCTTTCATCCGCGTCATGCCGGGGGACGAAACCCAGCGGATCAATCCAGCCGAAGACGCGCTGCTCGCGCTTGCGCCGGGCCGCCGGGTGTTTGGACGCTACACACTGGAGGCGATTGCCGGCCGCGGCGGGATGGGCGTCGTCTGGCGCGCCCACGATGACGAACTCGATCGCACGGTGGCGTTGAAATTTCTGCCGGAGGCCATCGCCGCCGATCCCGAGGCGGTGCGCGATCTCAAGCGGGAAACCCGACGCTGCCTCGAGCTCACGCATCCGAGCATTGTGCGGGTATATGATTTGGTGCAGGAAGGCGGGAGCGCCGCCATCGCGATGGAGTTTGTCGATGGCGAGACCCTCGCGAAGCGCAAGGTGGACGCGCCCGGCGGCTGTCTCGCGGCGGCGGAACTCGCGCCCCTCATGGCGCAGCTGTGCGCGGCGCTCGATTACGCGCACCGCGAGGCGCGCATCGTGCACCGCGATCTCAAGCCCGCCAACCTGCTGATCACGCGGGAAGGCAAACTCAAGATCACCGACTTTGGCATCGCGCGCAGCCTGACGGAGACACACACGCGGCTCACGGGCGTCGCGACTGGCAGCACGAGCGGCACGCTGCCGTACATGAGCCCGCAGCAACTTGCAGGCGACAAGCCGACCGAAAGCGACGACCTCTACGCGCTTGGCGCCACGATCTACGAATTGCTCGCGGGCAAGCCGCCGTTTTTCCGCGGCGACATGGCGAGCATGATCTTGCAGATTCGTGAGCGGACGCCCGCGGCGCTCGCCGCCCACCGCGCCGACGCCGGTTGCGAAGGCGCCGCAATTCCCGCCGCCTGGGCCGAGATCGCGCTCGCGTGTCTCGACAAGAAACCCGCCCGCCGGCCCCGCACTGCAGGCGAGGTGGCGGCCAGATTGGGGCTGGTGGAAAGCATGGGCTATACGGGCACCGGGAACCGGGCGACGACGATGGAGGAACCCGCTGCGCCCGCGGCGGTTCCGCCGGTTCCGGGCGAAACCGGCGCGGTCGCGCCGCCGGAGGCCGGCGTCCGCGCACCGGATGTCAGCGGGCGGCGGCCAGCGGTGGCGGAAAAAGCGGGGCGAAAATCCAAGATGGCACCCTGGCTGGCGGTGGCTGCGGTGGTCGTGGTCGGGGCCGTGCTGGGCGGCTACTTTGGCCTCTATGCGCCCGCGCAGAAGCGCGCTGCGGTGGAACGGACCCGGACTGCGAGCGAGCAGGCCCGGGAGACGGAGGCCAGACGCGCGGCGGACGAGAAACGCGTGACCGGCGAGAAGAAAGCAGCGGAAGAAAACCGCGTGGTCGACGAGCAACGCGCCGCTGCGGAAAGCGCCCGGCTGGAGGCGTTCGCGATCGTCGCGGCGAAAGTCGATGCCTTGGTGGATGGTTCGACGCCCGCGCTGCGCGACGCCACGGAACTCGCGGTGAGGAACTACCTCGCCGCGACTTCCGGGAGACACCGCGACGACATCGAGCGCCGCTGGACGCAACGGGCCGCGGGCTGGGAGACTGCGCGGCTGGCCGCCGCCCGCGGCGGATTGATCGTAACGACGACGCCGCCCGGAGCGGAGGTGGCGGTGGGCGGATTGGCGCTGGAAAAAAGCCCCGCGGCGCTGAAGGAGGTGAAGCTCGGAAAGTACCCGGTTATCATCCGACTGGCCGGTTACGAGGAGCAGCGACGCGAGGTCGAGGTCAAGGAGAACGAGTTCGCCGCGCTGGATGTGACGATGGTTCGCGCCGTGGGCGCCGCCCAACTCGCTTCGGCGCCGGCGGGCCTGGCCTTTGTGCTGACCGGTTCCGACCAGACCGAAACCGGCACGACGCCCGCCCGATTGGAAAAACTGCCGACGGGGAATTACACGTTTGTGGTCGTGCGCGAGGGCTGGCCGGACCAGACGAAGAAGGTGACCGTGGCGCGCGGCCAGACGGTGGAAGTGCTGGCGGAGTTCGTCGGCGGCGGGTTGGAGATCGCCTCGACGCCGGCCGGGGCGGAAGTCTGGGCGCAGGGCCGGAACCTGGGAAAGACGCCGCTGAAACTCGGCGATTTGGTCCCGGCTGGCTTCGACCTGGAGCTGCGGTTGAAAGGCTACACGGTGGCCCCGGCGCGTGGCGAAATCAGGTCGCGCGAGACGACGCGGGTGTCGCTGGCACTGGAGATCATCCGCCCCGAGCCGGCCCAGCCGTGGGTCGTGCCGGATTTGAGCTTGGGAATGGTGTGGCTGCGGCCCGGCACCTTCGCGATGGGAACTCCCCCCGACCAGGCGGTCCCGCCGGGGTCGACGGCGGCGAACAAACCCGGCGACAATCAGGCGGCGGCGGCGGCGGTGCTGCTAATCGGCGCCCTGGCCCAGGGCATCCAGGCCTTGCAGCGGGCGGAGATTCCGCAGACCAATGTGACGCTGACCAGAGGCTGGTGGCTGGGGAAGGCCGAGGTGACGCAGGCGCAATACGAGGCGGTCATGGGCGCGAACCCGAGCCAGTTCAAGAACGCCGGCAACAGCGCGCCGGTGGAGAATGTCTCGTGGGAGGAGGCCATGCAGTTCTGTCGCCGGCTGACGGAGCAGGAGCGCGCGGCGGGCCGCCTGCCGGAAGGCTGCATTTATACGCTGCCGACGGAGGCCCAGTGGGAGTACGCGTGCCGCGCGAGTTCGAGCGGGCTGTATTCGGGCAACCTGGACACGATGGGGTGGTATGCGCAGAACAGCGGCAACCAGCCGCATCCGGTCGGGCAAAAACAGGCGAATGCGTGGCTGCTTTGCGACATGCACGGGAACGTGAGCGAATGGTGCCTGGACACGTTTGGCAATTACCCCGGAGGAACGGTAACCGACTACAGTGGTCCCGCCCCGGGCGCGATGCGCGTCTATCGCGGCGGGAGCTGGAAAAGCGGCGCGCAGGATTGCCGCTCGGCCGCGCGCGGACGGGAAAAGCCCGGCTGGCGCAGCAACAGCGTGGGCTTCCGTCTCGCGCTGGTACAGACGCGCTGATGATCGGCGGCAAGCCAGTCGGGCAGGCCGTTTTCGTCGGAGTGGAATGCCCGTGGATTGGAAGTTTGCGCCCAGACTCCGACGCGCGACACGAATTGCCCGGAACATGATGCGACCGGCAGGACCGCCGCTACAATTTTCAAACTGATCCGTTACCCGAACGCGGTAGGGATCGACGCGGGTGAAAAAATCGCTTTGACTGCGTTTTTTCGGAGCCTGCCATGAACATCGAATCATCACTGACGCGCCGGGATTTCCTGGCGATCGGGGCGGCGGCCGTCGCAGCCCCTGCCATATTGCGTAGGGCCGATCTGACCAAGGAACCCGTGCGGCTCGGCCACATCGGCACGGGCACCCGCGGCTGGGGCCTGATCCGCTACACGGGCGCGATCCCCGAGGCCAAGGTCGTCGCGGTCTGCGACGTCTACGGCCCACACCTTGCGCGTGGCATGGAAGCGTCGGGCAACGCTGAGGCGAAGGGCTACAAGG
>JACQWL010000350.1 GCA_016209255.1 Verrucomicrobiota bacterium
CATCAAGGTCGTACCGATCGATGACAACGTGATCGAGCTACAGGAGACGGAGATCGTGAGCATTTCAGCCGAAGCGAGGTATCAAACCGGCCCGCGCAACATCGCGACTGTCGCGATCCTCGCCAACGATCTACTGCCTCTTCCGCTCTTGTAAGGCACAAGTGGGCAATACCCTGCCGCCGGCGCACGTTTATGCTCCGGCGGCGCGCCGCTTAGTAGGTATCTACCTACTGTGTGCCGCGGCCCAGTGCCAATAAACTCACCGGCAAATGAAACTCTCCGCCGCCACGCCGGGCCATTTTCATCTTCTCGTAATCGAGGATGCGCCGCAAGACTTCGAACTCATCGAGCACGAACTTCAACAGGGCGGCCTGCAGTTCAGCTCCAAGCGAATCGACACCCTTGAGGAACTATCGCGCGAACTCCACGCGCAGCCGCCGTCGGTGGTGTTGTGCGATCACGGCAACGCCCGGCTCGACAGCTTCACTGTGCTGGACATCGTGCGGGCGCATTCCAAGGCGCTGCCGTTCATCGTCGTGACCGGCTCGCTGGATGAGGTTCAGGTGGCGAATGTCTTCGAGCGTGGCGCCGACGATTGCGTGCTCAAGCACCGGCTGGCCGATTTGGTGCCCGCGGTGCAATTTGCGCTGCGCCTCGGCGAAGCGCGCCAGAAGCTGGCCGCAGTCACGGAGGAGCGGGATCGCCTGCGCGCCGAATTCGACGCCTGGCGCTTCGGTCATCCGCGTCGCCCGACCGCCGTGCCGATTTGCGCGGGGTGCAAAAAAATCCGCGAACCCCACGGTGACTGGCAACAACTGGAGCTCTACTTTCGCGACCACTTCAACATCGGCTTCAGTCACGGACTTTGCCCGCATTGCATGAAAGAGTATTCCGGCGGACGCGCGTGAGCCGCCGCGTCGGAATCTGGGGACATGCACCGGCGGACTAGCGGGTCTTTACCCACTGAGCCTTCCTTGCGCTGCCGGTGTAGTTTTGGTCACCGCGCCGGCCCCGTCGTGACGCGGCGAACATGAGGAAGGAACTTCACATCCTGATCGTGGAAGACGTGCCCGCCGACGTCGTGCTCATCAACCATGAGCTGCGCAAGGGCGGCCTCAGCTTTCGCTCCAAGCGCGTGGAGACGAAAGACGATTTTCTCCGCGAGCTAAGGCTGCGCCCACCCGATTTGATTCTCTCGGATCACGGGCTGCCGCAATTCGACGGGTTTGCGGCGCTCGCCCTCGCGCGCGCCCACTGTCCCGACGTGCCGTTCCTCTTTGTCACCGGCGCGATGGGCGAGGAAGTCGCCATCGAAAGTTTGAAAGGCGGGGCGGCCGACTATGTGCTCAAGGGCCGGCTCGAAACGCTCGTCCCGGCCGTGCTGCGCGCGCTCCGCCTCGCGGATGAACGGCGGAAGCGGCTCGAGGCCGAGGGCGCGCTGAGCGAGAGCGAAGAGCAATTCCGCATGTTGGTCGGGGGCGTGAAGGACTACGCCATCTTCATGCTCGACGCCGGGGGCCGCGTGACCACCTGGAACGCCGGCGCCGAATCGATCATCGGCTATTCCGCCCCCGAGGTCCTCGGCCGCCATTACTCCTGCATCTACCCTCCTGACGAAATCGAGCGCGGCCGGCCGCAGGAAATCCTGCACCTCGCCGCCACCGAGGGCCGCTGCGAACGCGAAGCGCGCCGGGTGCGCAAGGACGGCGGCCGTTTCTGGGCGCACATCGTGGTGTCGGCGCTGCGGCGGCCGGACGGATCGTTGCGCGGCTATGCCGTCGTCACGCGCAACATCACCGAGCAAAAACGCATGGCCGAGTTGCCTGCACGGCTCGCCGCGATCGTGCAGGGTTCCGACGACGCCATCATCAGCCAGACGCTCGACGGGGTCATCACGAGTTGGAACCGCGCTGCGGAAAAGCTTTTCGGCTACACGGAGGACGAGGCCATCGGCCAGCCCGACACGATGGTGCTGCCGCCCGAGCGTGCCACCGAGGAGGCGGAAATCCTGGCGCGGATCGCCCGCGGTGAAGGGATCGACTACTTCGAGACGGTGCGCGTGAAAAAGAACGGCGGGCGCGTCAACGTCGCCGTGACCATCTCGCCGATCCGCGACAGCGAGGACCGGGTGATCGGCGCCTCGACAATTGCGCGCGACATGACCGAGCACAATCGCGCCGCCGAGGATCTCCGCCGCAGCGAGGCGCGGCACACGGCCATCCTCGACGCCGCGCTCGACGCCATCCTCTCCATCGACCACCTGGGCGTCATCCAGGACTGGAATTCTGCCGCCGAGCGCATGTTTGGTTACACGCGCGTCGCGGCACTCGGGCACCGGATCGACGACTTGATCATCCCGTCCGCCCTGCTGCAGATTTACCGCGACGGTCTCGCCCACTATTTGATCACTGGCGCCGGCAGTCTGATCGGCCGGCCAATCGAGCTGAGCGCCTGCCGCGCCGACGGCACCGAGCTGGCCGTCGAACTCGGCATCACGCACATTCCCGGCTCCGAACCGCCACTCTACACTGCGGTCATCCGCGACATCACCGCGCGCAAGCAGGCCGAGGCCGAGGTGCACCGTCTCAACGCCGGACTCGAACTGCGCGTGCGCGAGCGCACCGCGGAACTCGTATCGGCCAACGAGGAACTCGAGTCATTCAGCTATTCTGTGTCGCACGATCTCCGTGCGCCGTTGCGGCACATCTCCGGCTTCATCGAAATGCTGCAGCAACGCACCACGCGGCAACTCGACGACGAGGGCCGGCGGCTCGTGCAAGACATCGCCGACTCCGCGCGCCGGATGAGCCGGTTGATCGATGCCCTGCTCGATTTTTCGCGGCTGGGCCGGACCGAGCTGCGCAAGACCCGCGTGCCACTTGGCGGGCTCGTGCAATCGGCGCAGGCCGAGCTGCGCGACGAACTCAAGGACCGCAAGATAGAATGGATCATCGGTGCGCTGCCGGAAGCGGAGGTCGATCCCGCGTTGATGCTGCAGGTGTTGATCAATCTGTTTTCCAACGCCCTCAAATTCACGCGGCCCCGCGCGGTTGCGCGCCTCACGGTCGACGTGCGCGCCGAGCCGGGCGAGCTGATCGGTTTCGTGCGCGACAATGGCGTCGGCTTCGACAGGCGCTACGCCGACAAGCTGTTTGGTGTCTTCCAGCGCCTCCATCGCGCGAGCGAGTTCGAAGGCACGGGCATCGGCCTCGCCACGGTGCGGCTCATCATCCATCGCCACGGCGGCCGGACATGGGCGGAAGGCACGCCGGACGGCGGTGCGACATTCTATTTTTCCCTGCCAGCAACAACGGAGGAGCCCCATGAGTAACCCCCTGATCACCCTGGTCGCCGACGACGATGAGAACGACCTGAACATGACGCTCGCCGCGCTCGCCTGCCGCGGGGCCCAGTCGAAGGTGTTCGCCGTGCACGACGGTGCCGAAGCGATGGACTATCTGCTGAGCCGCGGTGATTTCAAATCGCGCATGGCTGGCAACCCCAAGGTTTTGCTGCTCGACCTCAACATGCCACGGCTCGATGGCTGGGAAGTGCTCCGCCAGATCAAGGCCGACGCGCGGCTGAAGACGATTCCGGTCGTGATCTTCACGTCATCGAAACGCGAGCGCGACGTGCGGGAAAGCTACGAACTCGGCGCCAATGCTTACGTCGTGAAACCAATCGACTACGGTGAATTCACCAACGCGATCCTCGAAATTCAGTCGTTCTGGACGGAGCGCAACGTGCCGCCGCCCGTGCCGGGCCGATTATTCAGCCCCGCCGCGAGTTGAGATTTCTTCGCTCGTCGCCGAACCGGTGGGCCAATGCCGCGGTCTGTTTACGGCATTTGCCCCATGGCGCGACTGGGCGGCGGCGGCGACAATCGATGCCACACCGTGGTGGCACCTGCCAGCGGCACTCCCACGTGAAAAAAGACATTCGCATCCTTCTCCTCGAGGACGAAATCGCCGACGCTGAGTTGGTGAAGTATGCGCTGGGCCAGAGCGGTCTGACGTTTTCGTTCGGACGCGTGGAGACGCGCGATGAATTTGTGCAGCATCTCGCCGATTCGCCTCCCAGCTTGATCCTTTCCGACTACCAGCTGCCCGGTTTCGACGGCCTCGCTGCCCTGGAGGTCGCCCGCGAAAAACTGCCCGACGTGCCGTTCATCTTTGTCACTGGCACCCTCGGCGAGGAGCGGGCGATCGAAACGCTCCGGCGTGGCGCGACGGACTACGTGCTCAAGACGCGCCTCCACGCTCTGGCACCCGCGGTGCACCGCGCGTTGCGCGAGGCCGATGAGCGCGCGGAGCGCAGGCGCGCCGAGGAGCGCCTGCGCGAATCCTCCGAGCAGCTCCGCGCGCTCTCTGTCTACCTGCAATACGTGCGCGAGGAGGAGCGCACGCGCATCGCCCGTGAGGTGCATGACGAACTCGGGCAGTCGCTCTCGAGCCTCAAGCTCGACCTCGCGTGGTTCTCCAGCCGTCTGCCCAAGGGCACGAAAGAACTGACCGGCAAAATCAACGAGATGTCCCGGCGCATCGACACCACCATCCACACCGTCCGCCGCATCGCGACGGAATTGCGGCCTGGAATCCTCGATGACCTCGGTCTCGTCGCCGCGCTCGAGTGGCAGGGAAAAGATTTTCAAAATCGCACGGGCATTTTTTGCGAAGTCGTCGCTGCCATCCGCGACCATGGCCTCGACGCCGACCTCAACACGGCGTTCTTCCGCATTTTTCAGGAAACACTCACGAACATCATGCGCCACGCCAACGCAACTCGCGTGGACGTCCGTCTCACCGATGAGCACGACCGCCTCGTCTTGACCGTGCAGGACAACGGTCGCGGCATCACCGCCGCGGAGATCCGCGACACCAAATCCATCGGCCTGCTCGGCATGTGCGAACGCGCCGCGCTGCTCGGCGGCGAAGTCAGTTTCCACGGCGAGCCCGGCCGCGGTACCCTCGTCACCGTGAGCATTCCACTGCCGCGCGCCCGGGGTCCGCGCGGCGGCCTCCTTCCATGAGAATATTGATTGCCGACGATCACGCCGTGGTGCGCCAGGGCTTGAAGCAAATTCTGGCCGATGAGTTCAGCCGCGCCGTCTTCGGCGAAGCCTCCAATGCGGCCGAGGCGATCGAGCGCGTCTGGAAGGAGCACTGGGATGTCGTCATCCTCGACATCACGATGCCGGGCCGCACCGGTCTTGAAGTTCTCGCCGAAATAAAGAAAACACGCCCTCGCCTGCCCGTGCTCGTGCTCTCGATGCACCCCGAGGATCAGTTTGCCATGCGCGTGCTCAAGAGTGGCGCGGCCGGTTATATGACGAAGGAAAGCGCCCCCGCCGAGCTCGTCGGGGCGATCAAGAAAGTTCTCGGCGGCGGCCGCTACGTCAGCGCCACGCTCGCCGAGCAAATGGCGACCTATCTCACCACTGACGCGCAGACCCCGCCCCACGAACGGCTTTCCGATCGCGAGTTCCTCGTGTTGCGCCTGCTCGCGGCCGGCAAAACCGTGAGCAGGATCGCCAGCGAACTCTCACTCAGCGTCAAGACCATCAGCACTTATCGCACGCGGCTGCTGGAAAAAATGCACATGACCTCGACCGCGGAGCTCATGCACTACGCAATCTCCAATCACCTCGTGAAGTGAAGGACGTGAAGACGCAGGAGGACATGCTGAAACAAAACCTGCGCACCGCCAGGAAGGCCAAGGAAGACGAGTGGCCCAACCAGCGCGCATTGCTCGCCTCCAGCTACGGGGACTACGCCGGTGCCGTCGCGCGCCTCGAAGCCGCCGCCTCCGGCAGCCCACCGAGGTAACCGCCGGGGCACCGCTCGCGGCGGCCCCGTTCCTCAAGACCTGAAAACCAACAGGCCCGGGATTCGCGTCTCGGGCCTGATTCGTTCCCGCCGGGCCCCGTGGGCCGGGGCTCTGGGGTTTTCGCCGCGGATATTGGAGGGCTTCACCCACTGAATTTGTTTTCGAAAGTGCGCTAAATTGGCCGGCGTCAGCCCACGAACCCGATGTCTCAGGAATCTGTCACCGACGCATTTCCGCTGTCCCCGATGCAGCAAGGCATGCTGTTTCACAGCCTGTATTCGGCGCGGCCGGGAGTGAATCTCGAGCAGGTGGTGATCGGCTTGCCCGAGGAGATCGACGCGCGCGCGATGGCGGAGGCGTGGCGATGGGCGCTCGGGCGGCACGCGATCCTGCGCACCGCGTTGCGCTGGGAAGGGATTGAGCAACCCCGGCAGGAAGTGCACGCGCGCCTGCCCTTCGAATTTGCGGTGCACGACTGGAGCGATCTGTCCGGAGCGGCGCGGCGCCGGCAGTTTGAAAATTTTCTGCTCGCCGATCGCGCGCGCGGGTTTCGCCTCGATGTCGCGCCGCTGTGGCGCGTCGCGCTGCTGCAAACCGGCGGGGAGGAGCACCGGCTCGTGTTTTCGTTTCACCACCTGCTGCTCGATGGCCGCGCGCTCGCCGTGCTGCTCAACGAAGCGCTCACGGCGTGTGACGGGTTTCGACATGGGCTCGAGCCGGACTTGCCACCGCCGGTGCCCTACCGTCACTACATCGACTGGTTGGGAGCGCAGGACTGGCGGGAGGGCGAACTATTCTGGCGACGGGCGCTCCGCGATTTCGTCGTTCCGACGCGGCTCGACCTTTCCCGTTCGACGAACGTGGACCATGGGCGAGCGACCGGCCCGCGCGAACTGCAAGCCGAAGTCCCGTCCGAACTCGCCGCGGCGTTGCGCGGGCTCGCGAAATCCCACGGCCTCACCCTCAACACGTTTGTCCAAGGCGCATGGGCGCTGCTGCTCGGGCGTTACAGCGGAGAGGACGACGTGGTATTCGGCGCGGTGCGCGCATGCCGGCACTCCACGGTCGAGGGGGCCGACAGCATTGTGGGCCTGCTGATTAACACCTTGCCGCTGCGTGTGCCGCTGCCCCCCGATTTGGCGGTGCTCGCTTGGTTGCAGCGGCTCCGCGAGACGTGGATCTCACTCCGGCCTTACGAGCACACGCCGCTGCCCGATATCCAAGGTTGGAGCGAAGTGCCCAGTGGCACACCGCTATTCGAGACCATCGTCAGCTATCAGGAACCGAGTTGGGATGCGGCGCTGCAAGCTCAGGGCGGCGCGTGGGCGCGGCGACAGTTCGCGATTCGCAGCCAGCCGAACTATCCGCTCGCACTCGACGCCGTCGGCGGCACGGCGCTGTCGTTGAAAATTGTTTTCGACGCGAGCCGGTTCGAATCCGCGACCGTCCGCCGGATGCTCGGCCATCTCAAGACGCTGCTCGCCGCCTTCGCGGCCGATCCGCGGCAACGGCTCGCCGATCTGCCCTTGCTCACGCCCGGCGAGCACGAGCAGTTCAACGAGTGGAACCGCACGCACGCCGACTACCCGCGAGACCGGTGCGTTCACCAGCTCTTCGAGGCGCAGGCGAGCCGCACGCCCGCCGCACTCGCCGTGGCGGACACGCGCCGGCAACTTTCCTATCGCGAGCTGGACGCCGAGTCCGACGTGCTCGCGCGGCGGCTGCGCACACTCGGCGTCGCAACTGCCGTGTGCGTTGGCGTGTGCCTGGAGCGCTCGGTGGAATTGGTCGTGAGTCTGCTCGCCGTGCTGAAAGCCGGCGGCGCCTACGTGCCGCTCGACCCGGCGTATCCCGGTGAGCGGTTGGCGTTCCTGCTCGAGGATGCGCAATCGGCGGTCGTGGTCGCGTTGCGCAAACACGCCCCCGCACTCGCGTCCGCCCGCGTGCCACTCCTCTGCCTTGACGACGCGACCGACCCGCCCAACGCCTCGGCGCGCGCCAGCGCCGTGCTCACGCGGCTCAGTTCCGAACACCTCGCCTACGTTATCTACACGTCCGGTTCGACGGGTGCGCCGAAGGGTGTCGAGATCCGCCACCGCAGCCTCGTGAACCTCCTCACGTGGCACCAGCGCGCCTACCGCATCACGGCGGCCGATCGCGCCACGCTGATCGCGAGCCCGGCCTTCGACGCATCCGCATGGGAACTGTGGCCCTACCTCGCAGCGGGGGCGAGCATCCACATTCCGGACGAGGAAACACGCGTGTCGCCTGCGCTGCTCGTCCGCTGGCTTGCCGCGCGGCGCATCACGCTCAGTTTTTTGCCCACGCCGCTGGCGGAAGCCGTGATGGACGAAGCGTGGCCCGCGGACGTCGCGCTGCGCGGCGTTCTCACCGGCGGCGACAAACTTCGCCGCCGGCCCGGCAAGAAGTTTCCGTGTGCGCTCATCAATCACTACGGCCCGACGGAAAGCACGGTCGTCACCACGAGTGCGGCGGTCGCGCCGCACGCGTCTGCGCCACCGCCGATCGGTGGGCCCATCGCCAACACCGAGGTGCACGTGCTCGATCACCGGCGGCGACTCGTGCCGGTCGGCCTGGCCGGCGAACTTTTCATCGGCGGCGACGGCCTCGCGCGAGGCTACCGGCAGCAGCCGGCGCTGACGGCCGAAAAATTTGTGCGCCATCCCTTCGACCGCACGCCGGGCGCGCGGCTCTATCAGACCGGCGATCTCGTGCGCTGGCGCGAAGACGGCGAGCTCGAGTTTCTCAGCCGGATCGATCAGCAGGTGAAAATCCGCGGCCACCGCATCGAGCCCGGCGAAATCGAGGCGCTGCTGAACGGCCATCCAGGCGTGCGCGAGAGCCTCGTGATCGCGCGCGAAGATGCGCGGTCCGAGCCACAACTCATCGCATATCTTATCGCGCCGCCCGCCGGCCCGCCCGCCGTCTCCGATCTTGTCGCGTTTTTGCGCGCGAGACTGCCGGGCTACATGGTGCCGGTCGCGTTCCTCCGGCTCGAAACCTGGCCGCTCACCCCGAACGGCAAGATCGACCGCCGCGCGCTGCCCGCGCCCACCCCCGCGAGCCGCCGCTCCAACCCGCCGTTCGCCTCGCCGCGCACGCCGGCCGAGGAGACCGTCGCCCGCGTGTGGACCGAAGTGCTGGGCCGTCCGGTCATCGGCGTGCAGGACAATTTCTTCGAGCTGGGCGGACATTCGCTGCGGGCGGCGCAGGTCGTCTCGCGGCTCAACGGCGCCTTTCACCTCACGCTGTCCGTGCGCAGCCTGTTCGACGAACCAACCATCGCCGGGCTGGCCCGCGAAATCGAAAAGCTTTGCGGCGGCGCGCGCGGCCCGCGCGTGGCCGGGCCCACGCGCGCCGCGCGCGAGGAGTATCGGGTGAAGGAAACCGAAACCGCCGGCGTGCACTGAAACCCGGAGAGTCCCATGGAAACGCTGCAAACATCCGCGCGATCGCCATTGGCGGCTCCCGCCAGGGAATTTTTCCGATTTCCCGCGACTTCGGCGCAGCAACGCATCTGGTTTCTGGAGGAGTTCCACCCGGGCTCGCCGCTCCACAACGTTCCCGTTGCCGTGAAGATCGCGGGGATGCTGGAGGTGCCGGCGTTCGAGCGCGCGATCAACCAGGTGGTGCAGCGCCACGAAATCTTGCGGACGAGCTTCGGGCGGCGGCGCGATGCGCTCGCGCAAATGGTCGCGCCCGCGCTGGCAGTGCCCTTGCCCGTGCGCGATCTCCGCGGGCTGCCGGCGGCGGAGCGCGAGGCGCATGCGCTTCGCATCGCCTGCGACCACGCCCGGCAGCCATTCGATCTCGGTCGCCTGCCGCTGTTGCGCGCGCAGCTCCTCAAACTTTCCGACGCCGAGCACATCTTCGTGCTGACGGTGCATCACATGATCTTCGACGGCTGGTCACTCAACGTCTTCTTCAGGGACATCGGGGTCTACTATGGAGGAAGGCAAGGTGATCAGCCGCTCGAACTTTCAGCACTCCCCATTCAATACGCCGACTTCGCCGTTTGGCAGCGAGCCCAGCTCGCGTCGGGCGGCGGCTCGCTCGAATGGTGGCGGCGGCAGTTGGGCGGCGGGCCGCCGCCGTTGGAACTGCCGACCGATCGGCCCCGGCCCGCCGTGTCGAGTTACCGCGGCGCCGTCGAAACGCTGGAACTGCCTCCGCGCCTTCACTCAAAACTCGCTGCGCTGAGCCGCCGCGAACGGGCGACAATGTTCATGACGTTGCTCGCGGCGTGGCAAACGCTGCTGCACCGCTACACCGGGCGGGAAGCAATCGCCGTCGGCACGCCGGTCGCCGGCCGTTCGTTGCCGGAGACCGAGACGCTCATCGGCCTCTTCATCAATACCCTGGTGTTGCGCGGCGACCTGTCGGGCAATCCGACCTTCCGTGCGCTGCTCGCCCGCGTGCGCGAGACCGTGCTCGATGCGCTCGCGCACGACGACGTGCCGTTCGACAAACTGGTCGAGGCGCTGCACCCGGAGCGAAGTGTGAGCCACGCACCGCTCGTGCAGGTGATGTTCGCCCTGGAGCACGCACCGCTGGAGGCGGTGCCGTGGCCGGGCCTGCGACTCACGCAACTCGAACTCGACAGTGGCACCGCCAAGTTCGACCTCACGCTCTACCTGGTTGAGCGGGCCGCCGGCCTGACCGCCCGCCTCGAATACAGCACCGACATCTTCGATGCCGCGACGATTCGGCACCTGCTGGGGCACTACCACGTGTTGCTCGAAGGCATTGCGGCCGAACCCGAGCGGCCGCTCGCCGCGCTCCCGTTGCTCACGGAGATCGAGCGCCACAAATTGCTCGTGGAGTGGAACGACACGCGCGCCGATTACCCGCGGCAGCAAACGGTGGCCGATTTGTTCGCGGCCCAGGCGGCGTGCCGCCCGCAGACGATCGCCGTCATCGACCATCGGCGGTGGACGACCTATCGCGAACTCGACGGCCACGCGAACCAACTCGCGCGTTTTCTTCGCCGGAACGGCGTGGGCCGCGGGACGCTCGTCGGCATCTGCGTGGATCGCTCCGTGGCGATGCTCGTCGGTTTGCTCGGCATCCTCAAGGCCGGCGGCGCCTATGTGCCGCTCGATCCCGCATTTCCGCGCGAGCGCCTTGCGTGGATGATGGAGGATTCGCAGGCGCCGGTAATCGTGACGGAGAAACCGAGGCTCGAAACCCTGCCGCCAACTCAGGCGCGGTGCATCCGCCTCGACGAGCAGTGGCCGGAGATCGTTCGGGAAAGCTGCGAGCCGTTGCCGGCCGGGGCGGGGCCGGGGGATCTCGCTTACGTGCTCTACACCTCCGGCTCGACCGGCAAACCGAAAGGCGTGGCGATTCCGCATCGCGCCGTCGTGAATTTTCTTCATTCGATGCAATTGCGGCCGGGGCTGACGAGCGCCGATCGGTTGCTCGCGGTCACGACCCTGTCGTTCGACATCGCCGCGCTCGAGCTCTTCCTCCCGCTCGCCGTTGGCGGTTGCGTGGTGCTCGCCACCCGCGAGGAAGCAGCCGACGCCACTCGCCTCGCCGAAAAGATTTCCGCGAGCGGCGCCACGGTCATGCAGGCCACGCCCGCGACGTGGCGCATGCTGCTCGACTCCGGTTGGACGGGCGCGAAATCGCTCCGCATTTTCTGCGGCGGCGAGGCGCTCCCGCGCGCGCTGGCCGACCGCCTGCTCACACACGGCGCCGAGTTGTGGAATCTCTACGGCCCGACCGAGACCACCATTTGGTCGAGCGTCGCGAAAGTAGAAGCCGGCGCCCGCCCCGTCGTCATCGGCCGGCCCATCGCCAACACGCAGCTCCACGTCCTCGACGCACACTTGCAACTTGTGCCCGTCGGCGCGCCGGGCGAACTGTTCATTGGCGGCGACGGCCTGGCACGCGGCTATGTGAATCGCCCGGAACTGACCGCGGAAAGATTCCTGCCCGATCCGTTTTCCACGGTGCCCGGTGCGCGTCTTTACCGCACAGGGGATCTCGCGCGGCGCCGTCCGGATGGTGAGATTGAATTGCTCGGCCGCGCCGACCACCAGGTTAAGCTCCGCGGGTTCCGCATCGAACTCGGCGAGATCGAAACCGTGCTGCGGGAATTGCCGGCGGTGAGCGATGCGGTGGTCGTCGCGCGCGAAGATGCCCCCGGCGACAAACGCCTGGTCGCCTACTTCATCGCCGCGGCCACTCCCGCGCCAGGCGCCGCGGAATTGCGCGAGCTTCTCGGGAAGAAACTCCCCGATTACATGGTGCCCTCGGCCTTCGTGCCGCTCGAACGCCTGCCGCTGACGCCGAACGGCAAGATTGATCGCCGTGCACTGCCCGCGCCGGCACTCGACCGCATGCGAATCGAAACCTCGTTCGTCGCGCCGCAAGCGGGCGTGGAGCAAACGATCGCCGCGGTCTGGGAAGAGGTGCTGTCCGTCAAGCGGCCTGGCGCGAACGACAACTTTTTCGATCTCGGCGGCCACTCGCTCAACGTCGTGCAAGTGCAGGGCCGGTTGCGCGAGCGGCTCGGCCGCGAGGTGCCGCTGCTCGGGTTTTTCCAGCACCCAACCATCCGTTCGCTCGCGCGCGCGCTCGACGGCCATGAGAACGGAAGCGGCCACGGTTTTCACGAGAGAATCCGCGCCCGCGCGCAGCAGCAACGCGGTGCCGCCGCCCGCCCGCGCGGCATGGCCGCCGCCTCCCGCACATGAACCCCCGCGAGTCCCTGCACGAAAGCGTCGCGATCGTCGGCCTCGCCGGACGCTTCCCCGGTGCGCGCGACCTCGATGAATTCTGGCGCAACCTGCGCGATGGCGTGGAGTCGGTCTCGTTTTTCCCGGACGACGAGCTGCAGTCCTCGCTGCTCGACGGCCCGGTGCCGCACGGCGCGCCGAATCTGGTGAAGGCCCGCGCCGTGCTCGAAAGGCCCGAGTGGTTCGATGCGGCGTTTTTCGGCATCAATCCGAAGGAGGCCGAGCTGCTCGATCCGCAGCAGCGGATTTTCCTCGAGTGCGCGTGGGAGGCCCTGGAACAGGCGGCCTGCAACCCGGAAACTTGCGGGGGCGCGATCGGCGTGTTTGCCGGCGCGGGCATGAACACCTACCTGCTTTCAAACCTGCTCACGCGACCCGACGTGCTCCGGCTGGTCGGTGGTTTTCAGGCGATGCTCGCGAGCGACAAGGATTTTCTGCCGACGCGCGTCTCCTACAAACTGAACCTCCGCGGTCCGAGCCTCAATGTGCAGACCGCGTGCTCGACTTCGCTCGTCGCCGTCTGTCTCGCGAGCCAGAATCTGCTCAATTTCCAGTGCGATGTCGCGCTGGCCGGCGGCGTGGCGGTCACTTTTCCGCAAAAACGCGGCCTGCTCTATCAAGAGGGCTCCATCCTCGCGCCGGACGGACACTGCCGGCCGTTCGATGCCAGCGCCGCCGGAACCGTGTCTGGCGACGGTGCGGGTGTGGTGGTGCTGAAGCGGCTCTCCGATGCACTCGCCGACGGCGACATGATTTGGGCGGTCATCAAGGGCACCGCGCTTAACAACGACGGCGCGCACAAAATCGGTTACACGGCTCCGAGCATCGACGGCCAGGCCGAGGTCATCGCACTCGCGCAAGCGCAGGCGGGCGTCGAGCCGGAGTCGATCTCTTACGTCGAGACGCACGGCACCGCGACGCCGCTCGGCGATCCGATTGAGATCGCCGGGCTCACGAAGGCGTTTGGGGCGCGCGCCAGCGCCGCAAAGTTCTGCGCGCTCGGCTCGGTGAAGGGCAACATCGGTCACCTCGACGCCGCGGCCGGAATCGCGGGTCTCATCAAGACCGTGCTCGCGCTGCACCACGAGCAACTCCCGCCGAGTCTGCACTTCAAGCAGCCAAACCCGAAGATCGATTTCGCGAACAGCCCGTTTTTCGTGAACAACCGGCTGCGCGACTGGCCGCGCGGCGACGCGCCACGCCGCGCGGGCGTGAGTTCGTTCGGCATCGGCGGAACCAACGCGCACGTCGTGCTGGAGGAAGCGCCCGCGCCCGCGCCATCGGGCGCGGCGGCACGCCCGTGGCACTTGTTCACGCTCTCGGCGAAATCGCCCGCGGCGCTCGACGCTGCGACCAACAATCTCGCCGACCGTCTCCATGCCGCTCACCAGTTGAATCCCGCCGACGCGGCGTTTACGTTGCACACGGGACGGAAGCATTTCGAACACCGGCGCGCGCTGGTCTGCGAGTCCGCGGCCGACCTCGTGCAAACGGTGCGCGCGAACGATGCGCGGCGAATTGCCACCGGCCGTGCGCCGGAGCACGAGCCGCCCGTCACGTTCATGTTTCCCGGCCAGGGGGCGCAACAGGCCAACATGGCGCGCGGACTCTACGACACCGAGCCGGTGTTTCGCGAGCAAGTGGACCGCGGGTGCGAGATTCTGCGGCCGCATCTCGAGCAGGATTTGCGCAAGATTCTTTTTCCGTCGGCGACGAAGGAAGCTGCGGCGACCCAGCAGCTCGCGCAGACCGCGTTCACGCAGCCGGCGTTGTTCGTGGTGGAACATGCACTCGCGCAGCTCTGGATGAGCTGGGGCATCCGCCCGCACGTCATGATCGGCCACAGTCTGGGTGAGTATGTGGCGGCGTGTCTCGCGGAGGTATTCTCGCTCGAAGATGCGCTCACCCTTGTCGCCGCGCGCGGTCGGCTGCTGCAAGCCCAGCCGCCCGGTGCGATGCTCGCGGTGCGGTTGCCCGAGGCCGAAATCGTGGCGCTGCTCGGCCGCCATCTGTCGCTCGCGAGCGTCAATGCTCCCGGCGCGTGCGTGGCGTCGGGGCCCTTTGAAGCGATCGAGGCACTGGAACGGCAACTCGCACCGCGCAACACGCCATGCAAGCGGCTCGCGACTTCGCACGCATTTCATTCCGCGATGATGGACGCCGCGCTGAAGCCGTTCACCGCCGAGGTCCGCAACGTGAAACTCAATCCGCCACGCATCCGCTGCCTGTCGAACGTCACCGGCACATGGCTCACCGCGGAACAGGCGACGAGCCCAGACTATTGGACCGCGCACGTGCGGCAGGCGGTGCGTTTCGCCGACGGGATTGGCGTGCTTGCGCAGGAGCCGGGCTGCATCTTGCTCGAAGTCGGCCCGGGCCAGACGCTCGGCGCGCTGGCGCGGCAGCATCCGATGGTGGGTTCGCAACATGCGGTCGTATCATCGCTCGCTTCGGCGCAGGAACCGGGATGCGGCTCCGCCACCGTGCTCGGAGCGCTCGGCCGGTTGTGGATTGCGGGTGCGAGGGTGGATTGGAGCGGCTTCCACGCAAACGAAGAGCGGCGACACGTGCCGATGCCGACGTATCCCTTCGAGCGCAAACGCCATTGGATCGAACCCGGCCGGATCGAGGGTGCCGCGCCGGCCACGGAGCAGACAGCCGGGGTCGCGGGGCCGGCGAGCGAACCGGCCGGGAAGACAGCAACGGCGGAGCCGGACGGGCAGGCGCCCGCGCTTGCGCAATTGCAGGCGCTGTTCCGCGACTTGTCCGGTCTCGACCTGGTTGGGCACACGAGAACGAGTTTCGCGGCGCTGGGGTTCGACTCGCTATTTCTCGTGCAGGCTGCCGCGGCGCTGGAACGAAATTTTGGCGTGCCGATCGCCTTTCGCGATCTTCTGGGTGACCTCAACACCCTCGAGGCACTCGTGGCGCACGTCGCGCCGGAGGCGGCGGCAAAAGCGACGGCGAAGAATTCCGCGCCCGCGCGCACGGTTGAGCGGGGAGGAGCGCAATCGCCGCTGACCGAGGCCCAGCGCGAGATTTGGTTCGCCTGCCAGTTGAGCGATGCCGCGTCGTGCACCTATAACGAGTCGCGCCGCCTGCGCTTTCGTGGCGCGCTCAATTGCGATGCGATGCGACGCGCGTTCCAACACCTCGTGGAGTTGCACGAGGCGCTGCGCACCCTCTTCGCGCCGTCGGGCGACGTGCAGCACGTGGTGCCGGACCTCAAACTGGAGATCCCGCTCGATGATTTGACGGCGCTGATGCGCGAAGGCCGCGCGATGGGGCTCGATGCGCTCGAAGCCACGGAGGCTGCGCAGCCATTCGATCTGACGCGCGGACCATTGCTGCGGGCGCGGCTCGTCCGACTGGACTCCGAGGAGCACGCGCTGCTGCTTACGATTCATCACCTCGTGTGCGATGGACACTCGTGGGGGATTTTGCTGCGCGAACTGGTCGAGTTGTATGCGGCTGAGGCTGGCGGGAAACGCGCGCGGTTCGAACTTCCGCAGCAACTGAGCGACTACGCCCGCGCCCGCGCCGCTCAGCCCGACGTCGCGCCGCGTCGCGCCGCGGAGGTCTACTGGACCGCGCAGTTCGCCGATGGCGCGCCGGTGGTCGAGCTACCCGCAGACTGGCGGCCCGCGGCGGGCGCCGACTTTGCGGGCGCACGCGAGTCGCACGTGCTCGGCGCCGCATTGCGCGACCGGCTGCGGGAGGTGAGCGCAAAACAGGGCTGCACGCTGTTCACAACGCTGCTCGCAGCGTATTACGTGTGGCTGGCGCGGCTCACCGGGCAGGACGACCTCGTCGTGGGCGTGCCGGTGGCCGAGCGGACGCAGCCGGGCGCAGAAACGCTCGTCGCGCACTGTGTGGAATTCTTACCGGTGCGGATTCGTGTAAATGAAGACGCGGCATTTCCCGATTTTCTGGCCAGTGCGAAGCAGGTATTTCTCGATGCGTTCGACCACCGGCAATGCGGATTCGGCCGCATCCTGCAGTTGCTCAACCTCCCGCGCGATCCGGGCCGGATGCCGTTGGTGGCGGTGACGTTCAACGTCGACCGGCTGCACGAACCGCTGCAATTTGCCGGCCTCTCGAGCGACTTCGCCTGCAACCCGCACTGCGCCACCAATGTCGATCTCGGTTTCAACATCACCGAAGTCGGCGACCGGCTCGAACTCGAGTGCCGCTACCGCAGCGGGCGGTTCGACGCTGACACGATCCGGCGGTGGCTCGGCCATTTTGAAGTCCTGCTCGACGCGATTGCGACAAACTCGGCGGCGAGAGTGGGGGATCTGCCGATGCTTTCGTCTGACCAGCAACGCCGGTGGCTGGTGGAGTGGAACGCCACCCGGGCCGTATTTCCGGAGAGCAAATGCGTCCACCAATTGTTCGAGGAACAAGTTGGGCGCACGCCCGAGGCGACAGCCGTGATCTGCGGTGAGGAGCGCGTGACCTTCCGAGAATTGGACGAACGCGCGAACCGGCTCGCGATGGAACTACGCGCGCTGAAAGTTGGCGCGGACGCGCTCGTCGGGATTTGTTTGGAGCGAACGATGGAGATGGTCGTGGCGGTGCTCGCCGTGTTGAAAGCTGGCGGTGCCTACGTGCCGCTCGACCCGAATTACCCGCGCGAACGCCTCGCGTTCATGCTGGAGGACGCGCGTGCGTCGGTGCTCCTCACGCACTCGAATCTGGCTGGCGTGGTGCCAGCGGGAGACGCTGGCATCGTCTTCGTCGACGCCGAGCGCCGGCGGGCGCCGCGCCGGGTGAGCGTGGTTCCGGCGGTGGAGGCGCGCAACCTCGCCTACGTGCTCTACACCTCCGGCTCGACGGGGCGGCCGAAAGGCGTGGCCGTCGAACACCGCAGCGTGGTGGCCCTCATCGCATGGGCGCGGCGGCGCTACCGGCCGGAGGAGTTGCGCGGTGTGCTGGCGTCGACTTCACTCGGTTTCGATCTTTCCGTGTTCGAATTGTTCGTGCCGCTGGCCACCGGCGGCGCAGTGATTCTGGCCGCAAATGCACTTTCACTGCCGACGCTGCCCGCGGCGCACGAAGTAACGCTCATCAACACCGTGCCCTCCGCCATCGCCGAACTGCTGCGGCTCGGCGCGATCCCCGGTTCCGCGCAGACGCTCAACCTCGCTGGCGAGCCGCTGGCTCAGGATCTCGTCGACAAACTCTATCAGCAGCCGGCGGTTCGCCGCGTCTTCGATCTCTATGGTCCGACGGAAACCACCGTATACTCGACGTGCGCGCTGCGCCGGCCCGGCGGCCGTGCGACGATTGGCCGGCCATTGGAAAACGAACAGGTCTACGTGCTCGATGCGCGCCTGCGCCCGGTGCCGCTCGGCGTGCCAGGCGAGTTGTTCATCGGTGGCGACGGACTCGCGCGCGGCTACCTGAACCGGCCGGAACTGACGGCGGAGAAATTCATCGTGTCGCCGTTTGCGCCGGGCGAGCGGCTCTACCGCACGGGCGACCGCGTGCGGCTCTTGCCCGACGGCAATATCGAGTTCCTCGGGCGGCTCGACCACCAGGTCAAATTGCGCGGGCATCGCATCGAACTCGGTGAAATCGAGTCGACGTTGCGCGCGCAGCCCGGAGTGGATGAGGCCGTGGCGCTCGTGTGGACGCAGGCGGGCGACCCGCGCCTGGTGGCCTACGTCGCGCCCGTGGCGGGTCGCGACATCGAGGCCGCGGAAATCCGGCACGAGTTGCAGCAGAAATTGCCCGGTTACATGGTGCCGACGGCGATAGTCCCCCTCGCCAATCTGCCGCGTACGCCGAATGGGAAAATCGACCGCAGGGCGCTGCCCCCGCCGGACGGCGCGGCAGCCGATGCCGCGGCGAGAGGCTATGTGGCACCCGGTACGCCGACCGAGGAGACGCTCGCGCGCATCTGGTGCGAGTTGCTCGGCCGCGAGCGCATCGGGACACACGACGACTTTTTCGCACTGGGCGGCCATTCGCTGCTCGTCACGCAGTTCATCGCACGTGTGCGGGCTGCGTTTCGGGTCGAGCTATCGATGCGGGCCGTGTTTCAAACACCGACCGTCGCCGCGCTCGCCCTGGCCGTCGAGGAAATGATCGTCGCTGAAATCAGCGCGATGAGCGAAGCGGAGGCGCAGCGCTGCGCGCACAGCGCGTGAGTGCAAGAGTGACCATGGCCCTCGTGCAGGAACGTCCCGCCCCGCGGCCCGCGGAAATGTCCGGCGCAAAACGCGCGCTGGTGGAGCAGCGGCTGCGGGCCGGATTCCAGACGGCACCGAAGGCGCAGTTGATTCCCCGGCACGCGCACGGCGAAAACGCGCCGCTGTCCTTCGCGCAGCAGCGGCTGTGGTTCATCCACGAGCTCGATCCGCAGAGCCCGCTCTACAACATGCCGATGGCGGTGGAGCTGAACGGCCGGCTCGACGAGGCGGCGCTGCGCCGGGCCATAGCCGAGATCGTCGAGCGGCACGAAGTGCTCCGGACGCGCTATGAGTCGGTGGACGGCTGCCCCGTCCAGGTCGTCGGGCGCGCGGCGACGGTCGCGTTGCCGGTGACCGATCTCCGCGCAGAAACGAACGGCGGACACGATGCGAGCGTGCGACACTTGTTGCGCGAAGAGGCGTGCCGGCCGTTCGATCTCACGCGCGATCTCATGCTGCGCGCACGATTGCTGCGGCTGGGGGACGACGAGCACGTGCTGGTCGTCACGATGCACCACATCGCGTCGGATGGCTGGTCGTGGGGCGTGTTTTTCCACGAGCTGGCGGTGCTGTATCGGGATTTCGCGGCCGGGCGGCCGGCGTCGCTCCCGGAGCTGCCAATGCAATACGCCGACTACGCCGTGTGGCAGCGCCAGTGGCTGCAGGGCGACGCGCTCGAGCGGCAACTGGGCTATTGGAAGAAGCGGCTCGCGGGTGCGCCGGATGTTTTGGAATTGCCGGCCGATCGGGCGCGCCCGCCGGTGCAGGCGTTTCGCGGCCACTGGCAGGCGCTCGAGTTGCCGGCGCCGCTCGGCGGGGCGTTGCAGGCGCTGAGCCGACGCGAGGGCGTCACACTCTTCATGACGCTGCTCGCGGCGTTCATGACACTGCTGCACCGCTGCACCCGGCAGACCGACCTTATCGTGGGCACGCCGGTCGCCGGCCGCACGCAAAAGGAGACCGAAGGCCTGATCGGGTTCTTCGTGAACACCCTCGCGCTGCGCGGCGACCTCGCGGGCGATCCAACATTTCGCGAACTGCTCGGCCGCGTGCGCGAACTGACACTGGAGGCGTTTACGCATCAGGACCTGCCATTCGAAAAACTGGTCGAGGCGCTGCGCATCGAACGCAGCCCGGGGCAGGCACCGCTGGTGCAGGTGATGTTCGTGCTACAGAATACGTCCGCTTCAGACTGGCAACTACCCGGCCTCACGATGACGCCCATGGAACTCGACACGGGCACCGCGAAATTCGATCTCACGCTCGCCGTCGAGGAAACGGCGCACGGGTTGACGGCGGTGGCGGAGTATTCTGGGGATCTGTTCGACGCGGCCACGATTGCGCGGATGCTGGGCCACTGGCGCACGCTGCTCGAAGGCATTGTGGCCGATCCCGACAGACGCATCGCCGAGTTGCCGTTGCTCACCGAGGGCGAACGCCACCAACTGCTCGTCGAGTGGAACGCCACGGCGACCGGCTACCCACGCGACAAGATCATCGGTGAACTTTTCTCCGAGTGCGTGGCGCACGCGCCCAATGCCATCGCCGTGATCTGCGAACATCGCCGGCTCACTTACCGCGAACTCGACGCGCAGGCCAACCAACTCGCCCACCATCTGCGCTCGCTCGGGGTAAGGCCGGACACACTCGTGGGTGTGTGCCTGGAACGTTCGCTTGAGTTGATCGTCACTCTCCTCGGCATTGTGAAAGCCGGCGGCGCCTACGTTGCGCTCGACCCGGCGTATCCCAAGGAGCGGCTGGCCCTGATGCTCGGCGACACCCGGGCTACGGTGTTGGTCACGCAGAAGTCGCGTGAAGACTTTTTGCCGGCGGGCGAGTGGCGCGTGTGGCGCGTCGATGACGAGGAAATGGCTGCGGTGAACGCACGTTCCGCCATGCCGTTCGTCAGTGGAGCGACGCCGGACTCGCTGGCTTACGTGAGTTTCACCTCGGGCTCGACCGGGCGGCCAAAGGGTGTCGCTGTGCCGCAGCGCGGCGTCGTGAGGTTGGTGAAGGGCACGAACTACGTGCGGCTGGATGCCGGGGAGGTTTTTTTGCAGCTTGCCCCCGTCGGCTTCGACGCCTCGACGTTCGAAATCTGGGGCGCGCTCTTGAACGGCGCACGCCTCGTCGTTTACCCGCCGCCGACTCCGACGCTCACGGAACTCGGCGCGGCGATTCGTGAGCACGGGGTCACGACGCTGTGGCTGACGGCGGGTTTGTTTCACCAGATGGTCCTGGAACAACCCGAGAGCCTGCGCGGCGTGCGGCAGTTGCTGACTGGCGGCGATGTGCTTTCCGTGCAACACGTGCGCCAGGCGTTGGTGCGCGCGCCCGGCTGCCGCTTGTTCAACGGCTACGGGCCAACCGAGAACACGACATTCACCTGCTGCCACCGCATCACGCCGGAGTCGGTGAAGCGGGCGACGATTCCCATCGGCCGGCCCATCGCGAACACGCAGGCGTTCGTGCTCGACGACGAAATGCAACCGGTGCCGGTCGGAGTGCCGGGCGAACTTTACGCGGGCGGCGACGGGTTGGCGCGCGGTTACATCGGTCGCGACGAGCTGACGGCGGAAAGATTCGTGCCGCACCCCTTCAGCGCCGAGCCGGGGGCGCGGCTCTATCGCACCGGCGACCTCGTGCGCTGGCTGCCGAACGGCGAACTCGAATTTCTCGGGCGTCTCGATTCGCAGGTGAAGATCCGCGGCTTCCGCGTCGAGCCGGCGGAAGTCGAGGCGGCGCTCGCCGCGCACCCGAGTGTGCGCGAGAGCGCCGTGGTGGTGCGCGCAGGGTCCGCGGGTGAAAGATCGCTCGTCGCGTGCGTGGTCGCGCGGAGCCAACCCGCGCCGACCGCGGACGACCTGCGGAGCTTCCTGCAAGGCAAGCTGCCCGGTTATTTGGTGCCGGCGGCGTTTGTCTTCTGCGATGCGTTGCCACTCACCGCCAATGGCAAGGTGGATCGCCGCGCACTTGCCCGGCTGGAGGGAACCATGCCGGCGGTGCGCGAGCGGAAGTTAATCGCGCCGCGCTGTCCGGTCGAGCGTGGGCTCGTGGAAATCTGGGAGGACATCCTGAACGTCCGTCCCGTCGGCGTGACCGACAAATTTTTCGAGCTGGGCGGTCATTCGTTGCTCGCGGTGCGGCTGCTCGCGCGCATCGAAAAGGTTTTTGGCAAGAAACTGCCGCTGGCGACGGTGTTTCAGGCGGCGACGATCGGGGAACTGGCGCCGATCGTCCGGGGCAAGGCCGAGGCGACCGCCGGCACTTCGCTCGTGGAGATTCAGGCCCACGGGCGGCAGCCGCCGCTGTTTCTGGTGCACGGCGTCGGCGGCGGAATGTTCTGGGGCTACGGCAACCTCGCGCGCCACCTCGGCGACGACCAGCCGTTGCATGCGTTCAAGTCGCGCGGGCTCGATGGCCTCGCTGAATTTGAGACCATCGAGGAGATGGCCGCCCATTACGTGGCGGACTTGCGCGCATTTCAGCCGGAGGGACCGTATCGCATCGGCGGCTATTGTTTCGGCGGCAACGTGGCCTACGAGATGGCGCGGCAGCTCCACGCCGCGGGTGAGCGCGTGGCCGTGCTCGTGCTCATGAACTGCACGCCGACCAGCGGCAGCTATGCGCGCGTGCGAGTGACGCCGGCGTGGGTCGGGAAATTTCTCCGCAATCTGGGCGTGCTGCTCGCCGCGATGGCGCGTTGGGATGCACAGCAGCGGCGCGCGTTTCTCCAGTGGAAATGGCGCACGTGGAAAAAGAAACTGCAGGGCGCGCGGGAGCGGTGGGGGCGCGCCGCGGTGACGTCCGCGGCGGACGAGATCGTGGACTTGTCCGCGTATCCCGACGAGCAACGCCGGCTGTGGGCGGCGCACATCCGCGGATTGCAACGCCACCGCACCCGGCCTTACGAGGGGTGCGTGGTGCTCTTCCGCAGCCGGATGCACCAACTCGTCTGTTCGTTTGCCGCGGACTTTGGCTGGGGCGAATTTGCGCGCGGCGGCGTGACCGTCACGATCGTGCCAGGCGCGCACGAAAGCATTCTCGAGGAACCGCACGTGCGCGTCGTGGCGGAGGAACTGCGCGCGTGCCTGCACGCAATCCGACCGGCCGAAGTGGAGGCAACGGTGCAATGAACCTCGTCTGCTACCTCTTTCGCACCGCACGCGGCATGATGTTGTTCACGCTCGTGACAGCGCTGCTGAGTGGCGCGTGCAACGCCGGGCTGATTGCGCTCATCAACCAGGCGCTGAATCGCGGCGAGACGACATCCGCCGCGCTGGCCGGGAGCTTCGTCGGGCTCGCGCTGGGGCGCTTGCTGACGACGTTCGGCTCGGCGGTCGTGCTGGCAAAATTCGCGCAGGCGGCGATCGCGGGACTGCGCTGCGATCTCGTGAAGAAAATCCTCACGGTGCCGCTCCGTCACCTCGAGGAGATAGGCGCGGCGCGCGTGATGGTCGTGCTGACCGAGGATGTGCTCAACATCGCGCAGGCGCTGCTTGGAATTCCCGCCTTCGCCGTCAACGTGGCGATTCTATTCTGCGGCGGGCTCTACCTTGCATGGCTTTCGCTCCAAGTGCTCGTCGCGATGGGCGTGTTCATCCTCGTGGGCGCGCTGGTTTATCGCTCGCTGATCGTGAGCGGGTTTCGGTTTCTGATGGACGCACGCGAGGAAGAAGATCGCTTGTTCGGACATTTCCGCGCGCTGACCGACGGCGTCAAGGAACTCAAATTGCACCGGAGCCGGCGCGGCGCCTTTCTTGCCAGCCATATCGAGACTGCCACCGGTGCCTACGGGCGGCACAATGTCGCCGCCGAGGTGCGTTTCGCGATCGCCCACAGCTGGAATCATCTGCTCGTGCTCGGCGTGATCGGGCTGATTCTTTTTGTGCTGCCGGCGTGGCAGCATTTCAACCCGCAGGCGCTCACCGGCTACGTCGTCACGACGCTCTACCTAATGGGGCCGCTCGCGGGCGTGATGGGAAGTCTCTCGGTGTTCGGCCGCGCGAGTGCGTCGCTCGCGAAAGTCGAGAAACTCGGCATGTCGCTCGCGGCGCACACCAATGAGGTCTGCCCGCTCACCCGGCCCGAGCCGAACGGCGATTTCTCGCGCCTCGAACTGGCCGGCGTCACGCGTTCCTACCAGCACGAAAAGGACGACAGCAACTTCATGTTCGGCCCGGTCAACCTCGCATTCCGGCCCGGTGAAGTCGTCTTCCTCGTCGGCGGCAATGGCAGCGGCAAGACCACGCTCGCGAAAATCATCACGGGACTTTATCCCCCCGAGTCGGGCGAGATCCGGCTCGACGGCCGGCCCATCACCGACGCAAACCGGGACGATTACCGGCAATTGTTTTCGGCGGTGTTTGCAGATTTCTTCCTGTTCGAGGATCTGCTCGGCCTGCACGCGGCGGATCTCGACGCCCAGGCGCGCGACTACCTCGCGCAGCTTCACCTCGATCACAAAGTGCGCGTGCGCGACGGCCGGCTCTCGACGACGAAACTTTCGCAAGGCCAGCGGAAGCGGCTCGCGCTGCTCACGGCGTATCTCGAGGACCGGCCGTTCTACGTGTTCGACGAGTGGGCGTCGGACCAGGATCCCTTGTTCAAGGAACTCTTCTACACCCAGCTCCTCCCCGAGTTGAAAGCCCGGGGCAAGGCGGTGCTCGTGATCACACATGACGAACCTTACTTTCAATTCGCCGACCGTCTACTCAAGCTCGACTACGGCAAACTCCGGGGCGCGCAAAGCCGCGACGAACAGCGGGTGCGCGACACCATTCTGCAGGCTTGAACGGCCGGACGCCGCCGCCGCGGCCGAGTGGAGCGCGCCGCCCGATGAGTTCACGCTCGCCGAGGACGAGGTGCACCTCTGGCGGTTTTCGCTCGGCCAGCACGATGCCAGGGCGGCGGATTTTTTCGACTTCCTCTCGCCGGACGAACGCGCCCGGGCGCGGTGCTTCCTGTTCGCGGAGAACCGCCGACACTACGTCATTGGTCGCGGCTGGCTGCGCGTGCTCCTCGGCCGGTATCTGGACATGGCGCCGGCGCGTCTCGAATTTCGCTATGGGGCACGCGGCAAACCCTACCTCCTGCCGCCCGCCAGCACTGCGCCGGTGTGTTTCAACCTCGCGCACACCGAGTCGCTCGCACTCGTGGCCGTCACGCGCGACCAGGCCGTTGGGGTGGATGTGGAACGCGTGCGTCCTGTCGCCGACGCTGAGGCCGTGGCGGCGCGATACTTTTCCCCACGCGAACAGCACGAGCTGCGCGTGTTACCGCCAGGTGCGCGGGCCGAGACATTTCTTCGTCTCTGGACCGGCAAGGAAGCATGCATGAAAGCCGTCGGCTGCGGTCTCGACGAGAGCTTGCGAGAAGTGGAGATCTTGCGCGCGGACGGCGGCGTGGAACGGCGGGTGAGCGTTGCCGTCGCGACGGATCGGCTCGTGCACTGTTGGCTGGCCGAACTTAGATTCGCGGAGGACCACATCGGCGTCGTGGCGACGGTTTGTGACGGAATGGTAGATGAGGTTGCCGGCCAAAGCGGGTGACGCCCTCGCCAAATTTGGGTGCTCCGCCCAGCGGCACGAAATTGGCGGGAAGACGAAGGTGTCGGCTGATGCGAGGTCGCGTGTCACCGCAAGTTCTCTGACTTCGCTGTGGGCGACCGATGCAAAACCACAACCACAAAATCAGCAAAACCTCCCAATAAAAAAACTCATCCTCCCGCTCGCTCTCACGCTGGTCGGAGCCGGCCTGGCTGCGGTGCCGGGCCCCGCGTTCGTCAACCTGCCCACCCGCGGCGTTATCGTTCAGGATTCCGGCCGTCTGCTTACCGGGTTCGTCATCGCCGGCACCGTTGCGCAAGTCGCCGCGCATGCCGGATCTTTTTTCCCTCGGGGATCCCGGCGATTCCGCCCTGCTCGTGACCCTGCCGGCGGGTTCTTATTCCGTTGTTGCGGCCGCCAACGCCAGCGACGCGCCAGACGGAGTCGAACTCGTGGAGGTGTTCGATGCCGGTTCAGGAGGATGAGGATTCCGCGCTTTCGCCGTGTCGCATTGGCGCACCGAATGTTGGCGGGCGGACCGGCAGAATCGGCGGCGACAAAGCCTCCGTTCCACGGCGGGGCGGCTGTCCAGCCGCCCCTAATCGAGATTGGCGTCAACTAGGGGATTTGGGTTAGCGACTGCACCGACGGAGACCGCCGCTTTCACCGCAGATAATTGCAGTGTCGCCCCACCAAAACGCCCCGCGGGAAAAACCTGCGGGGCGTCCCGTATTTTGCGTTTCTCTACTGTTGCACTCACTCAAACGAAAAGTGAGTGCGGAAGCTGTCGAGTGCGGCCGCGAGTTCGCCGCGACTGAGCGTGTCGTTGGGACGGAACTGGACCTCGCCGGACCCGAGCGAAACCGGGGCGAGGAAGCCTTTGTTGAGCGCGATTTGCGCGTAGCCCCGCTCGCTGGCGGGGATGGCACCCGAATCGGACACGACCACGACCGCACCGGAATCGTTGACGGCGGTGACTCCACGCTGTAGTCGAAATGTCGCAACGAGGAGCCTGCCGCGGAGACCGCGGCCGCAAGCGCCTGGTCGGGCCCGGCCACGTCGGCAAACCACGGCCCATGGACGGCCTGGCGCAGCGGCGTGTTGATCGCGAGTTGCATGGCGAAGTCCGCCCGCGTGACAGTCCACCACGGCCGGAAGCTGTTGTCCGGCCAGACATCCATGTAGCGGAATTTGAGCGCCTGGGTAATTGCGGCTTCCCACGGCGTGCCGGCGATGTCGGTGACCGGGCTCAGGTCGAAGGCGGTGCGATCGATGGAGACGCTCACTTCGTCGGGCAGTGCGAGCGCGACGGGCGAGGTCGCCTGCGGCACGGCGGCGAGGCTGCGGGCGCCGCGCGCCTCGACGATCCAGTTGCCGCGCAGGGGATTTACGACCTTCACGTAGCGGCGCGGTGCATCGATGAAAAAGAGCACGCTGCCGGCGTCGGAATACATGCGGCCGTCCGGCGCGTAGAGCCGCAGGATGAGGATGTTTCCGAAAAGCGTGACGTCGGTGTTGCCGTATTCGATCGCGACTTCGAGGATCGATACGTCGGGTGTGGCGGTGAGGGGACGAGCGTTCGCGCTGTCGGGCCCCGGCGTCGCGGTCGGGCTGTAGTTGATTGTGAACGCCTCCGTCAGCGCCGTGTTCGTCGCGACCTGTGCGTTGAATCCCGTCGGCGCGAGCGACGCGTAGGCCTTTGACAGGTTGAACGCCTTGTCGACGGCGGCGTAGGCGTTGACGTAACCGGCGCCGACTTCCCACTCGGCGTAGCCGGGCATCGACGTGGCGGTGTCGGTGAGGATCTGTTTCACTTGGTCGGGTGTGAGCAGTGGATTCGCGTCGAGCAGCAAGGCAACGACACCGGCGATGTGCGGCGTGGCCATCGACGTGCCGGAAATCTGGGTGTAGAATGGAAGGTGGGCCGGCGGAATCTCTGCATCGCTGGTGAGGCCGTTGGCGACGGCATTGGTCGAGGAGCGCGTGGACACGATGGCGGCGGTGAACTTGCTGGCGTCGGTCGCGAACTCGCGGCCCGTGCCCGGCGCCGTGATCGTCGGCGCGTCGAAGTCGTTGTTCGGATCGATGTCCGCCAGGCGCTGCTCCTTCGGCGTGCCGCGCGAAGAGAAGCTCGCGAGCCCGCCCTCCTTCGTGCCCGCCGCGACGGAGATGACCCAGGGCGCCTTGGCGTAGGGATTGTGCGTGTCGGGCGCCGGGCCGTCGTTGCCCGCGGCGAAGACGACAACGATGTTGCGGTCGGGCGCTTTTCTCGTGGCGATGTTGATCGGGTCATCAGGATCGAAGGCGCCGCTGCTGCCCCACGAGTTGGAGATGACGCGGATGTTGTAGCGGGGCTGGTTGGCGAGCGACCACTCGAAGCCGCCGAGTGCGCAGAGGATGTACTGCACCGCGCCCGAGCCGCAGCCGATGAGCTTCGCGCCGGGCGCGACGCCGCGGTAGAGCCCGCCCGAGCGCACGCCCGAGCCGCCGATGATGCCCGCGCAATGCGTGCCGTGCCCAATGTGCGTGTCGGTGTCAGGCACGTTTTCGAGGTAGAGCAGCGGGGTGAAGCCGTTGAGCGACGGATCCAGCGAGACGACGGAATTCGGAGAATCCTCGTCGGTGACGATCTGCACGTTTTGCACCACGCGGTCGCCGAGCGCGAGGTCGGCATGCGTGGCGTCAATGCCGCTGTCGTTGATCACGACGGAAAAGGCGCCGCCGCCGAACACGGGGGTGCCTCCGTTGGCGGTGGTGAGCGTGGGGTCGGATTGCAGCCGCTCGACGCTGGTGAGGACGCGCGCCTCGGCCATGAACCAGCGGAGCGCGTCGTTCGCATAGAGCGAGCGCACCGCGGGGTTTTGGGCGAGGGCGTTGACCTGCGCGGCGGTGGCGGTGACAGCGACCATCCCGAGGGTCGGGAGTTTGCGGCCGGTCGCGATGCCGGCGCCCACCAGCACGCGCAAGTGCGAATCGGTGAGACCGGCGCCGTTGTCGTTGAACGCCACGATGACCGGGCCGACGGAATCAGTGGCGGCGGCGGTGGTGAGTCTCGCCTTCAGTGAAGGCCCGAGGGTGGCGGCCGAAGCCGCGGCCGGCGGGAACACGACCGCCAGCGCGATGACGCCAAGCAGCGTCCGCAGTCGTTTTAGAGTTTTCATTTGGATGGCTCCGTGCCGCCACCCCAAAAGGGCGGCCGGTTTACGCTGGCCACTGGCGATTGAGGCTTGAGGCGCACGGGTTTGATTTGCCCCGATGAAAGCAGAGGACGGAGGTTCCAACGATGGAGCGAGTATCCCAAACGCACGGGGGCGGGCCAAGGATGGCGGCGCCGTCCGCCGTCGTCCGGGTCACCCGGTCACGGGTTCCTCGATCGCCGTGCCGAAACCCACCGGTCAAGTAACCCAATGGGTTACCCTATACGCCGTGGAGTCGCGCCAGTTTCGGAGTATCCCAATAGGTTACTCGCTGGTTTCGCGGTTTTGCCGGAGGCGATGCGCAAAGGCATTTCGCCGCCAGCTCGGAGTGGAACCGGGATCTGGAGGGCGCTCACAACGCCGGCACGAAGGCTTCGTCCACTTCGATCCGCACGGTGATCTGGCGGTTGCGGCGGTGCACGGGCGTCACCTTGTGAAGGAGCGGCTCAAAGTAGTCCTTCAGCATCGGGGGCCGCGGGTGCCGGAGATAAAGATCCGGCTCCTCCCGCACGTCTTCCGACGCCACCACGTCGCGTTCCTCGCGCGAGGCGACGTGCTGAATGACACACGGCACATGGGTCACGCCCAGGTCGCGCAGCGCGTAGGCGCGGTGGCTGCCGTTGGCTAGGATGAGCCGGCCCTCGGCGAAGACAGCCATGAGGAAATTGATGCTGAAGCCGACGGCGACGCCCACCGCGCCCACCACGCTCCCGGACGAAATGGGTGTCGCGAATTGCACCGGCTCCTGGGCCAGCGTGTTGAGCAGGCGCAGGTCGTTCGACGGCGAGACAAAGACAAACGTGTCGTGGTGTACCCGCGACCACTTCACGGGCGGGTGCGGATGGTTGAACGGCAGGCACGCACGAAAGACCTCGGCCTCGTCCGGCGCCGGATTTTCAAGCCGAGCAGGCCGACGAACAACGCGAGCGCCATGGGCTGGCTGGCGGCGACAAAATAGCCGCCGATTTTCACCAGCGCGAACCCGAGGATGGCAAACGAGGGAACCACTGCCAGGAGGCCATACCCGAGGCAGGCGAGGCGTTCGCGCCGGGAGGCGGGCGCGGGCGGCGGCAGGGTGGCACCGAAAAGTTTTTCAAACCGCGGCCGATGGTGGCGAAGGCCCGCTTGCGCAGGTTCGGGATTTCGAGCCAGTCGCTGAGCAGGTAGTAACCATCGAGTTTGATCAGCGGCTTGAAGTTGAGCAGCGTTTTGAACCCGGAGCTGGTCATGATGGCGAACGCGACGAAATTCACCGTCGTCTCGATGTCGGTCAGGCGCCACGCGAGTGTGGCGAGGGCCCAGAGAAAGAGTTCGAAGTAGGGGCCGGCGAATCCAACCCAGGGCCGCTTGACTTTTTCGGGAAACAGCCACGCGTCGCTGACGTTGCCGTAGAGTGCCGGCTGGAAATAAATCAGGAGAAAGCCGAGTTCGTGCACCTCGCCGCCAAAGTGTTTGCAGGGGAGGCCGGGCGCGAACTCATGCGCGCCGATGACGAGAAAGATCACGGCCAGAATGAGCGGGAAATAGGCGGGCTGGTAGAGGCGCGAAAGCGTTTTGGTGACGTCGTCCCAGTTGGTCACAGCGACGCCAATGGCGGCGAAGATGACGGTGGCCGAAACCGCGAGAAAATATGGCGTGAAGAAAAACCGCACCAGACCGATGAGGCGGCTGAACAGCCGGTCGGGATCGAAGAACCGGACGCGCAGGGCGAGCAGATTGCCCGCGACGCGCCGCGGGCGGCGGACGGAAGCGGCGCGCCGGCTTTCGTGGCGTCGCGTTCCAGCAGGCCGGCGGTGTCGAGGTGCCGGACAAAGCCGCGCAGCGTTTCGGCCGGCAGCGGCGTGTGAAAATGCGCCTCAGTTCGCTGGCGGACGGTCTCGAGGGCGGTCTCTCCGTCGAGTTGCCCGGCAATAAAGAGGGCCTCTTCCGGGAGGCGGTAGAATTTCTCGCGGCGCGGATCTTTGATCACAAAGACCGCGCCGTCGGTGGTCGCGTGCCGGCTGACGGTCAAATCTGTACGGAACCGTGGCAAAGCAGCGGTCATGCGAAACCGACGGGCGGTAAATGAGGAGAGGGGAAGGGCGGCTGGAAATATTCAGGCGCGCGTACAGCCGTCCCTTCCCCGGGACGTGAAACCCGTGGCGGGCAGGCCAGGCACGCACCTGCGGTCACCGCGGATTCCGGTCAATCTCACTTGGTGCTGAAAAAATGCCGGATTTTCAGAAACCGTAGCGGATGATGCGGATTTTAGTTGTCGGAGTTGACCCCGGCGAACCGGCCGCGGGAGACGGGAGCGGAGCAGGGATGGTGTTCATGGGAGATCGATTTCTAGCGGGCCTTTTATAGGCAGGTTTGGACGCACCTTTGTCGGGCTTTCGTGGCGTCGATATTATGGTATTGTGAATACGTTAGCATTGGGTGGAGACCCCAAAAGGGACGGCGTTGATGCCGTGCACGTCGTCGACGAAGCCGTCGCCGTCGTCGTCCTGAAGATTGACGCTTTTCGGCAGGCCGAATGCGTCGAGGCCGCTCTCGCCGGGATTGGTCCACATGTTGCCCGCGAGGTCTTCGTGAGTGCAGCGCACGCCCGTGTCGACCACGGCGACGATGACATTCATGGCCTCGCACTGCGTGTCCCAGGCTTGCGGCGCATGGACGTCGGCGCCGACCACGCCGCCGTAGAGGCCCGTGTTGTGCAATCCCCACAGCGAACCGTCCCAATAGCGAAAATCATTCGGCGTGAGCAAGGGGTGCACGATGTAATCGGGTTCCGCATAAGCCACGAGCCCGCTGCCCCGGTAAGACGCGAGTGCCTGCGGGACGCTTAGGAACAAGGGGAGTTGCACCACCTGCAACCCTCCGAGGCGTGGAAACGCCCGGTGCACGCGGGTGCCAAGCGCGGCATGCCGCATCGTCAACGCCGAGGACAGCGTCGTGTCCTTCGGGCGGATCAAGATCCGATCGGTGCGGTATGCGGCCGGTGCGGGGGCGGCGCGCGCAGTGGCGAGCGTGAGGATCAAGCCGAGGCATAGCAGGCCGAGCAGTCGAACCGGGCTCCCCGGTTTTCTTGCGTTCGCCCGCAGCAGGGCACGTGTCGATGATTTCCACTGGTCATTCATGTTTCCTTTCGTGGGATTTTTGTCGGAGGTTTCGCGGCTGGCCACCACGGCCAGTCGTGCTCATAAACCAGGTGCCGGCGTGGCTGCAAAAGGGGTGAAGCCGGCAAAGCCGCGGTCCAAACTCCTCCGGTCGGCGCCAGCGAACACCCCCTTTTCGACTGAGATAACGCTCACGGGACGTTGCCCTGATTGGGCGGATGCATGATGCGGACTGAACATGGTCGCTTTTGCGTCGCGGCAGGCTCAAGCCTCCACGGAGGCGTTCGCCGGCTGCCCGACGGTCGCCTTCCGTGCGCAGGTGCAGTTGGCGCCGGCTTTCAAGTCTTCCTCGAGCTGCTCGAGCTCGATGGCGCGCTCTTGCTGCGCCTGCATCTTTTCCATCAGCGCCGCTTCGCTGCGTTCGACGAATTCTTCGCGAAGCCTGAGCTCCTCTCTCGCCGCCGTGAGCGAATCGGCCTGGCGCTCCAGTTCGAGTTTCAGCTTGCGCAGCGCTTCAATCTCTTCCGTCGAAAAAGTGCCGGCAGCCGCGCCGTCGCCTTGCGCCGGTTGCACCTGCAACGCCGTGAGCAATTTCTGGCGGGCCTTTAAAAGCGCCTCGGCTTCCGCGATGTCGCGGCTCTTGTCCGTCAGCTTGGTCTCGGCGGCGGCGAGCGCGAGTTCGCGTTCGTCGAGCCTGATTTCCAACAGCCGGATCACGCGTTCGAGTTCTTCGACTTCCGAGCGGCTGAGCAGGCCCACGCCGCCCCACGGCGTGCGCGTGTGCGAGATGATGGCGCCGATGCTCCGGCGCGCCTCCGCCGACGCTTGATTGGCCTGCTGCGCGCGTTCCAGGAGCCAGGGTCGTCCGCTGCTCCCAAGTCGGGTGGGGTTCGGGCCAGTGTGGCTGCTGCCGTTTCGGGCCGGCGGCTCCGGGTGATCGTTCCCCCGGGGTTGGCTGAGCCGGATTTTCCCTTGCTCGCCCGGCGCGACGGACGCGCAGCCGATGCCCGGCGCCGGCACGGCCTGGTTGCTTGCGCCGTGGGTTTCCGGGTGCACGGACGATTCGCCCAGAAAGAGCGTATAGAAACGCGGAGCGCCGGCGGGACTTTCGTTGACAAACAGGTCGGCGAAAAATTCTTCGCCGTCGGCGTGTCGGACGGCGATCACGTCCGGCAGACGTACCCCGCGCGATTCGTCGACGTCAGCCGACCGCGCAAGGTCTGCCAACCGCTGCGCGGTCACGGCCGGCGCGCCGAGCATCTCGCCCACGGGACGCCCGATGGCGGTCGCGGCGGTGTGGCCGAGGATTTCCCGGGCCGCCTCGTTCCACTCGTCGATGACCCCCGCGGTACTTACGCTGATGATTGCGTCGGGCGACGCGGCGAGAAGCGCGGCGCGGCGCGCTTCGCTGTCGTGCCGCGCGCCGGCGGCGAGCGCTTGGGCACGCACATCGTGCGCCAGTTCCTCGCCCGTGATATCGTGCGCGAGCAACAGCACCGCCGGTGCGTCGCGCAAGGCGAGCCGGACGCCGGTGACGCGCACGCAAACGTTGCCGCCGTCGGCGAGGCGCAGCATCGTTTCGGTCACTGCCGTGGCGGAAGGATCTTTCTGCGCCTCGAAGTCGCGCAACCATTCGCCGAACGCCGCCCGGCTGGGTTCGCTGCCAAATTCCGTCAGGGCGAGGCCGACGAGCGCGTCGGGCGTCGCCGCACCGACGTGCCGCTGCGCGGCGATGTTGGCCAGAACAATCCTCACCTGGCTC
Organism: Verrucomicrobiota bacterium; assembly: GCA_016209255.1. Classification (GTDB taxonomy): domain Bacteria; phylum Verrucomicrobiota; class Verrucomicrobiia; order Opitutales; family Opitutaceae; genus ER46. Next base: position 33,396 of record JACQWL010000350.1, read on the forward strand.
ACGACGAACAGCGCATCGGGGCACTGCTCAAAAAGCAGTCGGTAGGATTCCTCACGCTCGCGCAACGCCTGCTCGTTTTGTCGGTTTGCGGTCAGATCCTGTACGATGCAGACGTAGCCATCCGCTGCTCCGGCATGCTCGCGCCGTAGCGCCAGCGCGGCCTGCACCTAGAACTGCGTGCCGTCCGGGCGCACTCGCCAGCCCTCTTCCTCGTGGCGGCCATCGGCCGCCAGGGACAAGTCCAGCCTCGGCTTGCCAATAGCCCGGTCCTCCGGCCGGTAAAGGCAGCCGAAATGGCGTCCGACGATCTTGTCGGCGGTGAATCCGAACAGCACCGCGGCGCCCGCGTTCCACTCCGCGACGCGGCCGTCGTGACCGAGGGTGAATACCGCGCACCCTTTGAGCTCACTGAACACCACCCGGAGTTGCTCCGCATGTTCGCGGATTTTTTCCTCGGCCAGCCGGCGTTGCGTACGTTCCTCGGTCAGCCGCACGGCGTCATGCACGACCGGCACGATGCCCGACAGGTTCGACTTCGGTATCCATGCGCGCGCGCCGCACCGCAGGGCCGTGCGCGCCTGCGCTTCATCTTGAGAGCCGGTGACGAAAATGAACGGTACGTCGGGACAGCGCTCCTGGACCAGGTTCAGCGCCTCGAAGCCGTCGAACGACGACAGCCCGTGATCCGAGAGAATCAGGTCGGGGGTATTATGGGTAAGCTCGCGGAGAAACTCCTCCTGGGTTTCCACTCGCGTCGCGTGGAAGGCAAGGCCTCCCCGGTGCAATTCGTGATTAATCAAGACGGCGTCGTCCTCGGCATCCTCAACCATCAGGATGCGCAGACCTTTTTGCTCAGAAGACATAGAGGACATGATATGGGTGGTTCGCGGCCATATTAGGTGTCCGTGAAATTCCTCCGAGGGGGGTGGTAGCACGGCTGTCCAGTTATGAGTAGTTGATTTCCAGTTGTTTAGGAATATCCACATGGTCGTCTCTTGTATCAAGTTTCATAAGCAGTTCCGACAAGGGTATTTGCTCAAACGAGGAAGCGCTGACGATTTGCAGGATTTCATACATCGACGGCTCGAGATGTTTTTGCTGCTTGGCGATGGCGACGAGGAGGTAAGCGCACAGTGCGGTCCAAATTTAGACCCGCACGCCGTTCGGCGAATTGCTGAAAAATCCGCGCAGGCGCAGGTGCTGTTTTATCCAACGGAAGAAGAGTTCGATGGCCCAGCGGCGCCGGTATATCGGCGCGATCATCAGGGCGGCCAGGTCGAACTGGTTCGTCAGGAAGACCAGCGCTTGGCCGGTTTCCGGGTCGACATAGCTGATGCGCCGCAACAGCTCCGGGTAAGCCGCGCGGCCCTTGGCGGAGCTGAGGCGAATCGTTTGATCGCAACGCAAGCCCACGGTTTTGTCCACCGGCCGCGATTCGACGACGTAATAGCGAATGCCCGCTTTGAGCCGTGTGACGAAGAAGGCATCTGCCACGTGCAAGCGATACAGGCGCTGGAAGTCCAGGTAGCCACGATCGATGGCATAGTAACATCCGGGATATACAGGAATCTCGTCGAGCGAGGCGACCTCGTGCCGATTCCCCTCGTGGAGACTGGCGAAAACCGGCAGATCGTTCCGCACATCCAGCAGCACGTTGAGCTTCACCGACGCCTGCGCCTTTTGCCAGCGCGCCCATGGAAACAACGCCAGGCTCAGTTCGATGACCGTCGCGTCCAACGCGAACAGGTCCGCCTCCAGCCCGCGTTCGGGTGGCGTCTCCCCATACAGCCGCTGCGCCCGTCGCATCAATACGCCAGCGATCTCTGCGAAGACGCGCCAGTCGCGATGCTCGTTGGCATAGGCGAGGTTCGTCCGCGTAGCACGCCCTCGGATACCCATGCGATAAGCCATCACACGACGCCCGAGCAGACAGGCCTCGATGCTCCGCAGACTCTCGCGATACGTCAGTTGCGCGAACACCATCGCGACAAAGTGATCGTAGGCACTGAGCGCGCGCGAAGCCCGTGGCATCGGATAAAGCGCGGCGGCGCGCGCCAGCTCTGTGGCGTCCAAACCCGCCAACACTTGGGAGAAAACCGTCGGACCCAGATTCATTTCTGGCCAGCAACGGCCGAAAACCCGTTTTTCCAAGCCAGATCGAAGACAAGTTTACGGCGACGTTATCCATCCTACTGGTGGAGGTTACGAAATTTCAGAAAGCCCTTAGCTGGACAGCCGTGCGCTGACCCGAATGGTTTGGGAGAAAGACTGCTTCGCGCCGATGACCCCGTCTTTGCCCCGCGCTTAGAGGCCCTTTTGAGGCTGGCTCAATACGTACAGTGGGCGGGTTGCCCCAATGAAAATGGGTTGGAAACCGACTGCGCCCGTCGAGCCGGAATGGGCATCCCTTATACCCAAGAAAAGGAGCAGCGCCGCCATGAATACATCGATTACGTTTCCTCCTCCGTCACCCGTGCTGAAGCTTGCCCGCCGGCGGGCTGCGGCTCAGCCGCGCAACGACGACGTGCGGCGGCCGCCGGTCGATATAGCATCGGAAGCCAACCCCAGTGGAGGGGCCGACGCAGCGACCCTGCAAAAAGCATGGCAACATATTCACCGTTCGCGTGAATTGCTCGATGCGGAGGAAGCCAGCATGCGCGCGGAACGGGTTTTGTTGCAGGAACGCGAGACGGCGGTGAAACGCCGGGAAGACGCCATCGCCGCCCGCGAACGGCAGATGGCGGAACATGAAGCGCGCGCTGCCGAGCCGGCGCCGGAACACGCCGGCGTGATTTCCGCGGTGAGCCAGCTTTTCAGACGCGGGAAGTCGGAGTGAAGGCCGCCGGTGGCATTCGCCCTGCGTAACCGTAACGAATTTTTGAGCGGCAGCCGGAAAGACCGCAACGTCTGTGCCTGCCGTGCTCGTTTCAGGCGGATGCTCTCGACCGCTTGGCAGTTCGGACCTCCCGGCATACGCCGCTGGTCGATCCACGGTACATACCGGCTGTGTTAACAGAGGACGCTCTTCGATGCGCCGGAATCGGCCGCCACCTACACCGTGACCTCCGGACCGGGCGGACCGTGGGCGAACGGGCGGTCATGCGGCCGGGCGAGACCGAGCGGCGGGAGGATCGCCAGGATGTCGGCCTACGCTTCGACGACGGCGATCCGGCGCAAGAGACCGGAGCAAAGCGGACACAGCAACGGATCGGCGCCCCAATCCTGCCGGATTAAGTCGCGCCACGCAGCGCGTCGGCGCCGAACAGGCGCGGGTGCCAGAAGAGAAAATCACCGAACGTCTGGACGGCGACGACAAGGCCCGATTGGCCGGTGGCGCAGCCGGTGCGGTCGCGGAGCCAGGCGGTGATCGCGAGGTGGGCGGCGTGGTAGAGGTCGTCGAGCAGCGCTCGGTTTCGTTGGAAGAGCTTTCGGATGAGCCGCGGCACGGTGAGAACCAAGTGCCGGTGGGGGACGGCCGCGTACCTTCCTCGCGGAGCTCCTCGACGATGCGTGGCGCCCCATAGGTGCCACGGCTGGCCTCGTGGGCGGCTGCGATCTGCGCGGCGAGGGCCGCGTCCTCACGCTGGCGGGGACCCAGCCCTTGCTTTCGAACACGGTAGAATCCGCTCGGCGCTACGCCCAGCAGTTCACACAACATCCGCACCGGGTGCTCGCCCTTCATCGCTTCAACCTGGGCATACCGCTCTCGGGCGTTTCGGAGAGGATGCCCAACGATTTTTTTAGGACGATCTCCCGCTCTCGCATCCGGATCACCGCGGCGCGCAATCGAGCAATTTCCTGCTCGGCTTCCTCCAGTGTCCGCGGCGCCGGCCCCGCATCGCCGGGACGTGGGCCATACAACTTGCGCCACTCATACAACTGCCACGCTGGCAGCTCCAGCTCCTTCGCCACGGTCTTTACCGTGCGATCTCCGTGCAACGTCAATTCCACGACGTGGCGTTTATAGGTTTCATCGAACTTTCGCCGGGGCGTTGCCCCGGATCCATTCCGGTCTGTCTGCTTCATGGATACCCTTTCGTGTGCCCAAACCGGCCAGACTCCGCGTCCTCCGCTGTTTGGTCGCTTCCTGCGGCAAGCTTTTCGGCTCCTGTCCTCGGAAACGACCAAACAGCTACCCGTCAACGCGTTTGTCTGTGTCCACTAAATCGAGGCAATCTGCCCCTCGTCCAACCGCGAATCTATCGACACCGTGATACTTTCTCGGACGCCGATTCTCTCGACGCTGTCGAGAGAATCCCCTTGTCCGCGTAAGCCAGAAAAAAATGCAGGAATCCTCTCAGTTTCGGATGCGAAAACTCGCGCCCAAAACGCCGCCCAAGGTCATCGGCAGTCCCTTGCCGCCTGGCGGATTTAGGAATGCCGTTTTTCGGCGAGCGAATGCGACGTCGATGGTGCCGACAGGCTGCTAAATGAAAATGCCGGTGGCATTTTCGCGGATACCTCGTGCTTGTTTGTTAGCGCGCGTTGATTGGCTGGCGATCTGCTGCAAGCGCGGCATGGCCATCACCGCATCGACTGCGCGCGCGGAGGCTCGATCCGGATTCTCTCTGGCACCGCGGCCGGGCTTTGCGCCACGGAGTTTTGTTGAAGGGGTAACACCTGACCAGGCGAATGAATTGACGCGTGAGCTGGGCGGCGATGAGTTTTGCCGTCGGAATCGGACAAAGATTTCAGGCCAGGATTCTTGCTGGCGGCGGGGTCCCTTGGGGAAGGTGCAACAATCACGGTGGCGACTGCGAATCGCACCCTCAAATGCGATGGTGCGGGCAATCTCGCCGACCCCGCCACCAAGGTCAACGACCCCGGCGACATGACCGGCGTTTGCAGTCGCTCCAGTTACCCTCAGAACGACCACGTGGTCGTGAATCGGATCTCCCGCGGGGCGACCAAATCGTACCGGCTGTAGGCCACGCCGCGACCGCCGGGCAGCATAAAACCGTCCGGTACCGTGGTCCCGGTGGCGAGGCGCACGGGAATGATATCGTCCTGGTCGAGCAGGTTCGAGATGTTGACCTGGAAGCGCACCCGGCCCGGCAGACGGTTGAATTTGCGGGTGTACGCCATCATCATGTCGGACGCGGTGATCACTTTGCCCGTGATTTCGTTACCGTTCGAGTCCGATCCGATCACGTTGGAACTGCGCCAGCGCCAGCCGCCGCCAAGGGTGAATCCCTTCAGATTGCCTTCCTTGAAATCGTAGGCCGTGAAGAGGCTGATTTTGTGCGGACGTACTCCCCACCGCTTGTCTTGGTCCTCCCTCAAATTGTTGTACGTGTCGACGAGGCTGAGAATCTCCTGCGCCACCGTCTGCCCGTTGGAGGTGGTGAGCGCCGCGAGATTCGCGTCGGGATGCTGGGCCCCCAACTCGATCCACTTCGCGACGGTGCCGCCCGCCGTGTACGCATTGGGATCGACCACAAAGCGGCCACTCGCATCCTGCCTCACTCCTTGGGTCAAGCGGTTGCCGTCACCTTCCTTGAGCCCGTACCAGGCGTGGATCTCCGAGGCCGAATTTTGGCGACGGGAATCGGTATAGGAATAATTGGCGACCAAGCGCCAGTTTCGCGTCAGGTTCGTGGTCACCCGGGCCTCGTACCCTTTGGAATCGTATTCGGACGAAGCGGCGGTGGCTGGCGGCGTGTAGGCCGAGTGAATCGGATCCCACTGGCTCTGGGAGTAGGGCCGGCCGGCGCCCACGAGTGCCCCTTCAAACGCGTCCATCACGCGGTTGTTCCTGCCCGCCGCGCCGCCGAAGCCGGCCGTCGTGATCTTTCCCTGTTCGTTCGAGGTGAAATAGACGATCTTGGCGCTTACCCGGCCTTTGAGCAGATCGAAGCCCAACCCGTAGTCCTCGCCGTGGCCCTCCGAGGAAGGCGCCAGAGCACCGTCGGGAAAGATCTTCCGGACGAAGGACGGGACGCCTTGGTTCGTCGAACGATTGGCGATCAGCGACAGCCAGTCGAACACATGGTAAACCACCCCGGCCGTCCCGGTGAAGCCCGTCGCACTGGTGGTTTTCGATTTGCTGCGATCGCGGTCCACGATGTCGCCGACAATCGGATCGTTATAGTAGCCCAACTCGATGACCTCGACCTTGTCCTGCCGGTAGCCGAAGGTCGTGACGACTTTCCCTTCCAGAAAGTAACTCTGCGCGACCCCCAGCATCGATTTCGACTCCTGCTCGCCGCCGCTGTTGTTCGCCCCGCCGACTTCATTGGCGAAGGTCAGCTGGTAGTCGCGGCCCCCAAAATTGACGGTGGAGGGAAGTTTCCGCCAGTCGCCCACCTGGTAGGTCGCCCAGCTGCCCTCGGTGATGTAATTGCGAACGGTGATCCGGTTATTGACATTGTTGGGGGTGTTGTTGAACGGCCGCCCGGCGAGTGCCAGCCAGGAGTTGGCGCGCACGTCGAACTGGGCTGACTGGGAAACCATGGCCGCGATGCGATGCCGGCCGAACCACTTCGATTTCGTATCGAGCGAATACGACGCCGAAAGCCTCGTCTCCTTGGAGTCGCCCACGTGGACGTCGCGCCGCCAGGTCCCGTCGAAGTACAGCCTGCCGGCGTAAGGATTGACCCTGCCGTTGACCCCGAGCGTACGGTTGGGATCGCCCCGCAGCGTGGGATCCGAGCCGGTCATCAGGTTGACCACGGCCTTGGTGTCCTGGTAATTGTGCGCGAAATTGAAGGCCAGGTTTTGCGTCGCCTGCCAGTCCACCGAGAGGGTGTAGTTTTTCAGCTTCTGTTCCCGAAACATGCCCGGGCCCGCGGCGTTGATGTCGCGCGGATAGATTCGCGGATCGTTGACGCGGAGCGTGGAGCCCGTCGCTCCCGGCGTGCCGTCGGGAGCGTGCACCCCCGAGTTGTTGTAGCTGCCGGAAAGGAACGCGCCGATGTTGTCAAAGGTCGTGCCATCGTTCTCGATAAAGGTGGCGCGGCGGTTGTTGCCCGTGCGGTTACCGTCGCGCGCCGTGACTCCCAGGGCCCGCAGGGCGGCGTTCGGCACGGTGTTGTTCGGCGTAAACGTCACTGCGGCCACGCCTTTCGCCTCGCGGTTGTCGTACCACGCGAGGGCCTCGTCCGACTCCACGGTCGCGCGGATGACCGCGCCAAGGTCCCGGCCGGTTTCGCCCATGGCAGTGATCTTTACCTGGCGGATCGGACGAAAGATCACCGATCCGAAGATGCGCTTCTTGTCCTGAAAATCGAACGCCCGCCACCCGCCATTTTCCTGCTGCACCGCCGCCAGGGAGACGGCGAACCGGTCCTGCTGCAGGATCTTGTTGGCGTCAATCTCCCGCCGGCCGCGGTCCCAGGAACCAAAACTGAAGCGGAGATTGGCACTGTCGCCGCGGGTCGTGGCCACCTTCGACGACTGGTTGAGCATGCCACCCGGCGCCCCGATGCCGAACAGGATGCTGTTGGGCCCCCGGGTGTCCTCGAAACGGCCGGCCCGATACGGGTCCAGCGGCGTGATGCTGGTGAAATAATCCAAGCCCATGCTGGCGTCGAGCCCCCGGACGAGCATGGTGGGGGTCAGGCTCTGGGCGTTAATCACGGGGTTCAGGCCACTCCCGGCCTGATTCGCATTGGTGTTCATCTCGGAGTTCACGGAGTACTGCACCAGTTCGCTCACGTCGGTGATCGCAAGGTCGTCGAGAAACTCCATGGTGAAAACCGACACGGAGCCGGCGGTATCCCGCAGCTGCGTATTGAGCCGGCTGCCCGCCAGCGTGTTCTCGGCCAGATAGCCGACGTCCCGGCTGGTGTTGACGGTGAAAGGGCTCAATTCGACGATGTCCTCCGTCTTCGCGGGCGGCGGTGCGGGTTGGCCGGTCTCGGCCGCGGAGGCGAGGGAAACTATTCCGAGGAGGAGGCAGGCAGGCCGGAGCGCCGTCGGGGTCTTATCGGTATTCATTGGGTTGGACCGGGTTGATGGGCTGAAGTGATTCGGCAGATCCATCCGCTTGGAAAAGCGACACCCCGATTAGTCCCCACCGACCGCCGAGGTCACTCCCCGACGGCTGACATTTTGGACAGGGTTCAGGCCTCGCTCAAACTCTTCGGGTCGGCCTCGAGTTCGTGGCAGGCGCGGAGGAAGGAGGCGGCGGACCACGCCTGGTAAGCCTTGCCCATCGGTCGGCCGGTCTGGCCGTGGGCCCACTCGTTGAACTCCCACTCCTGGTCGCGGCCGAGTTGATTGAGCTGCGCGAGACGAACGAGTTCGCGGCACGCGACCTCGTGGAAACCGAGCCGGTGGATGAAACGCACCCACATGCCACCGATGAATGGCCAGATGCCGCCGTTGTGGTAGTGATGCGGGAGGTTGAGCAGGTTGACCGTGTAATATGCCCGCCAGTCGGGATCGCCGGCCTGCACGACGGGGTAGAGATTGGCGATGGGGAAGGGCTGGTTGACGCCGACGCCCCACATGAAGCGAAAGGCCGTGCGCGCGCGGTCGACGTCGAGCACGTTCATGAGGAAGGCGAGGATGTTGCCGTAGGTGTCGCAGCGCCAGTTGAAGGAAAAGGGGGTGATTTCGGCCAACAGGAATTGCGCGTCGCCGACGCCGGACTGACGATCGGCGAAGCGATTCTGGCGCGGGCCGGTGGCGTCGGGCTGCGTGGTGGGCCAGAAGATGTCGAGCAGGCGGCTGCGGATCTTCTGCGACCAGCGGAGGTAATCGGCGGCGCGATCGAACTGGCCCATGAGTTCGAGCATACGGCCGTAACAGACGTTGGTGCGGAACCAGAGCACCTCGTCGTAGAGCACGTTGTAGCTGCGGCCGAAAAGGTCGGTCCAGTCGCCGGCCTCGGGGATCTCGAGCAGGCCGTCGTTGTTCGAGTCCTGGGCGCTGAGCCAGTTCATGACGGTCTGCAGCCGGTCGGCGTGGCGGTAGAGCAGCGAGAGGTCGCCGGTCCGGTTGGCGTAGTTGTAGAGGGCGATCATGACCCAGAGACCGCTATCGATGGAGGCGATGCTGCCGACGCCGGCGTACTCGGGCTGGCCGTCGGCGAGGCGGACGTTGGCGGGAATCTGGCCGTTGGGAGTCGCCGCGTTGAGAAGGGTCTCGAGCGTCTGGAGCTGGGCGGCGCGCACCTCCTCGTCGTGGACGTGCAGCGTGTTCCAGACGGCGATAGCGCCGTCGCGGGCCCAGACGCTGTGGTAGTTGGCGTCGGTGCCGGTGACGGTGTTGTCGGCGAGGGAGCAGGCGGAGAAGCCGAGCGGGGTGATGTTTTTCTTGAGGGCGACAAGGGCCTTCTCGTAGGCGGTGGCGAGGAAGGCCTTCTCCTTGTCGGTGAGGGAGCCGAGCTTGGTGCCGGTGAAGAGCATCCGAAAACCCGGATCCATGTCGGTGCGCTTGAGGCGGGTCTTCTCCTTCGTCGGCAGGACGCAAACGACGCCATAGTGGCAGAGGCCGTCGAGCACGCCGTCGGCGAGGATCTGGCGCGAGCTGTAGGTGGGGATGTCGACGGTGGCCTCGAAGAGCTCGGGCAGGGCGTTCTCGACGACGATGCCGCGCACGCCGGCGAGCCGGAACATGCTGGCGTCGTTGCGGGTGTCGCCGGCGACGAGCACGGCGTCGAGCGGCACGCCGAGGCGGGCGCAAAGCCACGAAAGCGCGCCGCCCTTCGTGGCGTTATGCGGGAGCACGTCGAGGTCGCGCCCGCTGGAGTAGACAATCTTCACCTTGAGTCCGGCGCCGGCGAGCTGGCGCTTGATTTCGCGGATGGCGGTGGGCGGGGCGCGGTCGAGGAACCAGCTCGACTTGAACTCGTGCTGGAACTCGTCCGGCTGCGGGCGCACGTCGGGGAACCGGCCGGCGATCTCGCGCACGCGGGCGAGATCCCAGCCCTCGGCGAGGTGCGCGTGCAGCTCGTCAAGCATCCGGCCGGCCTGCACGTCGAAGACCTGCGTGCCGACGCCGCCGACGTAGAAGTCGGCCGCGGGCAGCGTGCCGTCGTCCACGAAACGGCGCAGGTCGCCGACGAGCCGGCCGCTGTTGTAGACCAGCAGCGGACGGGCCTCGGGGGAGAGCACGGTCCACGCAGTCTTGAACCGCTGGCTCGCCTCTGGGTTGCCGAGGAGTGTGCCGTCGAGGTCGGTGCTGAAAAGCCGGATCGCGGGCGGGTTATCCGCGGTGCTCATGGTCAAGGGCGGCGGATCGACATGACCGGACACCGGGCGTGGCGGATGACACGCTCCACCGTGCTGCCCAACAACACGCGCCTGAACCCGCTGCGGTCCTTGGTTGTGAGCACAATCAGGTCGGCGTCCAACTTGGACGCGGCGCCGAGAATCTGCCGGGCCGGCTCACCAATCAGCACGAGGTTGTCGGACTGGAGCCGCGGAGGCAGCAGTTCGGCGGCCATACGGTCGAGCCGGCGGAGCGCCTCGGCTTGGAGCCGGGGCAAGTTTGCCTGGTCGGCTATTCGTCCGGGCGACAGGACGTGGACGAGGTGAATCCGGGCCGAGAATTTCTGTGCGAGCGGCACCGCATAGCGCAACGCCTGGCGGGACTTGCCCGAGAAGTCGAGCGGCACGAGCAGATGTAGGATCCGCGGATAGGATGACTTGACCCGGCCGAACACTGAGGGCGTGGCGGGTTTGGAGAGAGGGGGCGTGGTCATGTTTGTTCGGTCGTGGGTTCTGGCTGCCGGAGTTGCTCCGCCAGCCCGCTGGTTTGTTGGCCGGCGCGGCGCCGGAAGACACGCTGAAAGTAGGTGTTGTTCGGGACGAGCACGGTCTCGCCCGGCTCGACCTGCAGCGTGGTGAAGATCAGGCTCAAGTCCACAACCCGGCCCTTCACGTTGTCGGCGGGGAATTCGAGTTCGTCGCCGATGGAGAATGGCTTGAACACCACGAGGACAAACGTGCAGAGGAAATTGCTCAGCACGCTCCACACGGCCACGAAGCCGATGGCGACGAGTCCGAGCACCGTGCCGAGCAGCGCCAGGATGGTGCCGAGTTCGAAGCCCCAGAGTCCGAGGATGAGCGCGGTGGCGACGACGAGAATGGAGGAACGGAGCATCAGCCGCACGGGCGCGAAGGCCAGCCGCGGCAGGCCGGCCCACCGGGCGAATTGCAGGATCCGGCCGCGGAGACCGAAGAAAAGCGCCAGTGCGACGATGAGAATTACGCCTGTTTCGACGAGGCGGCGGAGGGTGTCGGGATCGAGATGGTTCATGTTCGTGGGAATGGGAGGGTTGGGCGGAAGCTGAATTGCGCTCAGTCCCCGTCGTTCCACGGCTCGTCCCACTCGTTGTCGGTGAAGGCGAGGGCGGTGGCGCGCTCCTCGATGAGGCTGACGAGTTGCTGGGCGATGCCCGTCCAGGTGAAAAGGCTGCGGGCCTTGTGTGCGCCCATGCGCGCGAGGCGGTTCTGCAGCCGCGGGTGCCGGAGGACCTTCACGACTGAAATGCCGAGGTCCTCCTTGTCGAAAGAGTCGGCATAGAGCGCGTGGCGGCCAAACGTCACGGCGCGGAACAGGCCGCCGTGGGTCGTGATGACCGTGGGCGTGCCGCAGGCCATGGCCTCGATGGCGGTCATGCCGAAGGGCTCGTAGCGGCTGCTGAGCACGAACACGTCGGCCGCGCGGTAATGGTCCGCGAGATCGGCGTCGGCGATGAAACCGCTGAACTTGACGCGGGCCGCGAGGCCGAGCGTGGCGGCCTGGGCCCGGAGTTCGTCGAGGATCTTCTGTTCGTTGGCGTTGAGGAGTGTGCCGCCGACGGCGAGGTGGAGGACGGCGTCCGGGATGCGCGACGCGACGACCGAGAAGCCGTCGATGAGCAGGTCGTAGCCCTTGTTGCGGGCGAGCCGGCCGATGGCGAGGACGACCTTGCCCTCGAAACCGAGGCGGGCGCAGATCGCGTTGCGCGAAGCGGCGCTGACCGGGAAAAAGCGGTTGTCGTCGTAGCCGGGCGGAATCATCTGTACCTGCTCGGCAGCCGCACCGTAGTCCTTCACGATCATGTCCACCTGCACCGGCGTCGTGGCGATGACCTCCTCGCAGGTGCGGTAGAGCTGGGTTTCCTCGTTGATGCGTTGGGTGAAGTTGTACTTCGTTTCGAAGTTCGCCGCGTCGTCCGGATAGTCCCTTTCCATGAGCTGCTTTTTCCAGAGGCCGAGCGAGTGCGGCGTGTGGATGTGCGGGACATCGAGCGCCTCGGCGAGTCTCCGCGTGGCAAAACCGGCGTCCCAGTAATGGCTGTTGAAGAACTGGTATTTGAGCCGGTGCTGCGTGACGAGCCGGAGCGCATTTTCCGACCATTCGCCGAGGTGGCGGACGAGGTATTCCTTGTCGACGAAGTTGCGTCCGCCGCACGGCACGCGGAGGATGCGGACGCGGTCGTTGACCACGTCCATAGCGGGCTGGTCCTCGAAACGGCGGGTCCAGATGTCGACCTCGAAGCCGAGCTGGGCGAGCTTCTTGGAGAGTTCGAGGACATAGACGACCTGGCCGCCGGTGTCGGCCGCCCCCAGCGGGGGTTCGGCGGCGACGTAGCCGTGGGTGGAAACCATGCCGATGCGCGGAAGCGCCGACTCAGGGAGGATGACTGTCATGGGATGAGTGGGTTGTGCCTCCGCGCGCTGAGTCGCGGCGGTTGCAGGTTGCGTTGTCACGGCCGGGGCCGCGGTGCACCGGAGAGGCCGGCACAACTGACGCCGCTCACGTATCCGAGTCGGGTGCAGCGAGGCAAAACACAGGGCTGCGAAACGGGAGCGACCCCACGGTTACGACACACCCGATGGTGCGAAGTGCCAAGGACAATCTTCTGCGCGCGCGAAAATTTCGGCGCCAGAAAATCGCACTCGTCAACCGCGCCACCGCACGCTCCGGCACGCCGGCTCGAGTTTTGCACCGGTCCGACTCCGACTCACTGACACAATCGTCAGGCGCGTAGATTGGACACGGCGAACGCGATCGCCATACTGAGGTCATGAATACCAAACCACGTTGCATCGTCGTAGACGACGACGCGGATTTTCTGGAGCAGGTGAAGCGTTTTTTTGTGGCGAGCTGCCTCGACTACGAGGTTCTCCCGTTCTCCAGCAGCGTCGACGCGATCGATTTCCTCCGGCAACACCGGGTGGACCTCATCCTCACGGCGTATTTGGTGCCGCAGATCGATGGGCTGCAACTCATCAGCCTCGTGCGCCGCCTCAACGCCCGCGTGCCGATCTTGATGTTGTCGCGCGTTCCAATCGAAGCCGCCGCCCTCGCTCGCGGCGCGAGCGCGTTTCTCGCGAAGAGCGCGCTGTGGACGCAACTCGGCGCGGTCATCCGGGAACTCGGCATGCCATCGCGCGCGTAGACGCCGGCGCCGATCGACCTGATCGATGCCTGCCGTTGGCCGGGTTCATGATGCGTCCGAACCCGGCCGGGAGCAAGGCACTGCGCGTGATGGTTCGGTCAGGCGAGATCGCATGCGCTCCCTCGCGTTGCGAAGTCAGAGCCGAAGCGTGTTCGTCAGCAGCACCGGCAACGGCGGATCGCAGCGCACGCGGACGATCGAGCCGCCGGGGTGCCGCTCAACCTCGTCGTCTGGGTTGTCAGCCCCGCAGGCAATCAGAATCGTCCGCTCACGCCGAACGTCACCGTCGGGCTGGGAATGTAGATCTGCGCGAGCTGGTCAGGATTGCCGCGATACCAGGACTGCATGACGTTGAAAACGTTCTGGGCGTCGATCGTGAAGCTGAGCCGCGGGCGGTATTGATAAGTCACACCGACGTTTGTCACGACCCGCTTGCGGGTGTATAGATTTCCGCCGGAGCCGACGGCCGTGAATTGTCGGACGTAATCGCCGACATAATTCGCGACCACGCGCGCGCCGAAACCCTTGTGCCGCCAGCTGGCAATCACATTTCCGCTCCGGGGGATGAAACCGGGAACCTGTCCGGTGGTACGGTTGACGGTGCCGCCGAAATCGCCGTGCGCGTCGATCGCCGTGAAGTTGACCGTCGCGGCGAGACCCCTGAGCAGGCCGGGAAGAAACGTGAACTGCTGATGGTAGCTGAACTCCCAGCCTTGCACGAACGCGGTGCCGAGATTGGAGCGGGTGAGGATCTCGAACCCGGCGTATTCGCCATTGTAACCATTGTCGGCGCCGGTCCCGACCGTGCCGGTGCGCACGCCGGTGACGAAGTAATCCTCAATCGCCTTGTGGAACCAGCCGACGGAGAGGTTGCCCACCGGCTCGAAATAATACTCGAGCGCCGCATCCCAGTTCTCGGCCGTTTGCGGCCTCAAGCTCGGATTGTTGATCGTCAACGTCTGGTTCGTTTCGCTGGGAGACTCGTTCGGCATCAGGTTGGACAAAGGCGGCCGGCCAAAGCTGGTGGACCAACTGAGGCGCCCCCGGAAGTTGGCCGTGATGTCGTGCGAGATGTGAGCGCTCGGGAACGATTTCGTGTAGCGGCCCGAAATCTCACGTCGGGTGTTGGCGTAGTCGCGCTGCGCCGCGCCCACCGGGTCGGCGAGCTGCTGGGCCGCCGTGCTGGCGACCCGCGCGCGCACCCAGCCCCAGCTGTCGTCCTCCGTCTTCTCGGTGCGCACGCCCCCGAGAAAACCGGTGCGGCCGATTTTGCCCTGCGCCATGACGTACCCGGCCGTCACGGTTTCGGTCACTGAGCGGGTGCCGGTGTGCTTCGACATTTCGTGGAAGTAGCGGTCCTCCGTCCAGAGCGCAGCGTCGAGCGGCGTGCGACCGCGGGCGATCGCATTGGCATTCCACGCCGGAATTTTCAGCCCGGTCTTTTGGTCGCCAAACGTCTTGATGGTGGGATCGGCCGGGAGCTGGGCCGAGTTGGTCCCCGTGAAGTTATAGCGTTTGGACTTGCTCTGGTTGCCGACAAATTCCTCGCGCAGGCGGGCGCCCGTCTTGACGAAAAGCGCCATTTCCGTCGGCAGCTTGTAGCGCGCGTTGGCGCCGAGCTGCAGGATCTCGTGGTTGGCGCGCGTGTCGGCGAAATTGTAGCTGTTCGGCCGGTAGCTCGCGGGGTTGCTGATGGCAGGCCCCGCCGTCTGGATGAAGCGCGGGTAGAGATCCGATTGCGTGCGGTCCAGGATCCAGCCCACGCGGGTGACGCGGTTGACGAGCACGCCGCCATCGCCGCCGCCGCTCCGGATGCGGTCAATGCTCCGGACCGCATTGTAATCGAGCTGGAGCGGGCCGAATTCGTGTTCGGCTCCGAGGTCCACGTGGCGCTGGCGGTGGTAGAACTGCGACATGCGGGAACTGATGTCGATCGTCGACGCCGCGACCGGGCGCACCTCGGTGCTCCGGGCGGTGAAGCCGGGCACGACACCCGAGGTGGTGGCGTTCGGCACGGTGTTGGCATTGCCGGTGAACGCGCGGAAATTATAGCGCAGCCGGAAGCGCTCCATCGCGTCGTTGTAGATGCCGTTGAGCGAAATCTTGGTCCGCGGCGAGAGCCGGAAATCGAACTTCGCGTTCACGCTCGATTGCTTGCGGTTGTTGTAATTGTCCTCGGTGCCGTAGTCCCACAGATACGCCGGCTGGTTGGGGGTGTTTTGAAAATTGCGCGTCGTGGCGAAGTAGCCGACGGCCTGCTCGCTGTAGAACAGGTTGACGGCGACGCCGAGATTGCGCTCGCCACCGAGAACATCGAACAACTGTTGATGGGCGACATTGAAGAGCGGGTGGAACCGGTGGTCCTCGCGCATGGGAATCTGCTGGGTGCCGGCAGGGGCGAGCCGCCCGGAGAAATTGTAGGTGGTCCGGCGCCGTTCCTTCATGCTGAGCGGCGAGCGGCTCTTCAGGTTGATCGTGCCGCCGAGCGAATCCATCCCCTTGTCCGGCGTGTGGCCCTTCACCAGCTCGAGTTGCTCGAACATCGAGCCCGTGATCGTGTGGATGCGGGTCTGCCGGCTGGCCCCGCCCTGGCTGCCCATCAGCGCCCCATCGATCGTGATCGTGTTCATGCCGGGGCCCATGCCGCGGATGGTGAAGGCGTTGAGGTTGCCCTCGTCGTTCACGTTGCCCGCGACGCCAGGAAGGAGGACGGCAAGCTCGCTCGCGTTCATATTGGGCAGATTGCCGTAGGCATCGATCGCGACGACGTTCTTCACGTTCGGCGCGTTGCGCTGCGCGGTGATCGCGGCGGCATTACCCTCGCGCTCGCCGGTAACCGTGACCGCGTCGAGCAAGTAGATGCCGGTCGTTAAATCGAAATCACGCGTGGCGCGCTGGGCCGCCGCAACGGTGACCTGCGCCCGGACCGAATCGAGACCGGTGTAGGACGCGACAAGCTCGTGGGAGCCGGCGGGCACGCCAATGAGCACGAAGCGGCCGGTGTTGTCCGTGAGCGCGACGAGGCCGAGCTGCGGCACCTCGACCCGCGCGCCTTCCAGCAGATTGCCGGTGCCGGCATTGCTCACGTTGCCCGAGATTACACCGGTCGAAACAGCGGTCGGGGTTGTCGCGCCGTACATCATAGAGGCGGCGGCGCTGCCAAGGGCAAAAATGAAGGCCGTGAACGGCCGGCGGCGGTGTGAGTGCG
This sequence comes from Verrucomicrobiota bacterium, assembly GCA_016209255.1. GTDB lineage: Bacteria > Verrucomicrobiota > Verrucomicrobiia > Opitutales > Opitutaceae > ER46. The sequence continues at coordinate 49,943 of JACQWL010000350.1, forward strand.
ACTGAAGAAAACCGCGAGTCGAAGAATAGGTGCTCATGGTGTTGGGAGGACGACACGGGTTGGTTTGGACCGCGCGGGCACGCGCGTGTCGTTCGCGTGCCCCGCTGGCGGAAGGCGGTGACGTGCCTGTCGCCGCAACTTCTGGCGCGACGCTCTCCCGCATGTCACGACCCGGGCGAAAGCGTCACCCCATCGAGCTGCGAATCGGTGGTGATACGATTTTTCAAGTCGCGAAGAGCGGAGAAAATCGGAAGAAGCAGCGGCTCTGCCCTTGAGCGTTGGAAACCCGCGCCCCCACGCAAGAAGCGACGACTGACAATCCGGTCAGGAAATCTGGTCGGGGCCGCGCCGGCCCGCGACGACGCAGCGGCAAAAAGGCGCGATGCGTGGCAGTTCGGTCGGACGAAACCGAGTGTGCTCACCCGTGCCTCAGTGCCTCCGCGGCGGCCTTTGGTCAGAACCGGCCGCTCACACCGAGCGTGACGGTGACGAAGTTGATGATGACATCCTGAGTTCGTCCCGGTATTCCTTGATAGAGTCGCTGCGGTTCGTTGAAGAGATTTGCGACGTCGCAGGTGAGCGTAACCGACGGTCGCAGCCGGTAGGCCAGCCCGAGATTCACGGTGTTCCGATCGTAGCGGTAAAGATTCAATGCGGGACTGGTGGCGGAATAACTGGCGATGTGCGCCCCGGTGAAATTAAAAAGCACACGCGAGCTGAACCCGCGATAGCGCCAGCTGAGACTGACATTGCCCGCTTTCGGGATGAATCCGGCGACCTCCCCTGTCTTCCGGTTGGTGGTGCCACCGAAATTCCCGTTGGTTTCGATGGCCGTATAGTTGGCGGAGCCGCTCAGGCCCTTGAGGAGCCCGGGCAGGAAGGTGAACTGCTGCTGGTAGCTGAACTCCCATCCCTTGACCGTCGCCATGCCGGCGTTGTCGGTCGTGCGGCGTGAGAAGCCTTCGTATTCTCCATTATAGCCGTTGTCGTTGCCGCCGGCGACAATGCCGGCGTCGATCCCGCTCACAATAAAGTCCTTGATGTTCTTGTGGAACCAGCCGACCGACAGGCTGCCCACGGGCTCGAAATAATAATCCAGGGTAAAGTCCCAGTTTTTTGCTGTTTGCGGGAGGAGGCTGGGATTGTTGATGGTAACCGTCTGATTGGTCTCACTGATACTCTCGTTCGGCAGCAGATTCGACAGCGCGGGCCGGCCGAAGCTCGTGGACCAACTGAGCCGGGCCTTCAGATTTGGGGCGATGTCGTGGGTGAGGTGCGCGCTCGGGAACGATTTCGTGTAACTCCCCTTGGTCACGCGCTGCGTGTTGTCGTAATCGCGTTTGGCGGAGCCGACCGGATCGGCGCGCTGCTGGGCGGCGGTGCTGGCAAACCGGGCCCGCACCCAGCCCGAGCCCTCCGTATCAGTCTTCTCGGTGCGCACGCCCGTGAGATATCCGGTGCGGTGCAGCCAGCCGTCGCGGCCAAAGCTGCCCTGCGCCATCACATAGCCGGCGGTCACTTCTTCGCTCGCTTTCCGCGTGCCCGTATACTTGAGCTGCTCATGATAGTAGAGATCCTCCTGCCAGAGTGACGCATTGGCGGGATACCAGCCCGCCGAGCCCCCAGCCAAGAAATCCGAAAGCTGCCAGCGGGGAAGATTCATCCCAGTCTTGAGGTTGGCGAACGGACGGGCATTTCGGTCGGCGGCGAGCGCCGTGGCGCCGATGTAGCTCCAGCGGCGGGAATAATTCTGCAGGTTCACCGACTGCTTGCGCCAGGCGATGCCGGCCTTCAGATGGGTCGGCACGGCCGTCGGCAGCTTATAGCGCACGTTTCCGCGGGCCTGCGGAACTTCCTGCGGCTGTTCCGAGCTGGACTTGGTGAGGCCGTTCGCGATGGGCCGGTAGTTAGCCGGATTGGTCATGTCGAGGCCCGCCGTCTGGGTGAAACGAGGGTAGGTGTCGGACTGCGTGCGGTCGACGATCCATCCGATGTTGCTGATGCGGTTCGTCAGCGCGGTCGAACCGCCACGGGCATGCAGGCCGGTTTGCTGGTGGTTCCGGCTGAAGCCGACATTGTAGTCGATCTGGAACGGGCCGTACTCGTGCTCGGCGCCAAAGTCCACCATGTAGGTTTCGACAATGTAGCTGTTCGGCCCATTCGCCAGGATGTCGATTTGCGCCGCCGGGATCGCCCGCACCTGGGTGATCTTATCGGTGAAACCGGGAATGACTCCCGACGTTGTGGCGTTCGGAACCGTATTGGCGTTTCCGGTGTAGGCCCGGGTGTTGAAGGAGCGACGGAACCGCTCGACGTTGTCGTTGATGGTCAGGTTGAGCGAGTACTTGGTGTTGAAGGAATGGCGGTAGTCCGTCTTCACATTTACGCTTCTCTGTTTGCGGTTGTTGAAATTCTCCCGCGTCTGGTAACTCCAAAGGTAGGCAGGCTGGGTAATGGCGTTCTGATACTGATGGGTCACGCGATACCCGCCCACGGCGTTCTCGCTGTAAAACAGATTCACCGCCACGCCGAGGTTGCGCTCGCCGCCGACCACGCTGAACACCTCCTGATAGGCGAGGTTCAATAACGGATGGGCCCGGTGTTCCTCCCGGAGCGGGATCTGCTCGGTGAACGAAGGGGCGACCCGCATCGTCGCGCTATAGGAAATCCGGCGCTTTTCCTTCATGTTCAACGGCGAGCGCGTCTTCATGTTGATCGTTCCGCCCAGCGAATCAGCGGTCTTGTCGGGCGTGTGTCCCTTGATCAGCTCAAGCTGCTCGAACATCGTGCCGGTGAGGCTCTGCAGTTCGAAGGCCCGATTCGTGCCGATGCTCGCCATGAGGCCCCCGTCCACGGTGACCGTGTTGAGCGCGGCGTCCATGCCGCGGACGTTGAAGCGGTAGGCCAAGCCCTCCTCCGTGGGATTGCCAGCGATGCCGGGCAGGCGCATGACAACCTCCCCGGCACTCATGTTGGGCAGGTTGCCAAAGGAGTCCATCGCGACGATATTCTTCACGTTGCTGGCATTGCGCTGCGCGGTGATGGCGAGCGCGTCACCTTCGCGTTCCCCCGTGACCTTGAACGCCTCCAGTCGGTAGATGCTCGACGTGAGCTCGAAATCGCGCACGGCGCGCTGACCGGCGGCGACCACCACCTGACGGCGGAAAGGATCGAGGCCAATATAGGACACGACGATTTCGTGTGTCCCGGAAGGCACCCCGGTGAGCACAAAGCGGCCGGTATTGTCGGTGAGCGTCCTGAGCCCCAAGGCCGTCACCTCGACCTTCGCACCTTCGAGCAGATTACGGGTGGCGGTGTTGCTTACCGTGCCCGTGACTGTGCCGGTTTGCTGAGAGGAAGCGGCGGCCGGGTTGCGGTCCGCCGCGTGAGTGACTTGAGCCAGTCCGAAGACCAGCGCCATCCATCCGATGATCAGGGCTGGGGTATTTTTTCGATTCATGGTGATACTTGATTGAAACTGAATGTTAGGCCGGAGTGGTTTTACGGCGTTGACCAGTGTCATCGGGGTACGGGGTTGATGGTGGGGGCGCAGGGACCAAGTGCAGTGCTATCTCCAGTGCTGCGGCAGTGCGCCGCTTTGCAACCTTCCGGCGCTGACATTTCGGTCAGGCAGAGCACGCGGGATTTCCGTCCCGTAACAGCGAATCGGCGACACCGTCGCTGCCGGGGATGTATAGATGACCGGCGGCTTCGAGGACCCCGAAGTGGCTCAACCCCGCGAGCACGCCGTCGGCCATCTTTTCGCGCGTGATCAACGGCTTGAATCGCCCCGCCGCGGCGAACAATTCGCCCGACGCATTTCCCACGAGGATGCCGCGCACGCCGGCCAGCGCGAACATGCTGCCGTTGTTCGCACTCGCGCCCGCCACGAGCACGTTCTCCAACGGCACGCCGATCCGCCGGCACAGCCACGCCAGCGCATTTCCCTTGCCGGCGCGGCGCGGAACGACGTCGAGATAAACGCTGTTGGCATAGCCCACCGTCACATCGAGTCCGGCCTTCTCGAATTGGATTTCGAGCCGCACGACCTCGGCGGCGGTGGCGCGATGCCAGTGCCAGCTCAACTTGCAGGGATTGAGAAACTCCGCGGGCTGCCGGTGCACGCCGGGTATGCTCTCCACGATTCGCTCCACCGTCGCACCGTCCCAACCCGGCGCGATGCTGGCGTGAAACTCCGCCGCGACGTGCGCATCCACGGCGTCGTGCATTTCCGTGCCGATGCCCCCGATGATGAACTCCGGAGCCGGCAGCTGCCGCTCCAACACGAGCCACTGGGTGTCGCCAACGTTGCGGCCGGTGTTGTACACGAGCAACGGGCGCCGCTCCGCGTCGAGCGATTGCCAGGTGAAGCGGAAGCGCTCGGCTGCCATCGCATCGCCGAGGATCGTATCGTCGAGATCGGTGGCGAACAACCGGACCGGATGGGTGGAATCGCTCATGACCGCAGCATCGACCTCATTCCGATCGCTGATTCAGCGTGCGCAATTGCGGGACCGCGCGGACGACGGGCTTTCAGGTTCATCACCCAGTCCTTGATCCCGAGAATCAGCAGAGCGGCGGTGGCGATCAGAAACGCGAACTCGTCGACGCGCAGCCCCGCGTCTTGGGCGAGAGTGAACATGGCGTGGTGCAGGTTCATGCCACAAATAAGGACGACGTCACGTCACGATCGGCAAAGCCTCCCGCCTGATAAATCTGTCAGGTTCGCCAGGAACAAATCAGGCGGCGCCTGAAGCCACGACCGCGCCGCCGGTCGACCAGGACGTCAACGGTGATGGCTCGAGGCAGGCGGCCCGTAATCCGGGCATCGGTCGCCGCTCACAGATCGAACGTCGTGGTGAAAATAAACGTGCGCGGGTCGATGATACGGAACGAGTGAGGCTGGCCATTGGGGTAGGCGCCGATCGGCCGCAAGTGGGCCTTCGATTCCTGAATGTTGCGCACGTTGAGCTGGAAGCGGGCGCGGATCTTGTCGCGGAAGAGCCGGGTCGTGTAGGTGGCGAAGGCGTCGAAGTAGTAGTGCGCCGGGTCGTAGATCGGGCGGTTGGGAGCGGTGCTGCTCGCGAGTCGGGATCTGCTGCGTGAATGACGGCGCAATCCGGGCGGAGAAATTGTAGGTAATCCGGCGCTTTTCCTTCATGTTGAGCGCCGAGCGGCTCTTGAAGTTGATCGTGCCGCCGAGAGACTCGGCACTCTTGTCGGGCGTATGGCCCTTGATGAGCTCGAGTTGGTCGAACATCCCGCTGGTGATGCTTTGATTCTCGAAGGCGCGGTTGAAGCCGAGGGCCGAGAGGCGGGCGCCGTCCATGGTGACGGTGTTGAGCGCAGCACTCATGCCGCGGATGTTGAATTGATAATTGAGGCCCTCTTCGGTCGGGCTGCCCGCGACGCCCGGCAGGCGCATGATCACCTCGCCGGCGCTCATGTTGGGCAGGTTGCCGAACGAATCCATCGCGACGACGTTCTTCACGTTGAGCGCATTGCGCTGCGCGGTGATGGCCGCGGCGTCGCCTTCGCGTTCGCCGACCACCTTGAACGCGTCGAGTTTGTAGATGCCGGTCGTCAGATCGAAATCGCGCACGGCGCTCTGGCCGGGGGCGACGGTCACCAGGCTCCGCACGGTATCGAGTCCAAGGTAGGAAACGACGATCTCATGGGCGCCAGCCGGCACGGCGGAGAGCACGAAACGTCCCGCGTGATCGGTGAGCTCGCTCAGGCCGAGCCGGGGCACTTCAATTCTGGCGCCTTCGA